>CAYZSE010000103.1:0-1600 GCA_964481035.1 uncultured Geminicoccaceae bacterium | reverse complement strand
TGCTGGTCGAGCGACGCATCAGCGCCGTGCCGGTGGTGGCCGACGGCAAGCTCGTCGGTCTCGTCTCGGAAGGCGACCTGCTGCACCGCGAGGAAGCCGGCACCGAGCCCACGGTCTCGTGGTGGGCCGAGCTCTTCCGCTCGACCGAGGATCGCGCCAGGGCCTACCTCAAGGCGCACGGCCAGACGGCGGCCACGGTCATGACCACGGACCTAAAGACGGTCGGACCCGATGCCGAGGTGGCCGAGGTCGCGATGCTCATGGACCGGCACAAGATCAAGCGCGTGCCGGTGCTCGACGAGGGCCGGCTGCTGGGCATCGTCAGCCGCTCCGATCTCCTGCGCCTGTTGACCAAGGCTGCGCAACACATCGCCGAGCCGGTGGCCGTCGACGACCAGCAGCTCGCCGAGGCGGTCATCGAGGAGATCCAGAAGGCCGGGCTCGCCACGACGACGACCCTCAACGTCATCGCCACCGAGCGTCGGGTCGGCCTGTGGGGCTTCGTTGCCAGCGACACCGAGAAGCAGGCGGTCGAGGTCGCCGCGCGCGGCATACCGGGTGTGGAGGGCGTCGAGAACCACCTCGCCATCCGGCCGCCGTACCTCACCGGCGCCTATTGAGGGGCGGCCGCGAGGTCGATGAGGCCGGCCCAGACGAGGCGTAGCGCCAGGGCGGAGAGAATCAGGCTCAAGACCAGATGGAAGCGCTCGTCGTCGCGGCCGGCGAGGACACGACCGCCGAGCCCGGTGCCTGCGAAGCCCGCGGCGATCATCAGCGCGAGGAAGGGTGCGTAGTCGACGAAGGCGAAGCCGAGGGCGCCGAACGCCATCACCTTCAAGAGATGCTGCGCGGTCAGGCAGGCCGCGTGGGTCGCCACGTGCACGCGCCGGTCGAGCCGAAGGGGCTTGAGAACGCCGGCGACGAACGGGCCGGTCGCGCCGAAGAACATGCTGAAGAAGGTCGAGACCACGCCGGTGGCGACGAGCGCGCCGCGGCCGCGAAAGGCCGGCAGTCGCGCCCAGGCGGACCAGAGGATGAAAAGGCCCAGCGCGGTCTGCCAGAGCGCCGGTGGGAGCTCGACGACGACCATCGCGCCCGCCGCCGCACCGAGCACGCTGCCGGCGAGGAAGGGCAGGGCCAGCTCGCCGGAGATGCTCTTGACCAGCAGCACCGTCCGGCCCGCGTTCGAGCCGAGCTGGATGACGCCGTGCACCGGGATGACGGCTGCGGGCGGCAGCGCGGTCGCGATCACCCCGAG
Organism: uncultured Geminicoccaceae bacterium; assembly: GCA_964481035.1. GTDB lineage: Bacteria > Pseudomonadota > Alphaproteobacteria > Geminicoccales > Geminicoccaceae > JAAAPF01. Next base: position 342 of record CAYZSE010000103.1, on the reverse strand, counting down.
CATCAACACCCCGCCGCCGATGCCGAACGCGGCGGTGACGAAGGACGTGGCGAGGCTGGCGGCGACGAGGAGCCAAGCCGCGGGCGCGCCGAGCCCTGCCGGCGCGAGCCCGTCGATCATCGGCCGCTCAGCCGCTGCCGGCGCGCGCCCGCCCGTACCTTCGTCCGGCCGCGGCCTTTGCCGGCCCGATGATGCTCATGGCGTTCGCCGCTCACGCTCGATCGCGGGGATCGGCGCGACCCCGATGCTCGGTCCTCGGCGAGGCCGGCGCGGGGCGTCAACGGGAGGTCCCCTCCTTGCGCTCGGCGCGCTCGGCGTAGATGCGCAAGGGGGGCGAGGCGG
>CAYZSE010000102.1:0-12484 GCA_964481035.1 uncultured Geminicoccaceae bacterium | reverse complement strand
ACAGCCCTGCTCTCCGCCGCCGCGTGGGACGTCTGGCGGCGACTCATTCCGGATGCGATCTCGCTGGTCGTGCTCGTGCTCGGGCTCGTCCAGCTCGTGACGTTGGACGGCCTGATGCCGGCCCTGGTGCGTGTCGGGGTGGCCGTCGCCGTCTTTGCGGGCGGCCTGGCTGCCTTCATGGCCGGGATCTCGGGGGGCGGCGACGTCAAGCTCGCCGCGGCGACCGCGCTGTGGGTGCCGCCGGCGATGCTTCTCGACTTCGCGCTCGTCGTGGCCATCGCGGGGGCGCTGCTGGCGCTCGCGGTCCTATTCGTCCGCGCCGTCCGCTCGCGCGCGCTGGGTCACCAGCTCGCCCCGGTGGCGAGTGTGCCCTACGGCGCGGCCATCGCCGCGGGCGGCTGCGTCGTTCTCGTGCTCACGTCTTAGGGGCTCGTCATGCTGCGTTTCGCGCTCCGCGTCGCTCTCGTCCTGGTCGTCACCGTCGTCGTCGTGCTGGTGGGCCAGCGCCTGCTCGCGCCCTCGGGTGAGGCCGAGGCGGTGCTGGCGCCGACCACGCCCGTCCGCGTCGCCGCCGTCGATCTCGCGGTCGGCACCTTCCTCGACGACGTCGAGGCGCCGTTCCAGCCCTGGCCCGACGACGAGCTCGAGGAGAGCTGGACGACGGATAAGCGGGCGGAGAGCGACGACATCCTCGGCGCGGTCGTCATCCGCACGGTGCCGGCCGGTCGGCCGGTCGCGCGCGGCGATCTCCTGCTGCCGGGCCAGGACGGCTTTCTCGCTGCGGTCTTGCAGCCGGGCTTCCGCGCGGTCTCCGTCGCGGTCGACGCCGTCTCCGGCAACGCCGGCCACGTCTTTCCGGGCGACCGGGTCGACCTGATCTTGACCCAGCAGCTCCCCGCCGAGGCACGCCGCCGCGACGACTGGGTGAGCGAGACGATCCTCGAGGCGGTCCGGGTCATCGCCGTCGACCAGAACCTCAAGGAGGACCTCACCGCGCGCGAGGCGAGCCGGGTCGTGCCGCGGACCTTCACGCTGGAGGTGGCACCGGGCGACGTCGAGCGCATCGCCGTCGCGAGCCAGCTCGGCCGGCTCTCCTTCAGCCTGCGCTCGCTCCTCGCCGAGGGCCGCCCGGCGCACCTCGTCGGCGACGGTGCCACCTATGCGAGCGACGTCTCGATCGTCCGCCGCGCCCAGGCCCCCGCGGCCGAGCCCGAGGAGCCGGCGCTGCGGCCCCGCACCGAGATCCGCGTGCTGCGCGGACGCGACAGCGACGAGGTGACGGCGATCCAATGACCATGCGCATGCTCATCGTTCTCGCCCTCGCCCTGTTGCTGCTGCCCGCCTCGGCGCGGGCCCAGGAACTCTTGCTGCTCGACGTCGGCGAGGCCGACATCGTCCAGCTCGCCGCCGCGGCCGATGCCGTCTTCGTCGCCGATCCGACGATCGCCGACGTCCAGGTGGCGGGCCCCCAGACGATCATCGTCTTCGGCGTGGCGACGGGTGCGACCCGGCTCTTCGCCCTCGACGAGGAGGGGCGCACCCTGGCCTCGCGGCAGATCCGGGTGCAGCACAATCTGGGCGAGCTCCAGGGCATCGTCCGCCAGCGCTTTCCCGGCAACACCGTGCGCCTCTCCTCGGCGCCGCGCAGCCTGCTCGTCGAGGGGGTGGTGCGCACCCCCGAGGACGCCCAGGCGATCCGGGCCACCCTGCGCGGGTCGCTCGGCGAGGGCGAGGATCTCATCGACCGCCTGACGGTCGACATGCCGACCCAGGTCAATCTCCGGGTCCGCATCGCCGAGGTGTCGCGTTCGGTCGATCGTACCTTCGGCATCGACCTCTCGGCGCTGTTCGCCATCGGCGACGTGCGGGTGCAGCTGATCAGCCGGGTCGCCGACGGCCTGCTGGGTGGCTTCTTCAGTGGCCCGTCGAGCGACAACAGCTACAGCGTCGACGCGGTGCTGCGCGCGTTGGACGAGCAGGGCCTCGCCCGGACGCTGGCGGAGCCCAACCTGACCGCGCTCTCGGGCGAGACGGCGACCTTCCTCGCCGGCGGCGAGTTCCCGATCCCCGTCGCGCAGGACGACGACACGATCACCATCGAGTTCCGCTCGTTCGGCATCAGCCTCGCCTTCACGCCGACGGTCTTGAGCCGCGACCGCATCAATCTCCTGGTGCGGCCCGAGGTCAGCGCCATCGATCCGAGCGACAACAATGCGGTCGAGTTGGGCGACGGCATCCGCGTCCCCTCGCTCATCATCCGCCGGGCCGAGACCAGCGTCGAGATCGGCAGCGGGCAGAGCCTCGCCATCGGCGGTCTCCTGCAGCAGAGCAGCCGCGACGCCGTCGCCAAGTTCCCCGGGCTCGGCGACGTGCCGGTGCTGGGAGCACTCTTCTCCTCGACCGAGTACCAGAACCAGGAGACCGAGCTGATCATCATCGTCACCCCCTACATCGTGCGCTCGACGGCGCCCGAGGCCTTCGAGACGCCGCTCGGGCAGGCGGCGCCGGCGACCGCGATCGAGCGGCTGCTGCTCGACCGCAAGGGGCCCGCCTTCACCGCGACGACCCGGCCACCGCGGCGGCTGACCGGGCCCGCCGGCTTCATCTACTAGGAGGACGGCACATGGCCTGTTCTCGCGCCGCCATCGTCCTCGCCCTGATGCTCGCCGCCGGGGCCTGCGCTCCCGGCTTTCCGGAGCGCGCGGCCGACGTCGACATGGCCGGTGATCCGGCGCTCTGCCCGGATTTCCGGGCGCTGCACCTCGATTCGCCGGTCGAGCCCCAGCAGGACTGGCGGCTGAGCGCCAACGACCGGCCGCTCGGCTGCGCCACGGCGCGCTCGCTGCGGGTCATGCTCGCCTATCCGAGCGATCTCGATCCGGCGCCGACCGGGCCGGCCCGCAGCGTGACCGCCGGTGCTGCGGTCGAGCGCTACGCCACCGACACGCGCAAGGCCCTGATCGACACCCAGACCACGGATGCGGCGCCATGACCGGGCGGGAGGCACGTCGATGAGCACCGCGACGCTCAACGCCCCGGCGACCCTGTCCGCCTATGACTTCGTCGCCTTCCTCGGCGACGTCGACAGTGCCGATGTCTTTCGCCAGTTCGTCAAGCGCCAGATGATCGCGAGCGCGCACGTCCAGCGCGGCTCGGTCCACGAGGCGGTCCGCTTCGTCGAGCAGCAGGCGCGCTCGCCGCGTCTTCTGGTGGTCGACATCGCCGGGATCGGCATGCCCCTGCCGGCGATCGACCGGCTCGCCGAGGTGTGCGAGCCCGGGGTGAGCGTGGTGGTCATCGGCGATCAGCAGGACGTCGCCCTGTTCCGCCAGCTCCTGGCGATCGGTGTCGCCGACTACCTCGTCAAGCCGCTGACCATCGAGGTCCTCTTGCAGGTGATCGGCGGCGACCTGAAGCTCGCTTCGGCGCGGCGCAGCTCGCGCACCGGCAAGCTCGTCACCATCACGGGTGCGCGCGGCGGCGTCGGCGCGACGTCGCTCGCCACCAGCCTCGCCTGGCTGATCGCCAACCGGCACCACCGGCGCGTCGCCTTCGTCGACCTCGACACCCACGGCGGCGGCGGACCCTTGCTGCTCGACCTCGAGGTCGGCGGTCTCGCCGAGGCGCTCGCCAACGCGCCCCAGCAGGACGCGCTCCTGCTCGACCGCGCGCTGGTGCGGCAGGGCGAGCGCCTGTTCTGCTTGAGCGCGGAGAACGACTTCGACGCGGAAGCACCCCTCGACGCGGAGGCGCTCGACCGCCTGCTCGGCCAGCTGGAGCAGCAGTTCCACTACGTCATCCTCGACTTGCCGCGGCGGCCCGGCCCGCTCTACCGGTTCGCGCTGCAGCGCGCCGCCGTGCAGGTCATCGTCGTCGACCGCACCTTGCCGGCGGTGCACAACGCCGTCCGCATGCTGCCTCTCTTGGCCGGCGACAAGGGCCGGGCCGTCTACGTGCTCAACGAGCATCAGCCGAGCGGGCACTCGCCCCTGGATCGCGACAGCATCGAGCGCTCGCTCGGGCGCGGCTTCGATCTCGTCGTCCCGTTCGATCGCTCGGCGCCGGACCGCGGCGACAATCTCGGCGAGCCGCTCGCCGCCGGCCGCGGTCCGTTCGCCACCGCCGTTCGCCATCTGGCCGCCGACCTCTCGGGCCGGAGGCTCGCGCCGCCGACCGGCTGGCGCCGGTTCCTGGGCAGGGCGTGAGATGAGCTTCGGACGCAAGCGCTCGCTGGCCGAGCCCGCGCCTTCGAGCGCGCCGGCTCCGGCCCAGGTGCCCACGCCGGCCGCCTCGGAGCCGACACCTGACAACGCGGCGGGCGAAGGGACGACCTTTCAGCGGCAGTTCATGCTGGTCCGTGACCGGGTGTTCGATCTCATCGACGTCTCGGCGGCGGTGTCCGCCGGTCGCCAGGCGGTCGAGAAGGAGGTCCTCCAGGCGGTCGGCGAGATCGCGAGCCGCGAGCGGTTGCGCATCTCGTCGACGGAGCAGGATCGGATGTGCCTCCTGCTCCTGCACGACATGTTCGGCCTCGGTCCCATCGAGCCGCTGCTCGCGGATGCGACGATCAACGACATCCTCGTCAACGGGCCCGAGCAGGTCTACGTCGAGCGCCGCGGCCGGCTGCAGCTCACCGACGTGCGCTTTCGCGACAACGCGCACCTCGTCAACGTCGCCCAGCGGATCGCCGCCTCGGTCGGCCGGCGGGTCGACGAGACGAGCCCGTTGTGCGACGCGCGGCTCGCCGACGGCTCGCGGGTCAACATCGTCCTGCCGCCGCTGGCCATCGACGGCGCCAGCGTCTCGATCCGCAAGTTCGCGCAGCAGAAGATCGGCCTGCCGCAGATGGTCGAAGGCGGCAGCCTCTCCGCGGCGATGGCGCGGCTCTTGGAGATCGCCTCGCGGTGCCGGCTCAACGTCGTCATCTCCGGCGGCACCGGCTCGGGCAAGACGACGCTCTTGAACGCGCTGTCGCGGATGATCGATCCGGGCGAGCGGGTGGTCACCATCGAGGACGCGGCCGAGCTCCAGCTCCAGCAGCCGCACGTCGTCCGCCTCGAGACGCGTCCGCCGAGCCTCGAGGGCGGCGGCGAGGTGACCCAGCGCGATCTCGTGAAGAACGCGCTGCGGATGCGTCCCGACCGCATCATCCTCGGCGAGACCCGCGGCGCCGAGGCGTTCGATGTGCTGCAGGCGATGAACACCGGCCACGACGGCTCGATGACGACGCTGCACGCCAACTCGCCCCGCGACGCCTTGAGCCGGCTCGAGAACATGGTGCTGTCGGGCAATCCCAACCTGCCGCCGCGGGCGATCCGCAGCCAGATCGTGAGCGCCGTGAACCTCGTCGTCCAGGTGTCGCGGATGCGCGACGGCGCGCGCCGCCTACTCGCCGTCACCGAGGTCACCGGCCTCGAGGGCGAGGTCGTCATCACCCAGGACCTGTTCAAGTTCGAGTACGACGCCGACGACTTCGGCGAGCAGGTCAAGGGGCGCTTCACGACGACCCGGCTGCGCCCGGCCTTCTACGATCGGGCCAACTATTTCGGCCTGGGCGCGGAGCTGATGGAGATCGTGCAGGGAGCGGTGGCATGAACGTCTCGCTCACCATCCTCGCACTCGCCGGCGCGAGCCTCGGCCTCGTGCTGACGCTGGTCCTGCCCCGCTGGTGGCTGTCGTCGCCGGCGGCGCGGATGCGGGATCGTCTGCGGCGGCATGTCGAGGGCAAGGAGGTCGTCGCTCGGGCCCGCGACGCGAGCCCGATCTTCAACCGGTTCGGCGAGGACGGGGAGCACCCCTTGCGCGCCTGGTGGCGGGGGCGGCTGCTGCGCGCCGGCGGTGCGGCGCGGGTGCGGCTGTTGCCGCTGCCGTCGCTGCTGATCGGCCTCGCCGTCGCCGCGCTCCTCGTCCGGCTGGAGTTCCTCGCGCTCGGCCCGGCGATCGCCCTCGCGGCCGCCGTCGCCGTGGCGGCCTTCGCCTTTCTCATGGAGCTCGTGACCGCCCGCTGGCAGATCGCCTTTCTCGAAAACCTCAACGATGCGATCGAGCTGGTCATTCGGGCCGTGCGCGCCGGGCTGCCGGTGGTCGAGGCCATCCGCCAGGCCGGCGCCGAGGTCAACGAGCCGGTCCGCAGCGAGTTTCGCCGGCTGTCCGACAGCATCGACCTCGGCGTCGACATGGCGGTGGCGCTGCGGCAATCGGCAGCGCGAGTGCGGCTGCCGGAGTTCGACTTCTTCGTCGTCTGCCTGGTCATCCAGCGCGAGACCGGCGGGCAGCTCACCGCCACCCTGCAGGGCCTCACGGTGATCCTGCGGCGGCGCAAGGAGATCCGGCTCAAGGTCAGGGCGCTCACCGCCGAAGGGCGGATGACGGCGCTGATCGTCGGCGGCCTGCCGATCTGTGTCGGCGTCCTGATGTTCTTCATGAGCCCCGAGCACGTGCTGCGGCTGACGGAGCCGGGCTACGGCCGCGGCATGCTCGTCTACGGTCTCGCGTCGATGGCCGTGGGCTTCCTCGTCGTCAATCATCTCTCGCGCTTCCGGGTCTGAGCCGATGAACGTCGCCGCCATGACCGTCCCCGTGATCGCTGCCGGCACCCTGGCCGTGATCTCACTCGCGGCCGTCGGCCTGGAGAAGCGCCTCGCGCGGCGTGACCGCTTCCGCCGCCGCCTCGCCGTTGCGGGCCGGGTCGGCACCCGCGCCGGTGCCGGCGAGCGGACCGCGCTCTTCGTCCTGAGCGAGCTCCACGGGCTGTGGCGGGGGCTCACCGCGTCGCTCGGCGCGACCCAGCTCTTGAGCGACCGCGACCGCGACCAGATCCACACGATGCTGGTGCACGCCGGCTGGCGCCACCGCGAGGCCGTGCGAACCTACGGCACGATCAAGAGCACCGCTTCGCTCCTAGGCGTCGGCATCGGGCTGTGGCTCGTCTTGGGCATCGGACTGATGGCGGGCCAGCCGGTGTTCCAGATCGCGCTCGTCGTGCTCGCCGCGTTTGCCGCCGGGCTCGTGCCGGAACTGGTGGTCAGGCGGATCATCGCGCGGCGCCGCGCCTCCATCACGACACACCTGCCGGACGCGCTCGATCTCATGGTCATCGCCGCCAACGCCGGCCAGAGCCTGGACGTGGCGCTCGCGCGGGTGGCTGATGAGATGGCCTCCCACGCGCCGATCCTGGGCGACGAGCTCCAGGTCACCGTCTCGGAGCTCCGCGGCCTCGGCGATCGCCGCCAGCCGCTGGAGAACCTGGCGCAACGCACCGCGCTCGCCGAGGTCCGGAGCATGACCTCGACGCTCATCCAGACGCTGCGTTACGGCACCCCGCTCGGTGCGTCGCTCAAGGCGATCGCCGACGATATGCGCGAGGCGCGCATGCTCGCCATCGAGGAGAAGGCGGCGCGGCTCCCGGCGCTGTTGAGCGTGCCGCTCATGCTGTTCATCGCGCCGGCCATCTTCATCGTCACGGCCGGGCCGAGCGTGCTGCTCTTGATGGAGGCGTTCGGGGAATGACCGCTCGACATGCCGCGGCTCAGCGTTCAGCCGCCCGCGCCGCCCGCAACCTCGCGAGCGTGCTCGCCTTGCTGGCCGTCGCTGCCTGCGCGACGACACCACCGGACGCGACGGGCCGCGCGGCCGGGGAGGGCACGCAGAACCTCCTGGCGCTCGCTGAGGCGACGCTCGCCGGCGGCGATCCCCGGGCCGCCGTCGAGCTCTACCGTCGGGCGATCGAAGCCGAGCCCGACGCCGTCGGGCCGCGGCTCGCTCTCGCCGACGCCTACTACCGCCTGGGCGCGTTCACCGAGGCCAGGGTCGCCTATGCCGCAGCGCAGAACGACGCCCCGGCGCAGGCCCACATCGGCCTCGGCCGCGTCGCACTGGGGCTCATGGAGAGCGAGGTCGCGGCGCGCCATTTCGAGGCCGCCTTGGCCATCGCCGCCGACGACGTCGCGGCCCTCAACGGCCTCGCGGTGGCCCACGATCTCGGCGGCCGGCACCGCGAGGCGCAGCAGGCCTACGTCCGGGCGCTCGCGCTCGACCCGACGAACCGGGCGGTGGCCAACAACCAGGCCCTGTCCTTGATGCTCGCCGGCGATCGCGATAGCGCGATCGATCGGCTGGAGCGGCTCGCGGGCGACGCGCTCGGGCTCGCCGAGGCGCGTCACAATCTCGCGCTGGCCTACGGCCTCGCGGGTGACGAGGCGGCGGCGCGCCATCTGCTGGCGTCCGAGCTCGGTGCCGAGGAGGTCGACGAGAACCTCGCCTTCTACCGGGCGGCGCGCGGCGTCGCCCCGGCGGCGGGAGGCTGAGGGGTGCGCTGGATCGAAGCGACCGCCGCGGCCTGGGCCGACCGGCGCGGCGTGAGCACCATCGAGTTCGCGTTCATCGCGCCCACCTTCTTCCTCCTCCTCGCAGCGGTCGTCGAGCTCGGCTATCTCGCCATGGGCGACATGGCGCTCGAATCCGGGTCGCGGGCCGCCGCCCGCTACGGTCTGACCGGTGCGGCGATCGACGGGGAGACCCGGGAGCAGACCGTGCGTCGGCTCATCATCGAACGGATTTGCCCCGCCGAAGTCGACGAGTCGCGAAACGCCTGCCTGTGGGCGGCGGATAAGCAGAAAGAATACGAGGACGGCTCATTCTCGCCGCTGTTCTTGACGGCGCGCGCCTATCGCGACGTCGGCAATCTCGGCCGAGCGGAACCATTCGTCGACGATGCGCCGGAGAACGGCAAGCACGACCCCGGCGAGAAATTCACGGACGTCAACGGCAACGAGATCTGGGACGCCGACATGGGCGCGGCCGGCCCCGGCGGCTCCGGCGACGTCGTCGTCTACGAAGCCGGCTACTACCAGAACGTCCTTAACCCGCTCCTCCGCGCGGCACTCGGTGCCGACGTGTTCCACCAGACGCGGATGGTCATTCGCAACGAGCCCTTCTGAGCCATGCCAAAGCCGCACATCGCCTGCTTACTTCGCGATCGCCGGGGTTCGATCACCGTCGAGGCGGCGATCATCATCCCGGTCGTCATCTTCATCTTGATCCTCGGGATGGACGTCGTCCGCTACGTCGAGGCCTCGGCCCGTGCGCACCGCGCCGCGGCGGTGGCAGCGGACCTGACCGCACGGAACGAGACGGTACGCGACAACGTCGACTTCAACGCCGCGTTCGCCAACAACGACCTCGCCGCGTTCTTCACCGCCGCCAACGAGGTGGCATGGCCCGACGATCTGGTGGGGTGGGGCCGGGTGTATATCGGCGTGTTCGAGCCGAGCAGCGGGGCCGAGCTGTGGCAGCGGACCGGCCCCTACGCGCTCGATGCGGAGAGCCGCGTCGACAATCTTCCGCCCTTGCCGGCGAACGGCGGTGTCGTCGTCGCCGAGGTCTTCTTGGATTTCCAGCCGATGCTGCTCGACGCCGCCGGCTTCAGCGGTCTCGCCGACTTCGTGATCTATCGCCGCGCGTTCTTCCGGCCGCGCCTCGCGGCGCTCGCTACCTTGGAGAGGGCCGATTGATGAGTCGTACCGCCGGCATGCCGATGCGCTTGGGCCGTCTTCGCCGGTGCCGGCGGGGCGCGATCGCCGTCTCCTTCGCGATCGTGCTGCCGATCGTGCTCGCGGGCGTGATGGTCGGGGTCGAGGCGAGCCGGATGCAGCAGCTCGAGACGCGCCTGCAGATCGCCATCGACGCCGCCGGGCTCGCCGCCACCCGCGACATCGCCTCGCCCACCCTGGAGGTTGACGCGCGCCAAGTGTTCGACGCGAACTTCGCGCAGGACTGGGCGCCGGCGGAGGTGACCGCCTTCGAGGTCGTGCCGCTCACCGACGAGCACGGGGTGCGTCGGCTGGAGATGAGCGCGCAGGCACGGCTGCGCTCGCCGCTCGGCGACCTCCTGGCGGCGGCAGACCTCCAATGGCTCGAGGTCGAGGCCGCCAACCGCACCGTCCGCAAGACCCAGGGCCTCGAGCTGGCGCTGGTGCTGGACAACACCGGCTCGATGCGCAGCGGCGGCCGGATCGCCGACCTGCGCGACGCGGCGCAGGCCCTGGTCGACGCCCTGTTCGACTCCCAGGAGAGCAAGCCCAACCTCTGGGTCGCGGTCGTCCCCTATGCGGCATCCGTCAACATCGGCACGCAGCATCTCGATTGGCTCTCCGGCGGTGCCACCGCGCTTTCCCAGTTCGCTGCCTTCGACGATGTGCTGGCGCTGCCGGGCCTGCAGCCTCTGACGTGGAAGGGCTGCGTGCTCGCCCGCGACGGCGGCGACGACGAGACCGAGGCGACGCCCCTCGAGGCGGCCTTCGAGCCGCTGTTCTGGCGCTCGAGCGCCGACACGCCCGGACCCGCGGAGACGACCTACTTCACCCAAGGCAAGAACGTCTGGCCGGTCGACGGCCAAGTGGACGAGCGCAACGCGGCCAAGAACGCGGGGTTTGGCCCCAATCTCGGCTGCGGGTCGGCGATCTTGCCGCTGACGTCGTCCTATGCGGCGGTCACGGCCAAGATCGCGGAGATGCAGCCGTGGCACCGCGGCGGCACGATGGCCAATGTCGGGCTCGTCTGGGGATGGCGCGCGCTCTCCCCGGCGTGGCGCGGGCTGTGGCGCGAGCCGTCCGGGGCGGCGATCGACACCCTGCCGCTCGATTACGACACCCTCTACATCGACAAGGTCATCGTGCTGATGACCGACGGCGCCAACGGCTGGTACCAGAAGGACTACACCGCCTATCGCTTTCCGGGTGACGACATGCTCGGCGGCGACAGCATCGACCAACGCATGCTCAACGCCTGTAGCGCGTTGAAGGAGGAAGGTATCGTCCTCTTCACCATCACCTTCGGTGGTGTCAACGGTGATACAAGAAAACTCTACGGCGATTGCGCCTCGAGCCCGGAGCAGAACCCGAACTACCCCGGTCCCAAATACTTCGATGCGCCGACGGGCGCCGATCTGGACGCCGCCTTCAACGACATCGCGGGTCAGCTCACCGAGTTACGCCTGACGCAGTGAGCTGCCGCCCCTGGCCGGCCCCGGCCGGAGGCGGCTGAGGGCGGTTCAGGGCGGCGCTGGACATGGGTCGGCAAGAAGCGCTCAGGCGAGCAGGCCGTCGAAGACCGCCAGCTCGGCCAGGATCGTCTCGTCCAGCGCGTCGATCCGCGGGTCGGTCGGCGAGCCGCCCAGGCCGAAGCCGACGGTCTGGCCCGGGGCCAGCTCTTGCGACCAGGTCTGGTTGCTCTGGAAGAAGGTGCTGTCGCCCTCGATGTCGACGACCTCCGCGTTCCAGAGCTGGTCGATCTGCAGCAGCCCGACCAGCGCCAGGGTCCAGTCCGCGATGAACCGATCGGCGGTATTGGTGAGGGTGACGTCGACCTGGTACCACCACTGGCTGCGCTGGATGTCGACGTCGACCAGCACCGCGTCGCGGCCTTCGGGGGCGGCTCGGGGAGATTCCGCCGCCGGTGGCTCGGCGGGCTCAGGCTCGGCGGGCTCCGGCTCGCCGCCCGGCTGGTCGTCGTCGAGGATCGTGACCAGCACCTCGGCGGTGACGAGCTCGGCGCCGCTGGCGTCGTCGACGACCAGCGAGAACTGCTCGTCACCCTCGAAGGTCGCGTCGCCGAGGACGGTGACGGTAACCGTCTTCTGCGTCTCGCCCGGCGCGAACCGGACGACGCCGGCGTCGGCCTCGTAGTCCTCCCCCGCCGTCGCGGTCCCGTCCGTCGTCCGCCACGCGACCAGCACCTCCTCGACGGGTGCTGCGGAAAGTCGCAGGACGATCTCCGCCTGGCCCGTCTCGGCGACGGTGTTGTGCCCGCCGTCGGCGCCTGCGGTGAAGTCGGTCGCCAGGACCACGGCGTCGGCGAGGGCGTCGAGCTTGCGCGCCACCGGCGTCTCCCAGTCGTCCTCGAGCACGCCGCCGGTGTCGCCGGAGTTCGGGTTCCAGACCCAAGAGGCCCAGCTCAGGCCGGTCTCGCCGGGATCCAGGTCGTTGCCGTCGTCGCCGTCGAAGTCGCCGCCGAGATCGTCGACGAACGCGTCGAGCCATTGGCGGTTGGCGGCATCGGCGTAGCGGTTGCGGAATTCGCCGACGACGACGGGGCTATGCCCTGCTGGTGGATGTAGCCGAAGTTCTTGTCCCAGATGGCGGGCAGGTTGGCCGGGTAGGCCGGATCCTTGAACCACGGCTGCTCGTAGATCTCCGGCGAATAAGCGTGGGCCGAATAGACCAGCTTGTCGGCGCGGTCGAGCTCGATCGGCCGGTCGGCGACGCCTTGGAGGTTGCCGCCCCACCAGTAGCTCTCGCCCGCGTAGGTCTGCACGCCCTCGACGACGATCAGCCACTCGCTGCCGGTCGCCAAAATGGCGTTGCCGGCGCGCTCTGCGGCTGCGGCCCAGTCGGTGACGCCGCCGTCGCCCCAGCTGCCGCCATTGGGCTCGTTGCGGAGGTCGGCGCCGATCACCGCCGGCTCGTCGGCGTAGCGCTCGGCGAGC
>CAYZSE010000101.1:0-12722 GCA_964481035.1 uncultured Geminicoccaceae bacterium | reverse complement strand
TCCTCGCCATCACCTCGCACCTGCCGCACCTCATCGCCTACACCATCGTCGGCACCGTCGCCGACTTGGAAGACCAGGCGCAAAGCGAGGTCTTCAAGTATGCGGCCGGCGGCTTCACCGACTTCACCCGCATCGCCGCCTCCGACCCGGTCATGTGGCGCGATGTGTTCTTGCACAACAAGGAGGCGACGATCGAGATGCTCGGTCGCTTCACAGAAGACTTGATCGCGCTGCAGCGCGCGATCCGGTGGGAGCAAGGGGACGCCCTCGAGAACCTGTTCGCACGGACTCGGTCCATTCGCCGGGGCGTGGTCGCTGCCGGGCAGGCTTACGTCCGTCAGCCGGAGGATCCACTCGCGAGCAAGCCTTGATCACCCCCTCACTTGCGCGGCTCGCTGATTGACAAGAGTTAAATGAACAGCTTTATCTCCGAACAGGTTGGGCGGAGCGGCTCACTCTCAAAGTTAAAGGTGTCAGGAAGCTTGTACTCTCTCACTACGTCCGCCGGCCGCGACGACGGTGGTTTCGGTGCTTGGTGCTCGGTTGCCGGCGCGGTCGCGGGCGTCGCGAGGCGCCGGCGGCGGCCGAGGCGCCGTTGATCGGCCACAGATCTCTCGATCGATACCATCCGACCACGAGGTGGACGCGTGAGCTCCCATGATTTGGCGATAGTCGGCGCGTCGTGCCGCCTTCCCGGCGATGTCGTCGACCTCTCGAGCTTTTGGCGACTGTTGGACGCCGGTCGTTGCGCCGTCACCGAGATTCCCGACGAGCGCTGGACGAAATCCGCCTTCTTCAGCCCCGACCGCCGCGCGCCGGGCAAGTCCTATACCTGGGCCGCCGGCGTCATCGACGGCATCGACCGGTTCGATCCGGAGTTCTTCGGGTTTTCGCCGCGCGAGGCGGGGCAGATGGACCCGCAGCAACGCCTCGCCCTGGAGCTCGCCGCCGAGGCACTCGACGACGCCGCGCTCGGGTTCGACCGCCTCGCCGGCAGCCGGACCGGGGTCTTCGTCGGCGTCTCCAACAAGGATTTCGGCGATCTGCGGATCGGCGATCCGGCCTCCGGCGACGCCTATTTCATGACGGGTAACGCATCGAGCATCGTCGCCAACCGGGTCTCCTACGCCTTCGACCTGCAGGGGCCGAGCTATATCGTCGACACCGCCTGCTCCTCGGCGCTGGTGGCCTTCGACGCCGCCTGCCGCGCGGTCCGCGGCGGCGACGCGGAGATGGCGCTCGTCGGCGGCGTCAACGTGCTGTTGAGCCCCTTCCCGTTCATCGGCTTCTCGCGCGCCGGCATGCTGTCGCCGCGCGGCCGCTGTCGCCCGTTCGACGCCACCGGCGACGGCTATGTCCGGGCCGAGGGCGGCGGCTTCGTCGTGGTCAAGCCGCTCGATCGCGCGCTCGCCGACGGCGACCGCATCCGCGCGGTGGTCAAGGGCACCGGCACCAACGCGGATGGGCGCACGGTCGGGCTGTCGTTGCCCAACGCCGCGACCCAGGCCGCCTTGCTGGCCGGCATCTACGGCGGCGCCGGCCTCGATGCGGCGCGGCTCGCCTATCTCGAGGCGCACGGCACGGGCACGGCGGCGGGCGATCCCGCGGAGGCCGCCTCGATCGGCCAGGTGCTGGGCCGCGCGCGGCGGCGCCCGTTGCCGATCGGCTCGGTCAAAGGCAATATCGGCCACCTGGAGCCGGCCTCGGGCATGGCGGGGCTGCTCAAGGCGCTGCTGGTCTTCGAGCACGGACGGATACCCGCCTCGCTCTTCTTCGACACGCCCAACCCGGCGATCGATTTCGATGATCTCAACCTGCGCGTGGCCGCTCGTGCCCAGGCGGTCGACGGGCTCGACGACGACGCGCTGATCGGCATCAACTCGTTCGGCTTCGGCGGCGCCAACGCGCACGTCGTCTTGGCGCCGCCGCCGCGGGCGGCGACGGTGCGCTCGGCGCGCCGGCCCCGCCGGCGGGCGCCGCTGCTCGTCTCCGCGCACAGCCCGGCCGCGCTGGAGAGCGAGCGGCAGGCGTTGCTCGCCCGGTTGCGGCAGACCTCGTCCTCGGCGATCTACGACCTCGCATGGACCTGGGCCTTTCGGCGCCGGCACGAACGCCATCGCCTGTGGCTGGCGGGGGGCACCGCCCCGGAGCTGCGGCGCCAGCTCGAGGCGGCGGCGACGCCGGTGGAGCCCGGCTCGACGGTGCGGTCGGGGACCGTTGTCGTCAGCCGTGCCCGGACCGTCTTCGTCTTCGCCGGCAACGGCTCGCAATGGGCGGGCATGGGGCGCGCCCTCTTGGCCGACGACCGGGGCTTCGCGCGGACCGTCGACGCGGTGGACGCGCTCTTCGCGCCGCTCGCCGGGTTCTCGATCCGCGCCGCCATGGAGGCCGGCGATGCCGAGGACGTCGCCCGCACCGAGGTGGCGCAGCCCCTGCTGTTCGCGTTGCAGCTCGGCCTCGTGCAACGGCTGCGTGCGCTGGGGCTCACGGCCGACGCCATGCTGGGGCACAGCGTCGGCGAGGTGGCGGCGGCCTGCGCGTCCGGCGCGCTGAGCCTGCGCGACGCGGTGCACGTCCTCTATCATCGCTCGCGGGCGCAGGGGCTGACGCGCGGCGCGGGCCGCATGCTCGCGATCTCGCTCCCGCGCGCGGCGCTCGACGAGCGGCTCGCCGGCCTCGCTCCCGACGTCGAGATCGCCGGCTTCAACAGTGTCGAGGACTTCACGCTGGCGGGCCCCGAGGCGCAGCTCCGCGCCCTCGTCGACGCGCTCGCCGACACCGCGCGGTTCGTCCGTCTGCTGGATCTCGACTACGCCTTCCACAGCCGCGCCATGGATCCGGTCGAGGCCGACATCCGGCGCTCGCTGGCGGACGTGGGTTCTCGACGCCCGCGGACGTCGCTCTTTTCGACCGTGACCGGCCGTGCCGTCGCCGCGCGCGACCTCGGCGCCGACTACTGGTGGCGCAACGTCCGCGAGCCGGTGCGGTTCGCGGACGGCTTGGCCGAGGCGTTGGCGGCTGGGCCGGCCGTCGTCGTCGAGATCGGCCCGCGCCCCGTGCTGACCGCCTATGTGCGGGCGGTGGCGCGGCAAGCGGACCAGCCGGTCACGGTCGTGCGCGGCCTTTCCGAGGCGGCGCCGGGATCGGCCGACCTCGCGGCGATGGTGGGCGAGGCGCACGTCAACGGCGCGGTGGTCGACTGGTCGCGGCAATTTGGTGCCCCGGGGCGGGTGGAGACATCGGGCGTGCGCGCCTTCGCGCGCGAACGCTACTGGTTCGATCGAAGCGGACGCGGCTTCGACACCGTCTATCGCGACGCCGGGCGCCCGCTCTTGGGGCTGCGGCGTGTCGGCGCCGAGCACGGCTTCGAGCTCGACCTCGATCTCGCCGCGATGCCGTGGCTCGCCGACCACGAGGTCGACGGGGCCGTGGTCATGCCCGCCGCGGGCTTCCTCGAGATCGGGCTCGCGGCGGCGGAAGCCGTGTTCGGTGCGCCGGCGGAAGGCGATCTGCTGGCGGTCCGCAATCTCCATATCCTGCGCCCGCTGACGATCGAGCGCGGCAAGATCGGGCGGTTGCGCGTCGACGTGCAGGCGATCGACGGCCGGCTCACCGTGGCGGCGTCGCCGGCCAACGACCCGGCGAGTTTCGCCGTTTTCGCCGTGGCGCGGGTCGAGCGGGTCGAGGGGCGTGCCGACGACCTACCGGCGGTCGAGCGCGCCGCGCCGAGCCGGCGCGATGTCGCCGCCTTCTACGAGGAGGTCGCGGGCAAAGGCCTGCGCTACGGCCCGGCGTTTCAGCGATTGGTCGAGCTCGAGGTGAGCCATGGCTGGGCACGCGGGCATCTGCGGCCCGCGGACGAGCCCCCCTTCATGCTGTCGCCGACGGCCGTGGACGCGGCGTTTCAGGCGCTGCTGGCGCTGCTGCCGGATCATGACGACGCGATCTACCTGCCGGTCGGCTGCGAGGAGCTGGAGCGCGTCTCGCCAGCACCGCCCGTCGCATTCGAGGCGAGACTCACGCGGCGCAATCCGAGGTCGATCGCAGCGCAAATCGCATGGTACGACCAGCACGGGGACGTGGTCGCCCGGGCGCGCGGCTGTCGCTTCCAGGTTGCCGCCTCCTTGCGGGGCGACACGTCGGCGCCGAGCCGGCTGCGCACCGTGCTGCGGCGCCGCCGGCTCGGGCATCGCCTGAACGGCGATCGGCCGGCGCCGACGGTCATCGTGGACGGCGCCCGTACGCGGCTCGACGACGCGGTGACCGCGGCCGAGGTTCGGGCGTTCCGCGAGGAGGTGGCGCCGCTGCTGGCCGCCGCCGCGGCCGGTTACGCGCGTCGCGCGCTGGCACCCGCCTTCGAAGGCGAGCCGCCGACCGGCATCGACGAGGTGGCGCGCCGCCTCGGCGTCCCCGGGCCCTCGCGCCCGCTCCTGCGCCGCCTCGTCGCCATGCTCGAGGAGGACGGCCTGCTCGACCGCTCCGGCGAGGCGTGGCAACTGATCGCGCAACCCACCCTGCCCGAGCCCGAGCCCATCCTGCGCTCGGTCATCGCGGACGGCCCCGAATACGCGGCGGAGACGATCCTGCTGGCGCGTGCCGGCGGCGATCTCGACGCCAAGCTTCGCGGCGAGGCGGTGGGCGGTGAAGCGTCGGGCGCCCTCGCCGGGCCGGCTTTCGGCCATTGGCAGGTTGCGAGCCCCGTCGTGACGACCTCCAATCGGATCATGCTGGACGCCCTCGCTCGGTGGATCGAGCGCTGGCCGGCGGATCGGCCCGTGCGGGTCCTCAACATCAGCATCGGCGACAGCGCGTTCGCCAAGGCGCTCGGCAGCCTTGTCGCGCCGTCCCACGGTGAGATCGTGCACGCCATCCTCACCGCCGAGGCCAAGGCGGAACTCGAGGCCTTTCTGCCCGACGATGCGGGGGTCCGCGTGGTCGCCGCGACGCTGGCGGAAGCCGACCCCATCGCTGGCGGCGGCTTCGATCTGGTCGTGGCCAATCACGTTTTGTTCATGACCGGCGACGACGAGCGGGCGCTCCGGGCCATCTGGGCGTCGCTGGCCGAGGAGGGCACGCTCGTCCTTTCCGAACGGCAGAGCGACCGGCTGGGCGATCTGCTGTTCGCCGGGCAGCCGCGCTGGTGGCAACCGGCCGGAGAGACGACGCTCTTGCCGCGCCTCGGCCATGCCCAGCACTGGATCGCCGCGCTCGAGGCCAACGACTTCGTCTTCACCGACGCGGTGCAGCCGGTGGCGGAGCTGGAGCCGGGCGAAAGCTTCCAGCTCGTGGCGGTGCGGCCGCGCCAGATCGTGCCGGCGGTACTCAGCCCGAGCGACCGAGCGGCGAGCCTGGTGGGCGTGCCTTCGGAGGTCGCCTCGCTGCTCGCCGACGGTCTCAGGCAATGCGGCATCGACAGCGCGCCGGCCGCGGCCCACAAGGCCATCGATCGTATCGAATGGGTGGGCTCTGCGCCCGCGCGCGCGGTGGCATCGGAGCGGATCGCCGGCCTGGTCGAGAGCGTCTTCGCACGGGTGGCGCAGGTCGACGGCGTGGCGCGACTGTGGGTCGTGCTGGCGGACCGCGCCGACGCCGATAGCTCGCTGCCGGCCGATCCGGCCGACGCGGCGCTCGTCGGAGCGTTGCGCGTGCTCGCCAACGAGCACCCGGACCTGCGCTTGCGGATCGTCGAGCTGCGCGGCTTCGCGAGCGCTGTGGACGTGGTCCATGCGCTCGTCGACGAGATCGCCGCCGTCGAGGGCGGTGAGAACGAGGTAATCTTGACACCGCGAGGTCGTCGCGTGCCCCGCGTCACCGACGAGGCCGATGCCAAGGGAGCGCCGGTCGCCGGGCCCGCGGTGCTCGACATCCCGGCGGCGGGGTCGTTGACGCGTCTCGTCTGGCGTCCTTTGGAGCGCCGCCGCCCACGCGCCGACGAGGTCGAGATCGAGGTCGCGGCGACCGGGCTCAACTTCCGCGACGTCATGCTCTCGCTCGGCCTGCTCGGCGACGATGCCGTGGAGGACGGCTTCGCGGGTGCGACGCTGGGCATGGAGTGTTCGGGGACCGTCGTGGCGGCGGGCGAGGCCGTCGACGAGCTGCAGGTCGGCGACCGCGTCGTCGCCTTCGCGCCGTCGTGCTTCGCGACGCACGTCACGACGACGACCTCGGCCGTCGCCCCGATTCCCGCGGGCGTATCGCTGGAGGCGGCGGCGACGGTGCCGACCGTCTTCTTCAGCGCATACTACGCCCTCAAGCATCTGGCGCAGCTCCAGCCCGGCGAGACCGTGTTGATCCACGGCGCCGCCGGCGGTGTGGGCCTCGCCGCCATCCAGCTCGTCCAGGCCCTGGGCGGCGAGGCCATCGTCACCGCGGGCAGCGAGGAGAAGCAGGCGTTTTTGCGGTTGCTGGGTCTCGACAGGATCTCGACCTCACGCTCCTTGCGCTTCGTCGACGACGTCGAGGAGCTGACCGGCGGCGCGGGGGTCGACATCGTGCTCAACTCGCTCGCCGGCGCGGCCATCGAGAAGAGCCTCGCGCTGTTGAAGCCGTTCGGCCGGTTCCTCGAGCTCGGCAAGCGCGACCTCTACGCCGACAGCCCGATGGGACTGCGCCCCTTCCGCCGTAACCTGTCCTATTTCGGCATCGACGCCGACCAGGTGATGGCGCAGCAGCCGCAGCTCGCCCGCCGGCTCTTCCGCGAGATGCTGGACCTCATGCGCCAGGGTGCGTTGCGCCCCATTCCCTATCGGTCATTCGACGCCAATTCGGTCGGCGAGGCGTTTGCGCTGATGCAGACCTCGCGCCATATCGGCAAGATCGTCGTGCGCCTCGATCCGCCGCCCATACCGAGGGAGGCGGCGGCCAGGGGGCGCGCGGCGACGCCCCGCTTCGTCGCGCCCGACGACGGCTGGCTGGTCGTCACCGGGGGCTTGCGCGGCTTCGGCCTGGAGACTGCGCGCTGGCTGGCGGCACGCGGCGCGCGACGGCTCGCGCTGTACGCGCGACGTGGCCTCGACGCGGAAGCCGATTCGGCGATCGCCGACTTGCGGGCCGCGGGCGTCACCGTCGAAGCGGCGGCGCTCGACGTGACCGACGCCGCCGCCGTCGCTGCGACGCTCGCTGGGCTGCGGCGCGTCGCGCCCATCCGCGGCGTCTTCCACACGGCCGCCGTCTTCGAGGACGGCGCCTGGTCGACGATGGACGCCGGCCGCATCGCCCGCGTCGTGGCTCCGAAGGTCGACGGCGCGGTCGCGCTGCATCGCACGAGCGCGGCGGACGACCTCGCGCATTTCGTCGTCTACTCGTCGGCGACGACGATCATCGGCAATCCGGGCCAGGCCAACTACGTCGCGGCCAACCTCGCCCTCGAGCAGCTTATGGCCGAGCGACGCGCGCAAGGCCTGCCCGGGCTCGCCGTGCTCTGGGGGCCCATCGCCGACGCCGGCTATCTGGCGCGCAACGAGGCGGTGAAGCGGACGCTCGAGAGCCGCTTCGGGCGCCGCGAGCTCACCGCGCGGGCCGCGCTCGACGTGCTCGGCGATCTCCTCGCCGCGGGCGAGCAGGATCGTGTCGTGGCCCACCTCGATTGGAGCCGGACGCGCGCGATGCCGGCTCTGCGCGAGGCCGCGCGGTTCTCCGAGTTGCGCACCCGGGCCGGCGAGGCCGGCGGCGCCGACGAGGAGGGCAGCCTCGCCGACCGCCTCGCCGGCAAGCCGCGCGAGCAGGCTCGCGCGGTGGTGCAGGACGCATTGGCCAAGGTCGTGGCCTCGATCCTGCGTTTGCCGGTCGAGCGCATCGCCCCCGACACGTCCCTCATGGAGCTGGGTATGGATTCGCTCATGGGGGTCGAGCTCGGCCTCGCGGCGCAGCAGGAGCTGGGCATCGACCTGCCGGTGAGCGGTCTCGGGGCCGGCGTGACGTTGGATGGCCTCGTCGACCGCGTGATGGCCTCCATCTCCGGCCAGACCGAGGCCGCGGACGAAAGCGTCGCGGCCCGCATCGCGCAGCAACACGGCGTCGAAGCCAGCGCCGAACTCTTGCAAGAGTTGTATCACCAGGCGCCGACGCCGGCGGCGGAACACAAGAAGGTCAGCCTCCTGTCATGAGCGAGCGTCGCGGGCGTCTTTTCGGTCTCGATACCCAGCTCAAGGCCGGCGTCATCGCCGCCATGCGGGCGCGGCCGGGGCGCGCCGCCGAGCCGACCTTGCGCCGGCTGGACGATGGTGAGCCTGCCCCAGTCGGCCCCCAACGCCGCGACTTCGCCGAGCATCCGCTCTACCGCGATCTGATGCTTCAACGCATGGCCGGTGAGCGGCTCGAGATCGCGAACCCGTTCTTCCGGGTTCATGAGGGCGTGGCGAAGAACCGCTCGACCATCGGCGGCCGCTCGCTCGTCAACTTCGCGAGCTACAACTACCTCGATCTCGTCGATCATCCGCAGGTCAAGTCGGCGGCGGCGGCGGCGCTCGAGCGCTTCGGGCCGAGCGCATCGGCGAGCCGGCCCGTGGGCGGCGAGCGGCCGGTCCATGCCGCGCTCGAGGCGCGCCTCGCCAAGCTCTACGAGAGCGAGGACGCGGTCGCCTTCGTCAGCGGGCACGGCGCCAACGTGTCGGTCATCGGCAAGCTGTTCGGCCCGCGCGACCTGGTCGTCCACGACGCGCTCTCGCACAATTCCGTGCTGGTCGGCGCGCAGCTGTCCGGCGCCGCGCGGCGGTCCTTCGCCCACAACGATCCCGCCGCCTGCGAGCGCGTGCTGCGCGAGCACCGCGGCCGGGCCGAGCGGGCGCTGATCGCCATCGAGGGCCTCTACTCGATGGACGGCGACATCCCGCCGCTCGCCGACTTCGTCGCGCTCGCCCGACGCTACGACGCCTTCTTGATGGTCGACGAGGCGCACGCGGTCGGCGTCCTCGGGACGCGCGGCCGCGGCCTGCACGAGGAGCAGGGCGTCGCGCCGGGTGACGTGGACATCTGGATGGGCACGCTCTCGAAGAGCTTCGCCGGCTGCGGCGGCTACATCGCCGGCAGCCGCCCGCTCGTCGAGCTTCTCAAGTTCGCGGCTCCCGGCTTTCTCTACAGCGTCGGCATGGCCCCGCCCCTGGCCGCCGCCTCGACGGCCGCGATCGACGTCATGAACGCGGAGCCCTGGCGGGTCGAGCGCCTGCGGCGTAACGGCGAGAAGCTCCTGGCGGCCTGCCGCAAGCGCGGGCTCGATACCGGGACGAGCGCCGGCTTCAGCGTCGTGCCGGTGATCGTCAAGAGCTCGGTGCTGGCGGCGCGACTTTCGAACTGGCTCTTCGAGCGCGGCGTCAACGTCCAGCCGATCCTCTACCCGGCGGTGGAGGAGCGCGCGGCGCGCTTGCGCTTCTTCGTCACCAGCGCCCACGAGGCCGAAGAGCTGGAGGAGGCGGCCGAGCTCACCGCCACGGGCCTCAAATCGCTCAAGGGCTAAGGCGGCTTTCCCGCGCGGCAGCAGCAAGGGCGGGCCGTTGGTTTGCCGTGGGCCGCGCCGGAGCCGGCGGAGGAACGGCCGTGCGGGCAGGCCCGCACGGCCTCAGTGATCGAGGTCTCCGGCCGCCGACGGGCAGGCTGGCTCAGCCTTCGGCGCTGCGCGCTGCGGCGAGCCACCCGTCGAAGGCCTCACGGTTCTCGGCAATCCATTCGTCGACGTGGCGCTCGATGTCGTCCATCGAGTCCTCGCCCTCGCGCATCAGCAGGTTCTGCGCCGAGATCTCGTCGATCGGGATCTGGGCCGCGCGCAGGAACTCGGCCGCGGCCGGGTTGTCGTCGGCGAACCCCTGGTTGGCCAGCACCATGATGTTGTCGACCGCGAAGCCGAGGTTCTTGCCTTCGGCCGAGGTGTCCTCCGCGGTCGCGTCGCCCTCGGGGAGCGAGGTGTAGGGCACTTCGAGCCACTCGACGTTCTCGCCCGGCACGAGCACGCCCGAAACCCATAAGGGGGTCCAGGTGTAATAGAAGATCGGCTCGGCCTGTTCGTGCCGCTCGATGGTGTCGGCGATCAGCGCGAAGTAGCTGCCCTGATTGTGGGTCACCGTGTCGGCGAGCCCGTATTCGGGGATCTGGTGCTCGATCACCCGCTCGCAGCCCCAGCCCGGGTTGCAGCCGGTGAGATCGGCGGTGCCGTCGCCGTTGCTGTCGAAGAGCGCGGCGATCTCCGGGTCCTGGAACTGCTCCAGGTTGGTGATGCCGTGCGCCTCGGCGGTCGCCTTGTCGATCAGGTAGCCCTGCAGCACGTCGGCCACGAACACCCCGAGCCGCTCGAGGTCCTCGTCACCGCCCGAATTGTCGAAGAAGGCCTGATGCAGAGTCTCCCAATGCACGGCGGTGAAGTCGGCGTCGCCGTTGGCGAGCGCCACGTGCAGCGTGCCGTACTCACCGATCTCGAGCGGCTGGCGGATCTCGTAGCCGAGCTCCTCGAGGCCGCGGAAGAGGACCATGTGCTGGAACAGCTCCTCGGCGGTGGTGGTGATGATCGGCTGGATGCTCTCACCGGCACCCGGCGTGTCCTGCGCCAAGGCCGGGCCGGCCATGAGCGCGAGCCCGCACGAGGCGGCGAGCAGTCGGTTGCGGAGGATCAAGACCGGTCTCCCGAAATGTTTGGTGAACAAGGGTTCAACGTTCGGCGGGAGTGGGCGTTCCCGCCGCCTCCGGGGCCACGCCTTGGGCGCGACGCCAGAGCTTGGTGACGGCGCCGACGGGGCCGACCTCGAAGAGGCTACGTCGGCCGGTCTCGCGCTCGTCGGCGCCGAGGGCCTGGGTCATACGGTCGAGGACGATGGCCAAGAGCACGATGCCGACGCCGCCGATCGTGGCGAGGCCCATGTCGAGCCGGCCGATGCCGCGCAGGACCATCTGGCCGAGCCCGCCCACCGAGATCATCGAGGCGATGACGACCATCGACAGCGCCAGCATGAGCGTCTGGTTGACGCCGGCCATGATGGTCTTGAGCGCCAAGGGCAGCTGCACCTTGTAGAGGAGCTGCCGCGGCGAGGCGCCGAACGCCGTCGCCGCCTCGATGACGTCGCCCGGCACCTGGCGGATGCCGAGGTTGGTGAGCCGAATCAAGGGCGGCAGGGCGAAGATGATGGTGACGACCACGCCCGGCACGTTGCCGATCCCGAACAGCATGACGATGGGCACGAGGTAGACGAAGGCGGGCGTCGTCTGCATCGTGTCGAGCGCCGGTCGCAGGCCCTTCTGCAGCCCGTCGCGCCGCGCCATGGCGATGCCGAGCGGCAGGCCGATGACGACGCAGAAGAAGACCGCCGTGAGGACGATCGCGAGGGTGACCATCGCCTCGTCCCAGGCGCCGATGAGGCCGATGACGAACAGCGCCACGACCGCGCCCGTCGCCATCCGGCGGCCGGCGATCTGCCAGGCGAGAAGGGCTACGAGCACCATCATGACGACGGGCGGCGGCGCCAGGAACAGCGTCTCGAGGACGTTCAAGACCTGGTCGATGGGCCAGCGAACGGCCTGGAAGACGGGGCGGAAGTTGTCGACCAGCCAGTCGAGGCCGACGTCGACCCAGTCGTCGAGCGGCAGCTGGAGCGTCTGAAAGGGATCGAGCAGGCTTTCGAGGCTCATGCGGCGCGCTCCGTCTCGTCGTCGCGATCGAGGGCTTCGAGCAGGACCGCCCGTGAGATGGCCCCGACATAGCGGTTGTCGGCGTCGACCACCGGCACCGGCGTCGGCGCCCGGGCGACGTGGGTGAGGACGTCGCTCAAGGACTGGTCCGCCTTGAGCGGCTCGACGTCGACATGCGCGTCGGCGAGGCCCTGGCCCGCGCGCCGGGCTTGGCCGAGCGACGAGGTGGTGACGACGCCGGCGTAGCGCTGGGCCCGATCGACCACGATGGCGAAGTCGCGATCCTGGCGTCGCAGCCGCTCGATCGCCGCGTCCAGACCCGCGCCCGTGCGCTCGATGATCGTCACCTGCAGACGCTTGGCGATGTCGCCGGCGGTCAGGATCTTCGACACGTCGACGCCGGAGAAGAAGCTGCGGACGTACTCGTTCGCCGGGTTGGCGAGGATCTCATCGGGGGTGCCGACCTGGACGACGACGCCGCCCTCCATGATGGCGATGCGGTCGCCGATGCGCATGGCCTCGTCGAGATCGTGGCTGATGAAGACGATGGTGCGCTGATGCTCCGCCTGCAGCTTCAAGAGCTCGTCCTGCATCTCGCCGCGGATCAGCGGGTCGAGGGCCGAGAAGGCCTCGTCCATCAGCATGATCGAGGGGTCGTTGGCGAGCGCGCGGGCGAGCCCGACGCGCTGCTGCATGCCGCCCGAGAGCTCGTCCGGAAAGCTCGGCGCGTTGGCAGCCAAGCCCACCTGCTCGAGCGCCTCCATGGCACGGGCGTGGCGCGTCTTCTTGTCGACGCCGCCGAGCTCCAGGCCGAAGGCGACGTTGTCGAGCACGCGCAGGTGCGGCATCAGCGCGAACGATTGAAAGACCATGCTCATGTCGCGGCGGCGCAGCGACAGCAGCGCCTCGGCGGACATCCGCGCGATGTCCTCGCCGTCGATGAGCACCTCACCGGCGGTCGGCTCGATCAGCCGGTTCAAGAGGCGTACCAGCGTCGACTTGCCGGAGCCCGAGAGCCCCATGACGACGAAGATCTCGCCGTCCTCGATGGCGAAGCTCGCCCGGTCGACACCGACCGTCTGGCCCGTTCGCTCGAAGATCGCATCCTTGCCGAA
>CAYZSE010000100.1:0-12774 GCA_964481035.1 uncultured Geminicoccaceae bacterium | reverse complement strand
ACACCTGCTCGGAGCACGCCGCTCAAGAATTTCCACCAGAAACGAGACACGACCGCCGAGCCTATCCCGGAGGTGACGATGAAGTCGAGCGATCCGTCGCCGAACGCTTGGAACTCCAGCGTGCCGCCGGCGAAGCCGTAGACACCTTCCATGATCGAAAGCGTGGCGAACAAGCCGGTGATCGTGCTTCCGTCCCAACCCACCTGCAAGAGACCGAGCGCGTCGTCGGTCTCGTCGAGCACGAGACCTCCGGGCAGCGTCACCTTGAAACTAATCAGATCTTAGAAGCCGGCGGACGACGTCGACGTGTCGAAGCGCATCTCGGTGGTGATCGGGTCGACGACGCTCACCCCCACGGCGTCGCCGACCGCCTCGACGCTGCCCCGCAGCGTCTGGGTAACCAGCGACGCAGCAGCCGGCGACGCTGCGAGGGCTGGTCCGAGCACCAGAATGGCCGTCCGCATCATGGTCGTACTCCTGTTTGCGCCGCGCGCGTCAAGCGATGAACGGGGTGACGACGGCATCTTCGACGACGCCACCGCCGAGGATCGTGGCGATGACCTCGAAGCCGGCACCGCTATCGACGGCCAGCAGCTGGTTGAAGCCAGCCTCGCGAAGCTCGAAGTCCACCAATCCGACGATGGCCAACTCGATGACGTCCATACCGGCATCGAAGGCACGGATCAGGTCCGGCCCCTTGCCGTCGAGGACGAACGTGTCGCGCCCGGCACCGCCGACGAGCACGTCGCGGTCGTCGCCACCGACCAGCCGGGCACCGCCGTCGCCCGCCTGCAGCGTGTCGCGCCCGGCACCGCCGCGGAGGATCGTGAACTCGGGACCGCCGAGCAGGCGGTCGTTGCCAGCCTCGCCGAGCAGGATCTGCGGACCACCGTCGTCCGCCGCCAGCACGTCGTTGGCCTCCGTGCCTGCCTTAACCCGGGCGCGTGGATCGAACTGCGCGTCGGGAGCGGGCAGGTCGAGCCGTTCGACGACGCGGCCGAGATCGGTGAGCTTGAAGTTGACGTTGAAGTTCTGGACCTCGCCGTCGTCCGGGTCCCCGAAAACGACCTGCGGCTCGTTCGAGCCGTCCTGGGTGAGGAGCAGGCCGTTGGGGAAGGCTGCGCCGAGGGCGCCCGCGAAGATGTCGAGCCCGTCCGACTCCTCGACGCCGTCGATCGTGCCGTTGGGTCCGATCGCGAACGTGCCGACATAGGCGTAGGTGCTGCGGTCGAAGACGGCGAAGCTGGCATCGCCCTGCGAGGAGACGACCAGCGCGCCGGCGCCGTCACGGCCGTAGAGGATCGCCACGCCTTCGAGGTCGGGCGTGAAGAAGGGCGCGTCGATGGCGACGACGACCTCGACCTCGGCCGGGTCGGTGGGCTCGGCGCCGAAGCGGACGAGGCCGATCTCCTCTTCGACCGTGACGTAGACGATGCCCGTCTCGCGGTCGACGGCGATACCTTCGGACTGGAAGTCCGCCGGATCCTCGCCGGCGGGAACCGGCAGCGGGATGGTGCGGACGACCTCGCCCGTCACGGTACCGTCGCCGGCGTCCTTCAGTTCGAGCTGGGCGATCGCCGCACCGTCGGCCTGGGTCGTGAAGGCGTAGAGCTTGCCGTCGACGCGCGAGCGGTAGGTGGCGAGCCCGTAGGCCGTGGCCTCGCCGTCGTCGACGCCGAAGATCGAGAAGGCGGGATCGCTCAGCTCGTCGGCGGTGACGTCGGTGAGCCGTCCCGTCCCGCGATCGATCTCGAAGATCGCGAGCGTGTCGTTGGCGCGGTCCGAGGCCACCGCGAGGTCGACGATCTCGCCGCCGAGCTCGACGCCGTAGAGCAGGTCGACATTGTTGTAGCGGATGCCGTCCGGCGTGAGCCGCTGCAGCTCGTTACCGGCGAGGTCGTAGACCCTGAGGCCGCCGTTCTTCATCGCCGTGATGACGACGCTCGCCGCCGCGTCCTCGGGGTGGCGCCAGATCGCTGGATCGTCCGGATCGGAGCCTTCGACGGCCACAAAGCCATCGGTCGCCGCCCGGCCCGTCGCCGGGTTGTCGGTGAAGATGCCGTCGACGTCGGTCTCGAGCAGCCGCGTGTAGGCGTCCTCGCCGCTCACCGCGGTCCCGTCCTCGGCTACGAACGTCCGCTCGTCGGCGTGGGTGTAGCCGTGGACGAGCAGACCCGCCCCCTGCGCGTCGCCGACGAGGTTGGTCTCGGTGCCCTCGCGCTCGACGATCAGGCTGAAGCTCGGCCCGATGCCCTCGGCGTAGACCTCGGCGAGGGTGGCGAGCCCCTCGGGCGTGAAGAGATCGCCTGAGACGGTCGCCGCGTCGAAGCCGAGGCTCGCATAGCCCGCGAAGTCGCCGCCCGAGAGCGCCTCGGCGACGAGGTCGAAGGTCGGAAAATCCGGCGCGTCGAAGAGAAGCTGGATCAGCGGCAGGTCGACGCCCGCCGCGGGCATCACGTTTTCCTGCAGGTCCAGAAGGTTGGCCACCTCGAAGCTCTGGATGAAGACGCGGTCGGGATCGGTGAAGCCCTGTTCGACCAGCGTCTCGATCAGCTTCTCCTCGAGGCTGAGGCCGATGCCGTCGAAGTAGCTGGGCTCCTTGGTCTCCGGGTAGATGCCGATGGTCTCGCCCGTGCGGGCCTCGTGCGCCTGGACGAGGTCGATGACCTCGTCGAGCGTCGGGATCTCGAAGAGGCCGTCGTAGAGCGCGGACTGCGGCCGCAGCTCCGGCTGATCCTCGACCGCCCTGAGCGTCTCGATCTCCTCGAGGGTGAAGTCCTCGGCGAACCAGCCGGTGACACTGCCGAAGAGGCCCTCGCTGCTGAAGCCGATGTTCTTCGTCGTCAGGCGATCGGCGAACTCGGGGCGCGTCGCCACGTCGGTGGAGGCGAAGGTGACGACCGGGTCGCCCGCGGCATCGCGCACGACATTGCCGTCGGCGTCGGTCTCGACGGTGGCGAGCCACGGCTCGTGGCGGGCGACGAGGACGCCGTCCTTGGTGCTGACGAGATCCGGCTCGATGAAGTCGGCACCGTCGGCGATCGCCCGCGCGTACGAGCCCAGCGTGTGCTCGGGCAGCTCACCGGACGCACCGCGATGGCCGATGACCAGGGGCTCGACCGGCGGATAGCGCAGCTCGTCCGGTGTCTCGACCTCGGCCGTCACCGTCGGCACGCGATCGACGTCGACGCCGAAGGCCAGGAATTGGGTGAACTGCGTCTCGCTGAAGTTGTTGTCGGAGACGACGACGAGGCTCTGGCGGCCGTCGGCCAGCTCCGGTCCGAAGGTCATGCCCTCGATGTTGTCGAGCGGGATGCCGAGATCGGCGAAATCCAACAGCAGGGTCTTGCGCGCCGGCGCATCGAGGATCGGCACGATCTCGCCGTCGTCGTCCTCGGTGGGCAAGGCATCGACGCCCGAGACGTCCGTCGCCCCCTGCAACTCGACCCGGTAGAGCTCGATGCTGTTGCCGACGCCGACCGAGAACGAGCGCTCGAGCGCCAAGAGCGTGCCCTGGTCGTCGACGGCCAGGAGCTCGACCAGGCCGTTGGTGGCGAAGCCGTCTTCGGGGACGGGTGCCGCTGCGACCGGATCGGTCGGATAGACGTACTCCGCCACCGCGTCCCCGGTGGCGAGATCGTACTCGACGATCCGCGCCGCCGAGCCCTGGTCGACCGCAGCCGCCGGGCCGTCCTGGAACAGCGCGTTCTCGGTCGCGACGAAGAGCGTCTGCTGGTCCGGGGTGAGCGTCAGGCTCTCGAAGGCGAGGTTGTTGCGGATGCCGCTCGACTGATCGGCGGTCGGCAGGAATTTGGCATCGACCGGCAGCTCGCCGACCACCCGGCCCGTGGCGTCGAGGCGGAGGATTGCCGGATCGACGAGCTGGTTCGCGTCGCCCTCCGAGGCGAGATAGAAGCCGTCGCCACGGACGAAGGCGAGGCCCTCGGGGTCGAGGCCGCCGTCGGGGAAGGCCGAGCCGTCGGCCTGGGCGAGCGTGGTCACGTCGGTGAACACGACATCGCCCGCGTCGAGGAGGCCGTCGGTGAGATCGATGTCGAGGGTGAAGAAGCGCGCCGCCGACGAGCGGTCGTCGCTGAGCGCGAAGAAGTCACCCGTGGCCGGATCGAAGGTCAGTGCCGAGAGGCCGCCGATCTCGAGGCCGGCAAGGTCGGCGCCCGTGGCGAAGACGACCTCGCCGAGGAAGTCGCCGCCGAGCTCGCCATCGCCGGTCGCAAGCACCTGCGCGAAGGCAGCACCATCTGCGATCTGCGTCTCCACGGTGGCGCGGAGATCGGCCGGTGCGGTGTAGTCGCCATCGATCGGCGTGATCGTGATGTTGTTCGAGATGAACTCGGACCCTTCGGAGCGCGGATCGCCGTTGGGCGTGCCGAAGTCGATCGTGAGGCCGGCGCCGCCTTCGACCGGGCCGAAGCCGATGCCGAGCGGCGTCACCTCGTCGAGCTCGGTGAAGCTGATGCCCGCGATGTCGCCGACCGGTACGTTGACGCTGAGCCCGGTGCCTTCCGGCAGAAGCGGGCCGCCGTCCGCCGTCGCGACGAGATCGGCGACGAGGTCCACCGTGATAGTGGCGGCGATCTCGAAGGTCTCATCGGGCGTCACGAACGTGCCGCCCGCGAGGTCGATGCCGGCGCTCACGGCGAGGCTCGGCACCCCGGCGTAGATGCCGGCGACCGCCGCCGACACCGTGCCGGAGGAGATCGCCGTACGGCCGACGTTCTCGCCCTCGTTGGTGCCGGAGACGAGGAGATCCGGCGTGCCGTCGAACAGCGCCTCGAGGCCGGCGCGCGCCACCACGATGGGGGTCGCATCCACGCTGAAATCACCGGGCGCGAACTCGTCGACGGGAAGGACCTGGAAGAGGCGCGGCACGTCGAGGTCGGTGCCACGGCCGGACTGCTGCTCCAGCGGGGCGACGATGGTGACGGCGTGGCCGGCCGCGCGCAGCGCCGCGGCGAGCGTCGTGATGCCGGGCGCGTCGAAGCCGTCGTCGTTGACGAGCAGGATGTCGAGCGCCGGGGTGGCCGGGCTGGGCACCTCGAAGCTCAGATCGTCGAGCCGATGCTCCAGGGTCTCGACGAGGCCGGCGGCGGTCCAATCGCCGTCGATGACGGAGATCGTGGCGCTCCTCGAGGTGAAGTTGATGGCCTCGCTGTCGGCCGCGCCCGTCGGTGCGCCGAAGGCGATGCCGTAGACGAGATCGTCGGTGCCGGGCACCGGCGCGAAGTCGAACGCGAAGCCGACATTGCCGGTCACCGTCGTGAAGGCCACCTCGGCGCCGTCCCAGCCTTCGGGCACGTTGACGTTGAGGCCCGTGCCCTCCGGCAGGAGCGGCAGGCCGCTCGCCTTGCGCGCCGCGAGGTCCTCGACGAGTGCCGTCGTCAGTGCGGCCGACTGCGCTTCTTCCGCCTCGCCGCCGTCGGCGCTGATGGCGATCGCCGGCACGTCGCGCAGGATCGAGGTGACCGCCGCACTGACCGTGCCCGACGAGATCGCGATCTCGCCGACATTGGCCCCCTCGTTGATGCCCGAGACGACGAGGTCCAGCGCCTTGTCGGCGAGCAGGAAGTCGAGCGCCGCGAGGGTCGTCGTCACCGGCGTGCCATCGACGCTGAACTCGCCGGGGCGGAACTCGGTGATGGCGATGGGCTGGAAGAATGTGTCGGTGTCGAGCGCGGTGCCGCGGCCCGATTGCTGCTCGAGTGGCGCGACGACGGTCACCGCGTGGCCGGCGTCCAAGAGCGCATCGCGCATCGTGACGATGCCCGAGGCGTCGAAGCCGTCGTCGTTCACCAGCAGCACGTGCAGGCCGGGCACGGCGGCTCGCGGGTCGATCGGCTGGACCGTACGGCGGTCGTCGGCGAGGACGAGATCGACGTGGACGAGGCGGTGGTCCGAGGTCGGAAACTCCGCGAGCGGGAAGAGCGGGTCGTTGCTCGCCTGCCAAAAGACGCCGGCGTCGACGATGGCGAGGCCCTGCTCGGAGGGTAGCGCGTAATCGACCCGCAGGTTGCCCGGCGCCAGGTCGTTCGCCGGATCCGCCGAATTGAAGCCGAAGTCGGCCGTGTCGAAGGCCGGATCGCCGCGATGAACGAGGTTGGCGCCGCCCTGCCGTTCGGCGGCGTCGGGCCCACCGGCGCTCGTGGGCGTGACGTCCGCGTCCGTAGGCGAGCCGTCGACGAGGCTGTGCGTCAAGAGCTGCTGCGCAGCACCGGGGAAGCTGTCGCCGTCGAAGGGATCGGCGTTGTAGTCGCCGACGATGACGAAGCGCGCGTCCGCCGCCAGACCGCCGCTGCGGCCCTGGTCGTCGGTCATGTAGTCGGCACCGGCGACGTAGTCCTGCCAGAAGCGGATCTCGTCGAAGTTGCGCTTGCCGTTGCGGTCCTCGTCACCGTCGAAGACCGGCGGCGTCGGATGCGCCGCCAGAATATGGACGATCTCCTCGCCGACGCGGACCGGCAGGTCGACGTGGTTCTTGGAGGACAGCCGCAGGACCTCGATGCCTTCCGCCGTGTAGAACTCGTCGAGCGGATTGTCGGTGGGATCGTTGGTCAGCAAGTTACCCGGCATGTCCTTCCACCGGAACTCCTGGAAGGTGCGGATGTCGCTCGCGACGATCGGCTGCTTGGAATAGACCACGAAGGCGAATTGGCCCGGAAACCCGCCGAAACCGAAGTCGTCATTGCCGTCGATCTGGCCATCGCCGGCGAGATCGACCCCGCTCGACACACCGGTATTGGAGGGTGCGACGAAGACGTAGGGGTATTCGATGCCCTCGAGGTCGTCGCCTTGGGCCACCTCCAGATAATTCTGGCGGAAGAGGTCGGCGGCGCGGCCCTCGGCGTCGAAGTCGAACTCGTTGACGAGCAGAACGTCGGGGCGCGTGCGCTGGATGATCTCGGCGACCGCCTGCGCCTGTGCGTCGTCGGGCGTCGTGAGATCGGCGATGAGCTCGCCTGCAGCGTTGCGGTTCAGCGAAGCGTTGAAGGTGGCGACGCGCAGGCCCCCGACCGAGCCGTCGCCGGCGGTCGTGTCGCTAGAGAAGACGGTGTCCTCGCGGAAGTCGAGGTTCTGGATGCGCTCGTCGAGCTCCGGCGGCGTGTCGGCCTCGGCGAAGGTCGGATCGCCCTCGTCGCGGCCGAACTCGTCGAGCAGGTACTCGGCGAGCGCGTCCTGCTCGGTGCCGTCCGCAGCGAAGGTGGCCTCGCCCGTCCGCGGCGCCTCCTCCGGCGCGCCGATGTCGACGCGCTCGGAGGTCGCCTCGAAGTCGGGGAACGGGTACCCGCTGCCGCCCTCGGCGAGGAAGTTCAGCGTCACCGTGCGGAAGGTCCGATCGCCGTTGTCGACGACCTCGCCGCCCTCGATGATCCCGGCGATGAGCTCGCCCGTGTCGACGTCGAACACGCCCGCGGAGAGCACGCGGTCCCCCGGGGCGCGGGCGGGATCGAAGCTGAACCTGATGCCGCCGACCTGGCCCATGCCGCTGTCGGTCTCGACGGAGAAGCCTTCCTCGCCGACGATGTGCTCGAGCACCTTGGCGAGCTGCGCGGTCGTGAGGCTCACGAGCGAAAGCCCGTTGTTGAAGGCGAGCGTGTTGGCGACGTCGTTGCCGCTGATGCCGCCTTCGGGCTTGGCACCCGGCACACCCTCGGGCGGCAGGCGCACCTCCTCCTCGGCGCCGCCGGGCACGAACCTCTGGCCGATGCTGGCGCGGATGCCGCCGCCGTTCTTGATCGAGACGACGACCTCGGGGTCGAACTCGCGCGCGTAGACGAGGTTGGCGTCGGCGGTGAGGTTGCCGAGGTTGGTCTCCTGGGTGCGCACGCCGTCGAGGCCGCCGCCCTGACGCTCGCCGTTCAAGAAGACCTCGGTGACGGCGAAGAACTCGCGCTCGCCGGCGACGATGACCTCGTTCACCGCCTCGGCGATGGCGACGATCTCCTGATCGGCCAGCCCCTCTGCACCCACCCGGGCGACGCCGGCGGCGTCGGTCGCATAGGCACCGCTCACGGCCGGATCGTAGCTCTCGGGGACGATCACGCCGTTCTCGTCGAAGTCGACGACGAGACGGCCGACATATTTGTACTGGAAGTCGGTGTTGACGATGAGAACCGGGTTGCCGTCGGCGCCCGTCTTCACGATCGGATAGACGCCCTGCGCCGGCTCGCCGCCGAAGCCCACATCGTTCTCGTCGAACAGGCGGGTGTTCGAGCCGCCGGCGACGATGATGTCGACGTGCTCGAGCCGCTCGGCCAACGCCTGCTCGATCGCGATCTGCTGCATGTGCGCGAGCAGGATCACCTTGTCGAGCTCTGGGTTGGCGGCGAGCAGCGCGTCGACGGCGGCCTGGACCTCCGCCGCGAGGGCGTCCAGATCGGCCGGGTCGTTGCTGTCGAAGTCGACCGGCGCGATACCGACGTCCGGGCCGGGGCTGGAGATGACGTCGATGGTGGGCGTGGTCGCCCCGACCACGCCGACGCGCATGCCGCGTTCGGTCTCGACGACCGTGCTCTTGGCGATGCGTCCGGGGATCGCCGTGGCGTCCTGGCCGTCGGCCGTCACGAGGCCCTGGAGGTTGGCGTCGCCGGTGAAGTCGAGGTTGGCAGAAAGGTAGGGGAAATCGGCGCCGCCGAACGGCTCCAGGCCCTCGGCCGTCTCAATCCCGGCCAGCAGGTCGGCGATGATGGCGGTGCCGTTGTCGAACTCGTGGTTGCCGAACGCGACCGCCTGGATGCCCAGCTCGTTCTGGATGAGGATGTCGGCCCCGCCCTTGGGCCCGAAGATGCTCTCCGAGGCGTCGTAGAAGAGGCCGGGGATCCAGACGTCGCCCGAGGACAGCGTCAGCGTGTCGGCGAAGCCGGGCGTCCCGTCGTCGTCGAGGTCCTGCGCCCGCAGCGCATCGAGGACCGCCGAGAAGTTCGGCGCGAGCGTCACCGAGTTGGTGTTCGCCTCCTGGTCGGCCACATGGAACAGCTGCAACGTCGACACGCCGGTCGGTGCCATCTCCGCGTTCTCCCAATCGCGGCGCCGCTCGTCGACGACGGCGCTTGCTGAACCCAACTCGGGCCGGCGCGTCTCAGCGTGGACGCGCCGGCCCCCGAGCGGCGCCGCGTATAACCGCCGAGCATGACAATTTCGCTAGTTCGCACCGCAAGCGCGCAACCTTCGCGCGCCGATAGCGGCGTCGCCCGAGGCTGCCCGCGGCTCGCGATTTCAGCGGTTGTAGTTGAGCTTCCAGACGTTCTGCCAGTCCTGGCGGCAGTCGAGGTCGTCGCCGGCGGTCGCGGCCTCGAAGGAAAAGACGCGGTCGATCACCGCGCTAATGACCGAGGGCTCGTCGGGTAGTAGCGTTGCATGGATGTTGGTCGACATCTTGCCATCGGCCATCGGCCATCTGCAGCGCGATCCTCGCCGTTACCAAGGGCGCCAAGTCGAGTGTGGTGCAGCTGCGCGCGGACAACGTCACGCCTGAGGCCGCTGCCGCCATCGTCATCGCGGCGCGGAACGCCGTGTCGATCGAGTTGGAACTCGGAGCGCTGCTGACGGTCGACGCCGGTCGCGCCCGCGTTCGCCTGCTGCCGCTGGGAGGAGCATAACCTCTGTTTACCTTTGATCCGGCGCGGGCCGCCTCAGCGAGGGGCAAACCTGACCCATGACGGCCGTTGGGCTGTGTGGGGTGTGCTTCGGATGTGGGGCGTCGAACGGACGAAGGGTTGCGCTGGGGGTGGGGGCGGCGCGGGCGGTTCATCTCGACGTTTCGTCGATGAAGGCGAGGAGGGTGTCGCGGTCGACGGCGCCGGTGAGCTTGTGGCCGGCGAGGATGGCGGTGGGCGTGGCGCGCAGACCGAGGGCATTGGCCAGGCGCTCGTTGTAGGCGATCACCTCCCGGGCGTGGTCGTTGCGCAGATGCGCGTCCAGCGCGGTCGGGTCGGCACCGAGACGGGCGGCGAGGCCGCGGGCCTCGGCCGTGGCGAAGCGGCCCTCGACCTCCGCGAAGGCGGCGTCGAAGGCCCGGTAGAGGCCCTGCTCCTCCAGCGCCCGGGTCACGGCGATGGCCCCGAGATCGGCCTCGCTCAATGCCAGTTCGCGGACCTGGACGGTCACCCGCGGCCGCACCTCCGAGACCTCCAGCACCGTCGCCGCGAAGCTCCGGCAATGCGGGCAATTCGGGGCGGAGAAGACGGTGAGGACGGCGTCGCCGTCGCCCTGGTGGACGATGCCGGCTGCGGTCGGTGCTTCGATCGCCGCGACGAGGGCCTCCAACGTCGCTTCGAGATCGACGGTGGCGGTGGTCCCGTTCGCCGGTTCACGATCGAAGAACGAGGAGGTCATCAGGGCCGCAGTGCCGCCGACGATGGCGAGCGCCACGAGGCCGGCGGTGAGGCGAAGGGCCGTAGGAGACATCGTTGGGCTTTCGGGGCTGAGCGTTCAACGTGCGGCAGGCCAGCGCCACGACAGGGTGGTGGCGACGACGAGGATCGCCGTGAACACGAGCAGGCCGCCATTGGCGAAGGGAAGCCCCAACAGGGTCGGACCGATCTCGTCGCACACCCCTTCGACCGCGAAGAGCCAGGGCACCGCGTCGCCGAGGGTCTAGGCCAGCCGCTCGGTCGGGGTCGGCTGCAACGGCCCGGCGCAGCTCGCGGCGATCTCGGGCGCTTGACGCTCCAGCCAGCTTTGCCGGGCGGCGACCACGAGACCCGTGACGGTCGCTGCCGCCGCCGCCATGCCGGCGACGAGGCCGACGATACGGCGCCAAAGCAACCCGGCCAAGACGGCCAGCGGCACGACCGCGACGAGCATGGCGCGCTGGTCGATGCAGAGATGGCAGGGCGGCGCCTCGAGCCACTGCCCCAGCACCATGCTGGCGGCCACCACCGACGCCGCACCGCCGCCGATCACCAGCCACAGCGTGGCGTCGTCAGGCAACCGCTCGGGCACGACCAGCGCTCAGGCCCGCAACAGCGGCCCCAACTCCTCGGGCGACGGGGCCTTGCCGGCCACCTTGACCTCGCCGTCGACGGCGAGCGCCGGCGTCACCAGGATCCCCGCGTCCGTGATGGCGGCGCGGTCGGTAATCTTTTCCATGGTGTAGTCGAGCCCGAGCGCCTTCGCGGCAGCCTCGGCGTTGGCCTCCAGGCGATTGCACTTGGCGCAGCCGGTCCCGTAAACTTTCGGTTCGACCATGAGCGGTCTCCTCGGGTGCTGATCAGTCAAGGCCATGGGGCTTTTGGCACGCTGGGATCCTCGGGCGACGGCTTCGCCGCCGCAACTTTTCGAAGAAGCACCGGCAACGCCGGTGCCGGGGGTTTCCAAGGGGGCCAAAAGTCCCCTTGGCTTCTCTTTCTTCCTTCACGTCAAACGATCACGTTCCCGTAGATCAGCCCGGCCGTGGGTGGTCGAGAGCACCACGACGAGGGCGACGTAGACCGCGGTTTTTCGGGTACCGAGCACGCTGCGGATGGCGAGCATGTTGGGCAGCGACAGAGCGGGGCCGGCGAGGAGCAGGGTGAGGGCGGGGCCTTCGCCCATGCCGGCGGCCCTGAGGCCCTCGACGATCGGGACTTCCGTCAGGGTGGCGAAGTACATCAAGGAGCCGACGACCGAGGCGAACAGGTTGGCGCGCAGGCTTTCGCCGCCGACGGCCGCGGCGATCCAGGCTTCGGGGATCAGCCCGGCTTCGCCCGGCCGGCCGAGCAGGACGCCGGCGACGAACACGCCGACGAGAAGGAGCGGCAGGATCAGCTTGGCGAAGCCCCAGCTCTCGTCCATCCAGTCGCGCGCGTCGTCGTTGGTCCGCCACGCCACGAGGACGAGCGCGGTCATGGCAAGGGCGAGGGCAATCTGCGGTTCGTTCGGAAAAGCAACCGCACCGAAAATGCCGGCGGCCGCAACGCCGAGCAGCGGCTTGGCGGGCCAGCCGTAGAATTGGACGAGGACGAAGCCGCCGAACGCGGCGAAGGCCCCGACCAGCCACCACTTCAGGGCGTGGATCGCCGCCCAGAACCACGAGGTTTCGGCGTCGACGCCGGCCCAATTGGCGACCACCAGCACGGCGAAGAAGGCCCCGAACAGGGCGAGCGTCGGCGCCACCTGGCGCGTGTCGTCCGGCATGGCGGCGAGGCCACCCGCCGCCGTGCGCTCGTGGCGGTAGAGCCAGGCCATCACGAGGCCGATGACGATGGCGAGCACCACGGCGGCGACGGCGCGGGCGAAGCCGAGCTGCACGCCCAGAACCTTGGCGGTCAGCAGCACGGCGATCACGTTGATCGCGGGGCCCGTGAAGAGGAACGCCGTTGCCGGGCCGATGCCGGCGCCGCGCTTGTAGAGGCTCGCGAACAACGGCAGCACGGTCCAGGACCACACGGCCAAAAGGCCGCCCGCGACCGAGCCCACGCCCAAGGCGGTGGCGCGGTTGGCGTCCGGCCCCATCAGGCGCAGCACCGCCGATTTGGAGACGTAGACGGCCATCGCCCCGGCGATGAGGAAGGCCGGGACGAGGCAGAGGATGACGTGCTCGCGCGCGTAGTCGTGGAGCAACGCCACGCCCTCGCCCATGGCGTTGCCGAGCACCGTCCAGTCGAGGCCGGTGATGCGCTCGCCCGGCAAGAGCCAGAGGGCGACGAAGGCGGTGACCGCCAACAGCAGCCAGCGCCGCTCGATCACGTCGTGCACGGAATGGCCTCCTTGGCCTCGGCAAAGCCCACGAGCACCGTGCACGCCCAGGGCGGCAGGTCGGGGGCCGAGCGGTAATGG
>CAYZSE010000099.1:0-12932 GCA_964481035.1 uncultured Geminicoccaceae bacterium | reverse complement strand
GCCTTCTTCGGATCGCCGCCGCGCTCGGCGACCCAGGCCGTGACGACATCGCGGACCCGCGCGTCGCGAATCTCGGTGAGCATGGATTTCGTCAGGTCCTGGACCCGCTTGCGCGTCACGTACCGGCGATATTCCAGTCCCCGCGTGACCTCGGTCTCGTCGGTCGCGCCGTAGACCGTCTCCTTGTGGAACGGCCCGGAGACCTTCTTGCGCACCCGGTGCGAGACGACGATCGGGGCGACCGCCGCGTCGGCATCGGCCCGGATCGTCGGCCACGGCGGGTCGAGGTGCGGGCGTGGCGCACGCTCGTCCTCCTTTTGTCCCCAGTAGCGCGCGAGCTTCTGCGTCATGCCGGGATCGGTGCAGGCCACGACCAGCGCGTCGACCGCGTGGTGACGGTGGTCGTCGCGCGTCTTCCGGCCGCTGTCGGAGAGAACGCCGTCGAGACCCCAGAGGTGACGGAGCTGCGCTGTCACCCTTCCGGTCACGGCCTGCACATATACCGGCGCCGTCTCGCCGACATCGGGCCAGAGCCGCTTGAGGAGGGCCACCGCCTCGCGCGCCGCCCAGCCCGTGTCGTTGAGCTGGCGCGCAGCGAAGTCGTCCGGCAGTACCGAAGCGACGAAGCGCTTCACCTTGCCCCGCGCGATGCCCTCGCCGCCGACCGTCTTGGCTTGCAGCCCGTCGAGTCGGAGCTTCACCGCCTCCCACTCCTCGGGCCGGCTCTGGAAGTACTCGAAGGGCGTGCGGTTGCCCTTGGCGACGTTGATGTCGCGCCGGCAGAGCGTCTTGTTGCGGAAGCTGTCGTCGAGGGAGCGCGACCGCGGCCAGATGTGCTCGACCTCGAACTCGCCACGCCGAAAGAGCGCGTCGAAGCAGATCTTGTCGGCCGTGTAGGGGCAGGTCTTTTTGCTCTCCTGCCACAGAAGCCACTTCTCGACGTCGTCGCGCGACGGCTCGGCGAAGCCGTTGGCTTGGAGATCCTTGA
The DNA here is from genome assembly GCA_964481035.1 of uncultured Geminicoccaceae bacterium. GTDB lineage: Bacteria > Pseudomonadota > Alphaproteobacteria > Geminicoccales > Geminicoccaceae > JAAAPF01. The sequence continues at coordinate 11,944 of CAYZSE010000099.1, read as the reverse complement.
TCGCCGCTTGCCGCTGGCGCTCCTGGCGCCGCATCCCGTTCTGGCGCTCCTCGCGATCGCGCTTGGAAAGCCCCACTTCGCGGGCGACCTCGACGCGGATGAGGTCGGGCTTGCCGTGCGCCCGGATGAGGTTGTTGACGACCTTGCGCAGCTCGTTCTGCGTGCGCAGCACCGTCGGGTTGCGCAAGCGCGCCTGCCGCTCTCTCTCTTCCCGACACTTGGGGCTCGGCAAGAGATCGAGCACTTCGCCCGTAGGTTGTTCGCGCTCGGGGAAGATCGCCTCGCGCCATTCTTCCCACTCCGGCCCATTAACGAGCGCGCCGAAGCGCACACCTTCCTCCAGCTTCGGCAGAAACGCTCGCAAAGCCTCGCTCGAATAGGGCTCCCATCCGGGCACCAGCGGCAGTTCGGCGAGCGCCACGGCTTGCTCTCTCGTCAGGCCGAAGTCGGCCTGGAGCGCGGCGACCACCGTGTTCCTGCGCTCGGCTCGCTCCGCCTCCGGCAGGATGACGATGCGCTGCGTGCCCTTGCGGCCGTAGGCAGCCTCGAACAGCCGGTCGTGGATCGTGTCGCGGATCGCATCGCGCTGGGGATGCGCAGCCCAGGCTTCGCCGAAGATGTGCGCGAGCTTGGCCTCCAGCGGATTGCCGAGCAGCGTCTTGCCGCCGCCCTCCTCGAGATTGAACCGCGGCCGCCCTCGCCCCGCTGTCTCGCCGCGCGCCTCCAGGAGCGGCTTCAGGGCCGTGCGCACAGCGCCCCAGCTCATCCCCGCCTGCGTCTGCAGGACCGCGAGGATCGCCGCGCGCTCCGCGCCATCGAGCGGGCGCGCATTGCCGCCGCTGATGGCGAGGTTGTTGACCTGCTCCAGCATCCGCCGCTGGCGCGAGAGCCAGGCACCCTTGGGGCAGAGGGCTCCGCCGGGCACGAAGCGGCACTCACCGAGGGTACTCGTCCGCCAGAAGACCGGGCGTTGGGCGAAGATCGTTTGGCGCAGCGCCGCGACGAAGCCGGCGTCGCGCAGCACGGCGTGGTGCGACCGCTGCGCCTCGATCAGCCGGTCGAACTCGCTCTCGACGACCGCGCGCACGGCGTGCTCATGGCGCTTGCGCTCGTGCGGCCGGCGCGCCGCCAATTCCTGGCCCAGCGTGCGGCCGCTGCGGCGCAGCGCCTGCAGCAGCTTCTCCCGCTTGGTCTCCGCTTCCGCATCGTCCACCTCCGGCTCCTCCACTTCTGCGACCTCGTCGCGCGGCTTGAAGTGGCGGCGCTGCGCGAGGTGGTAGAGCGCGCGCCCGAGCTCGCACGGGCTCAAGGGCGCGTCCAGGCCGCGCGCTCGGAGCGCGTAGGGATCGGCCTGCATCACTTCCGCCCAGGCGGACGTGCCGAAAGGCGGCAACAGGCCGTACGCGGCGAGGAGTTCGTTGAGTGCCTTGCGCCGCAGCCGACGTCGGCGCAACTGGCGGCGCACGAGGCGCTTTTGCCGCCGCTGCTGGTTGAGCGGCGTGCCCTTCTCGTCGCGGGCTTCCGGAAAGATGCGCGCGCCGAGCCGGAGGATGCGACCGGTGCTGCGGTCACGGTCGTGGTCGATGACGGCGAAGCCGATCGAGGTGGTGCCGATGTCGAGCCCGAAAATCCGTTGCATGACGAATCCCTTGCCGAAATAAGCCGGAGGCGATAATCCGAACTCGTAGCAAGACGAAGGGTTGGCGCTTTTCGCAAGCAAAAATGACCCTTTGAGCGGGCTCGGCGTCCCATGGTCCACCGCCGCAGAAGCCTCCGTCCGCTGGACGGGGGCTTTTTGCTGCCCGACGGCACGCGGCGATGGTCTCCGTGGCGAAAGCGTCGCCCCTCGTCCGTCACGCGGCCCGGCGCGATCCGCGAACGCGCCGTCTCGAGCTGCTCTGCGTCCTCGCGGGACTGGGGCGCCCGGCGAAGCAGCGCAGCGATTGGAATGGCGTCCCCGGAACGACGAAGAGCCCGACCGACGGGTCTGCCCCCTCGTCATGATCGCCAAGTGATCAGGCGGCCTCGGCGGCGTCCTTTGCCTTGTACTCGCCCTACCATTTCTCGGCCGCGACCGTCGGTCACTGCGCCGTCGCGGCGGCGCACGAACGCGCCTTCGGATCGCGGCGTCGGCGCTGCGACTTCTCGACGTGGAAAGGGGCACAGGTCTGGCACTGCATGCGCGGATCTCCCAGTCGCTTTTCCGGCGGACGCGGCGCATCCCCATGCCGACCGGGCATCCGCAACCGTCGGTATGGCAATCCGTCTTCAGTCGCGTCTCTTAATTAATTCGATCGTCAAGGCGCGACGCCGAAGGGAGCTCACGCTTCTGTGTCGGCATACTCTTTCTTTATTGTTAGAAAAACTCTAAAGAACGCAAGGACTTTGGGTCTATTTGACCATATCGGCCGAACCCGATAAATGGACAACATCGGTTCTCTTTCGGGGGAACCGCGATCGACGAGCGTACCGACCTGGGGGAACACGATGCCGACTTCACTCCGCTCGCTCACCGCGGGCGCCGCGCTGCTGGCGCTGACGGCGCCCGCGCTCGCCGTCACGCCCGCCGAGGTGACCGCGACCTACGCCGACATCGCGCGCGCGAACTACGGCGACAGCCTCGAGGCCGCGCGTGAACTCGATGCCGCGATCGAAGCCTTCCTCGCCGCGCCGTCGGCCGAGACGCACGCGCAGGCCAAGGACGCCTGGCTCGCCGCCCGGGTGCCCTACCAGCAGACGGAGGTGTTCCGCTTCGGCAACCCGATCGTCGACGCCTGGGAGGGCCGGGTGAACGCCTGGCCGCTCGACGAGGGGCTCATCGACTACGTGGCGACCCCGCTCTACGGCGCGACCAGCGCCGAGAACCCGTTCTACGCCGCCAACATCATCGCCAACCCGGTGCTGAACGTCGCGGGTGAGACGATCGACGCCGGCGCGATCGACGTCGAGCTCCTGGCGGCGATGCACGAGGCCGAGGCGGTCGAGGCCAACGTCTCCCGCGGCTATCACGCCATCGAGTTCCTGCTCTGGGGGCAGGACCTCAACGGCACGGATGCCGGCGCGGGCGAACGGTCCTGGACGGACTACGCGACGGGTGACGCCTGCACCGGCGGCCATTGCGAGCGCCGGCGCGACTACCTCGCCGCCGCCAGCGACCTGCTTCTCGCCGACCTCGAGGAGATGGTCGCCAACTGGCAGGCCCATGGCGAGGCCCGGGCGCAGCTCGAGGCCGACGGTCCCGAGCGCGGGGTCGCGATGATCCTCATCGGTCTCGGCTCCTTGTCCTACGGCGAGCTCGCGGGCGAGCGGATGAAGCTCGGCCTGATGCTGCACGACCCGGAGGAGGAGCACGACTGCTTCGCCGACAACACGCACAACTCGCACTATTACAACGTCGTCGGCATGGAGAACGTCTATCTCGGCCGCTACGGCGAGATCGACGGGCCGTCGGTGAGCGACCTGGTGCAGGCCGCCGACCCGGCGCTGGACGCGGAGATGCGGGCGCGGCTCGAGGCTACGCTCGCCGCTTTCGCGACGATCAAGGCGACCGCGGACAGCGGCGAGATGGCCTACGATCAGATGCTGGCCGCCGGCAACGAGGAGGGCAACGCGCTCCTGCAGACGGCGATCGACGCGCTCGTCGCGCAGACGCGCACCCTCGAGCGCATCGTCGCGGCGCTGGACCTGGGCCAGCTCGCCTTCGAGGGCTCGGACAGCCTGGATGATCCCGAGGCCGTTTTCCAGTGAGCATCGCGCCGGTAACGGACCGCTCGCGCCATACGCGCGAGCGTCTCCACGAGGTGGCGGAGCACTGCGAATGCCTCGGCGATGTCGAATGCGTTCTCGGCTGCTGTGTGTGCGACGAGAAGGATCCGGATCCATGGGCTATGGACGGCGCTGCTGGCAGCGGGTCACCGCAGGCGAGCGGGTGCGGCGACCGGCGGGCAGACGACGCCGTCACCAAAAGGCGCTCTGGCTAGCGACGATCGTGCTGGGCAAGACCGAATTGGGTGGCGACGCGAACTCGGGCGGCGAAGTCGGCGCGACGCGTCGTGACGACGCGACAGATGCGGTGGCCGGGACGGACATCGACCATGAAGCCCGTCCCGATCGAGAAAACCTCCGTCAGGCGGCCTTGGCGGCGTCCTTGCTCTTGTACTCACCGCACCAGTCGTCGACGGCCACGGTGGGCCACTGGGCGGTCGCCGCGGTCCCCTCCGAGCGCGGGGCGGGGGCGTTGCGTCGGCATTCCGACTTGTCGGCGTGGAAGAACGCACAGGTCTGGCACTGCATCTCGAGCCCTCCTTCGGTTGGTCGTCTACCAAAATATGTGAAGGGCTCGCTCCGCTATTCAAGATCGCCCGCGTGCGAAGGTGCAACTTCGCCAAACAGAACCAAACTGGTACGCAATTGATGACACGAGTCAGCTGGAAACGCCGATGACCATCGAGCACCGCGACGCCAATGTTCTCTTCGTGAGCTTCGGCGCGAGGCCGGCTACGGCCACCTGTGCGACGTGCCCTTTTCGCCGGTGCTGCACCTGCGCGCACTGGCTCGAGGAAACGCGGACGTGCCTTTTGGGTGCGCGCGACGAGGCGGTGCCGCGGACCGAGGAGAACGACTGGTGCGGCCGTTGGCAGCCGCGCGAGCTCACCCTCGTCGCCGGCGAAGGCTGACACTGCAACCCGATACCCGGAGAGCGCTCTTGCTTCGATCCGCGCTCGCGGCCTCGCTATGCGTGGCCGCTGCCGTCGGTGCCGATGCCATGACCGCCGAGCAGCGCGCGGCGATCCTGGCGCCGACGACCGAATTCACCCGCGCCGAGCGCTGGGAGGAACTGGCCGGCGGCAGCGCCACCAACCGGCAGCGCTTGGACGGCGACGCATTCTCGCAACCGTCGGCCAACCTCTCCTTCGAGGACCGCGCCGACTTCTTCGTCGGCAACGGCTTCTTCAAGCGCCTGTGGGTCGGCGCACCCGCCTCCACGGCCGCCGCCGACGGTCTCGGGCCGCTCTACAACGCCCGTGCCTGCCAGCGCTGCCATCTCAAGGACGGCCGCGGCCATCCCCCCTTCGGCGACGAGCCGGCGGTCTCCATGTTCCTGCGCCTCTCGGTGCCGGCGGCGACGGACGCCGACATCGAGGACCTCGCCCAATTCCGGCGCGCGGTCATCCCCGAGCCGACCTACGGCACCCAGCTCCAGAACTTCGCCGTTCAAGGCCTCGCGCCAGAGGGACGCATGGCGATCGCGTACGAAGAGCTGCCGGTCGAATTGGCCGGCGGTGAAGTCGTCCATCTCCGCAAACCGACCTATGCCGTCGCCGATCCGGCCTACGGGCCGCTGCACCCCGCGGCCATGCTGAGCCCGCGGGTGGCGCAGCCGATGATCGGGCTGGGCCTCCTCGAGGCGATCCCCGAGGCGGACCTGCTCGCCCGCGAGGATCCCGACGATGCCGACGGCGACGGCATCTCCGGCCGGTCGAACCGGGTCTGGAGCGATGTCCAGGGTCGCGTCGCCATGGGCCGCTTCGGCTGGAAGGCCGGCAAGGCCACGATCGCCGAGCAGGCGGCCGCGGCCATGGCCGGCGACATCGGCGTCTCCAACCCGCTCGAGCCGCATCACGCCGGCGACTGCACGCCCGCCCAGAAAGCTTGCCTTGCCGCGCCCGACGGCGCCGATCCACAATATGCGAGCCTCGAAGCGCCGGCGGAAGTGATGGACCTCATCGCCTTCTACAGCCGGCACCTCGCCGTGCCGGCCCGCCGCGACGTCGACGATCCCGAGGTCCTCCGCGGCAAGCAGCTCCTCTACGGCGCCGGCTGCACCGCCTGCCACGCACCCAAGCACGCGACCGGCAAGGACGGTGTCGATCCGGCGCTCGCGGGCCAGCTCATCTGGCCCTACACCGACCTCCTGCTGCACGACATGGGCGAAGGGCTCGCCGATCACCGCCCGGAGGGCCAAGCGAACGGCCGCGAGTGGCGCACGGCACCCTTGTGGGGCATCGGCCTCACGGCGACCGTCAACGGCCACACGCTGTTCCTGCACGACGGCCGGGCTCGCGACCTCACGGAAGCCATCCTCTGGCACGGCGGCGAGGCCCTGGCCGCGCGCGAGCGCTTCCGCCTCATGGACCCGGAGGATCGCGCCGCCGTGCTCGCGTTCTTGAACTCGCTGTGACGGCCGGACCCATGCGCGCCGTCCTCGCGATGCTGGCTTTCCTGGCCGCTCCGGCGGCGGCCGAGGTGACGCCTGCCACCTTCGAGCGGCTCAACGCGGCGCTCGCCGAGGGCGTCGCGCTGCCGGCCTACGGCGCCTACGCCGACGCGGCGGCGGCGCTGCCCGGCGCCGTCGCCTCGGTCTGCGCCGGCGAGGGCGACGTGGCGGCCGCTCGCCAGGCCTTTCGAGCGATGGCGCTCGCCTGGCAGCGCGCGCAGCCGATCGCGCTCGGCCCGGTCATGGCAGGGCACGGCCGCGCGCGGATCCACTGGTGGCCGGACGAGCGGGGCACGGGCGAACGGCAGCTCCGACGCCTGCTCTTCCAGGCCGACGACACGGCCCTCGCGCCGGCAGCGATCGCCGAGGCGAGCGTCGCGACGACGGGGCTTTCGGCGCTGGAGTGGCTGATCTTCACGCCTGCGCTCGAAGACGACCCCTACGCCTGTCGCTACGCCGCGGCGGTCGCCGCGTGGCAGGCGGGCATCGCGGCCGACCTCGTGGCCGCTTGGCCCGCCTTCGCCGATGATCTCGAGGCGGCGGAGTCGGGCGGCAGCACCGTTTACTACGACGCCGCGGACGCGGCGCAGGCGTGGCTCAAGGGATTGCTGGAGGCGCTCGACCTCATGGTGCGTGACAAGCTCGAGGCGCCGCTGGGGCCGAGCCACGAGGAGGCGCGTGGTCGGCGTGCCGAGCTCCACACGGCCGCGCTCGCCTTGCCGTCGATCGCCGCCAACCTCGCGACCGTGCGCGCCATGCTCGCCGTCGACGGCGGCTTCGCCGACGCGTTGGCCGCGGCCGGCAGCGCTGCTTTGGGCCAAGGCATCGTCGACCTCGCGGATCAGGCGATCGCGCAGGCCCGCGCCGTGGGACTACCGCTCGAGGCAGCCGTGGCCGACCCGGCGGCACGCGAGGACGTGCTGGTGCTGCTCCGCACCGTCGAGCAGCTCCGCCTGCTCGCGAGCGGCCCGCTCGCCCGCGACCTCGGGCTCATCGTCGGCTTCAACGCCGCGGACGGCGACTGATGCTCGCCCGGCGCGCGCTCCTCGCCTCCACGCTCGCCGCCATGGCCTTGCGCGTGGGTGCGGCCCGCGGGCACGAGGGCGCGCTGTTCGTCGGCTGCCGCATCCTCGAGGAGGGTTTCGCCGTGAGCGCCGTGGATGGTCGCGGCCGGATGCGCTGGTCGTTGCCGCTGCCCGACCGCGGTCATTCGGTGACCTTTCATCCGACGCGGCCGCAGGGCGTCGTCTTCGCGCGTCGCCCCGGCCGCTTCGCCGTCGTCTTCGATCACGCCGAAGGCACGGTCGTGCGCCGCATCGACGCTGCCGTGGACCGCCACTTCTACGGGCACGGCGCCTTCACCGCCGACGGCCGCTACCTGCTCACGAGCGAGAACGCCTACGTGACGGGCGAGGGCAAGCTCGGCGTGCGCGATGCCGCCGACGGCTTCCGCCACATCGGCGAGCTGGCGAGCCACGGCATCGGCCCCCACGACGTGCGGCTCATGCCCGACCGCCGGACCCTCGTCGTCGCCAATGGCGGCATCCGCACCCATCCCGACTTCGCGCGCCGAAAGCTCAACCTCGATAGCATGCAACCGAGCCTCGCCTTCCTCGACATCGAGACAGGCAAGCTCGGCGACGCCGCATGCCTGCCGGACACGCTGCGCCGGCTGTCGATTCGCCATCTCGACGTCACGGCGGATGGTCGCGTGGGGGTCGCCATGCAGTACGAGGGTCCACCCAACCACGCCGTCCCGCTCGTCGCGCTCTTCGCCGGCGCCCGGCTGCGCCCCTTCGAGGCCTCGACCGGCCTGAGCCGTGCGCTGCGGCACTATACCGGCAGCGCGGCCTTCGACGCAGAAGGGCGTCATCTCGCCGTCTCGGGCCCACGCGGCAACCTCGTCACCATCTGGGACAGCCGAGACGGTTCGCTCATCGACCGGCTCGCCGTCCCCGACGCCTGCGGGGTTGCCGCCGCTGCCGGCGGTTTCGTCCTCAGCTCCGGCGAAGGACGTGTGCTGCGGTGGTCCCCGGCGGTGGGGCTGCGCGAGGTGAACCGAACGAGCGGCGGGTGGGACAATCACCTCGTGCGGTGCCGCCCCGCCTGACCGTGTCGCGTCCGCCCGCCGATCAGTCGCGGCCGGCCCAGGGCGGGCGGCCGTGCGGCGGACGGACCTCGATCACGGTGCCGTCGGCGCGGGTGATCGTGAAGGCGTCGAAGTCGCCGTCGTCCATCTCGCCGGTGACGGTCAGCCGCTCGCCCACCTCGAAGCTGCGCCGCTCGAACCGTTCGGGACCGGTGTCGACGAGAACGGCGCCGGTCGCGTCCGCGAGGACGAAGGCGTTGCCGAAGACCTGGGTGACCTCGCCCTCGATGCGGATGCCTTCGACGCCCTCGAGATCACCGATCGGAGTTCGGGCATGCACGGCGGCGAGCGTCATGACGACGCCGGCGAGGACGATGGCAGGCAAGCTCGTGCGCATGATCATCTCCGAGCGATGCTGGAGTTGAGCCCCGTGACTTGGTCGCGATCACCCACGAGCCAACCCCGCAGCGCGCGAACCCCCTTCCACCTCGACGCAAAATGCTATGTTATAATATCGTTTTATCTGCGGCGCGAAAACCCTCGCGCGCGGAGGAGGCCATGCCATGAGGAAGATCCCCGTAACCGTGCTGACCGGCTATCTCGGCGCCGGCAAGACGACGCTCCTCAACCGCATCCTCACCGAACCGCACGGCAAGCGCTACGCCGTGATCGTCAACGAGTTCGGCGAGGTGGGCATCGACAACGACCTGGTCGTCGACGCCGACGAGGAGGTGTTCGAGATGAACAACGGGTGCATCTGTTGCACCGTGCGCGGCGATCTCATCCGCATCCTCGGCGGGCTGATGCAGCGCAAGGACCGCTTCGACGGCATCCTGATCGAGACGACCGGGCTCGCCGACCCGGCGCCGGTGGCCCAGACCTTCTTCGTCGACGACGACGTCGCCGAGCGCACCCGCCTCGATGCCATCGTTACCGTGGCCGATGCCAAGTTCCTGGAGGCACGGCTCGAGGACAGCTCCGAGGCCGCCGAGCAGGTCGCCTTTGCTGACGTGCTCCTGCTCAACAAGCTCGATCTCGTCGAGCCCGCCGATCTCGGGCACCTGGAGACACGCCTTCGAGCACTCAACCCCTACGCGCGGATCCTGCGCACCCACCGCTGCGACGTGCCGCTCGACGACGTCCTGGGCCTCGCCGCCTTCGACCTGAAACGGGTCCTCGAGGTCGAGCCCGACTTTCTCGAGGAGCACGACCACGAGCACGATGACGCGGTCACGAGCGTCTCGGTGACGGCGGATCGGCCGCTCGACCCGGAGCGCTTCATGAGCTGGTTCCAGCGGCTCCTCGCCGAGCGCGGCCAGGACATCCTGCGCTCCAAGGGCATCCTCGACTTACGGGGTGAGCCGGAGCGCTTCGTGGTGCAGGGCGTGCACATGCTGATGGAGGGCGACCTCATGGGACCGTGGCCCGAGGACGAGGCGCGGCGCTCACGGCTCGTCTTTATCGGCCGCAACCTCGACGGGGCCGCGCTCCGCGAGGAGTTCGCCGCATGCGTGGCGCCGCTTTGAACCTGTCGGACCTCGACCTTCCCCTCGCGTCGACGCCGCTCGCACTTCGCCGCGGCGTGCGCTTCGACGTCGGGGCCCAGGTCGTGGCCGTCGGCGCCAGCCTGGACGGCGGGCGCATCCTCGCCATCCTCGGCGACGGGACGGCCCGCCTGTGGAACGCCGCGCCCGTGCCCGAGCCGTCAACGGTCGACCTGCATCGCGGCACGTGCCTGGCTTGGGCCCCGGACATCGACGGCGTCGGGTTCCTTTCCGGGGGCGACGACGGGCGCCTCATCCGGCTGGCGCCCGACGCGACGACAGAGGTTCTCGACGAGGTGCCGCGGGGCTGGATCACGCATGTCGCCGTGGCCCCGCGCTCGGGCCTGCGCGCGGCGGCGGCAGGGCGCGTCGTGCGCGTACGCGAGGCGGGGCGAGAGCGGCTCTTCGAGCTCGAGCATCCGAGCAGCGTCGGCGGGCTCGCCTTCGATACGAACGGCAGCCGGCTGGCGGTCGCCCACTATGGCGGCGCCACGCTCTGGGAGTGGCGCAAGGGCCGCTTCCGGGCGTCGCGCTATCCCTGGCAGGGCTCACATACGGCCATCACCTGGAGCCCGTGTCAGAAATACGTCGTGACGACGATGCAGGAGAACGCGCTGCACGGCTGGCGGGTGCGCGACAAGCTACAGCTGCGGATGTCGGGCTATCCCGGCAAGATCCGCAGCCTCGCCTGGAGCGCCGACGGTGGGCGGCTCGTGACGGCGGGCGCACGGCGGGCAGTCGTCTGGTCGTTCGCCGGCAAGGACGGCCCGATGGACCGAAAGCCCGTGGAGATCGGCGACGCTGACGACCGGCTCGTGCGGCGCGTCGCGTGCCATCCGCGGGCCCCCTGGGTGGCGACTGGCCACGCCGACGGCCGGGTGCAGCTCTGCCACCTCGCCGATGCGGCGCCGCGACTGCGCGTCAATGCGGGTGGTGACGCGCCCGTCACGGCGCTCGGCTTCACGCCTGACGGTCGGTTTCTCGCCATAGGCGACGAGACCGGCAACCTCCTTTGGGTGAACGTCGAGCGGAGCCTCGCGGCCGATGACGGCTGAAGCGACCTGCCGCGACGCGCGTCTTGCGTGCGATGTCGGCGGTGAGCGGCAGCATATCGGGATGGCGCCCGTGCCGCGCCGGGTGTCGACCGGCGGAAAACTCGATCCGCTCGCCCGCGAGGCGCGGGATCGCGAACGCCTCTGGACGCCCGCCATGCCCGAGCGGTTCTTCGAGGACTTCGAGCCCGTCGACGCCTCGACGGCGCGGGTGCTCTGGGCGGCGTGGTGCGTGCCACGCCGCTACCGGCTGGCACCGCGCCTGTGGCGGCAGGAGGCACGTCTGCCGAGCGAACTCGTGCTGCGCACCAAGCTGCGGCGGCTGGAGGCGAGCGGGCTGCTTCAGGTCGCCGACGTCACCGGTCCGGGCCTCGTTTTCGACGGCCAGCACTGGTCGCTCGCGGGCCACGATCGGCAAGGCCGATTTCTGGCTCTGCGCCTCACCGCGGGCGGAGACGTGCGGGTGCGCCGGGCGCTGGCGCAACTCGATTAGCCGTTTCCCGAAATTCTCGACCGTTCCGCACCCCCGCCCGGCCGCCCATGGCAGCGTAACCTCGTGGGCGGCCGGGCGGGGGTGCGGGATGGGCGTAGATCAACCTGACCGGGAAACGCGCTAGCCGTTGTGCTCGGCGCCGTCGGGCTCTCAGCCGTGGCACTGGCACCCGGCATGGTCGCAGCCCTGGTGGCTCTTATGGCCGTCGGCGCAGGCTTCGCTGCAGTAGTAGCGCCCGTCTTTGACGACGGCCTTGCCGGTCGGAACAACGCAGACGCAGTCGGCGCAGGCGCATTTGACCTGGGTGATGTCGAGGGTGGCGGCCATGATTTCAGTCCTCCGATGGATCGATGGGCCGGGGAGCGCAGCCGTCGGGATGCGCGACGTGCTCGACCATGAGGCGCAGCATCTGGGCGACGTGGGTGTCGTCGAGCCGGCAGAGCACCTGCTTGCCCTGACGACGCGACCGCACGAGCCGGGCGTCCTTGAGGCGCCTCAGATGCGCGCTCACGAGCGAGAGCGAAAGCCCGAGCGCCTCCGCCATCTCAC
>CAYZSE010000098.1:0-13439 GCA_964481035.1 uncultured Geminicoccaceae bacterium | reverse complement strand
CGGCCGGCATCGCCTCGCTGTGGGGCCCGGCGCACGGCGGCGCCAACGAGGCGGTCGTGCAGATGCTGGGCGAGATCGGCTCGGTCGAGCGCATCCAGGACTTCGTCAGGCGCGCCAAGGACAAGGACGACCCCTTCCGGCTGATGGGCTTCGGCCATCGCGTCTACAAGAACTACGACCCCCGCGCCGGCGTCTTGAAGGCCAACGCCGACGAGGTGCTCGACCAGCTCGGCAAGGCCAACAACCCCAAGCTCGCCATCGCCAAGGAGCTGGAGCGGATCGCGCTGGAGGACGACTACTTCCAGGAGCGCAAGCTGTTCCCCAACGTCGACTTCTACTCGGGCATCATCCTGGAGGCGATGCACATCCCGACCTCGATGTTCACCGCCATCTTCGCGCTGGCGCGGACCGTCGGCTGGATCGCGCAGTGGAACGAGATGATCGAGGATCCCGAGCAGAAGATCGGCCGCCCGCGTCAGCTCTACACCGGTGCGGCGCAGCGGCCGTTCGTGCCGCTGGCGGAGCGCCGCTGAGGCCCGTGGCCGTCTGACCTAAGGCCGAAGCGGCGGCGTCCGGGCGCGCTTGCGACCCGGGCGCGCGTTCGCCATTAAAGTAAGGCGGCAGCGTCGCATCCGCTCGGGAAGAAGCGGTACGGTCGAAGAGGGCTGCCGCGGCGTCGAGGGGGCATGTCATGTTCACGATCGATCCCGACACCGTCCGCATGGTCATCGACAAGGCCCGCGTCTTCGATGCCGACATGGCGAACGGCGACGAAGACGACGAGCTCGAGGCGGCGGGCGCGCACACCACCAACGACATGCTCGAGGAGGACGACCTCGGGGACAGCCCCGAGGGCGATCCGCTGTTCGGCGAGCTGCGCGACATCATCAACGACCTCAACGAGGACGAGCAGGTCGAACTGGTGGCCCTCACTTGGGTCGGCCGCGGCAGCTATACCGCCGAAGAGTGGGACCAGGCGGTGGCCGAGGCGACACGCGCCCACAACGCCCGCACCGCGCAATATCTCCTCGGCATACCGCTCCTGGCCGACTACCTCGCCGAAGGTCTCGCCGCGTTCGGTGAGAGCGTGGAAGGCTGACGCGACTTCCTGAACGCCAACCCCGCCAATCCGTCCCGCGCTTTTCGATGGCCTCGGGGAGATGCGGACCGAGCCGCATCGTCCCGCACGGAGCGCGCCTTCGCCGTTCGGCTTCACGCGGTGGCGCGGCCGATCGACCGACACGGGCGCGTGGACCGGGCGCGCCCGTGACCGACCCGCCCGCGACGGACGCGGCGGCGCCGACGCTGGTTGCGCGCCGGCACGGCTTGCCGTGGGCCGATCACGTGGCGAAGACCTCGGCCTGCGGCGGCAGGCTGTCCGACGCCGCGCGGCCGCGCCTGCTCCGCCTTGGGACCGTGCCGCGGGTGCGGGACGCCGGAACCCGTCGGCACGCCGCCACGATGCAGGTGACTGAAGGCGCGCCGCTCGGCTGGGTCGGCGGCGGCCCGATCGTGGCGGCCGACGGCGATGGCCGGCTCGACGTGCCGCTGGTCGCGAAAGGCGGTGCCCGGCGTCGGGTCGGCCGCGGGCCACGACCCCTGGAGAGCCCGGCTCTCGAGGCGATCGCCCGGCCGGCGCCGCGATAGGACGACGCGAGCCGAGCCGAGCACGGCCCGAACCCGAACCGGCGGGACAATGTCGCCACGCGTCATGATCCGTTCAGCCGAGGCGAGCGTAACACCGGCATCTCAAGCCGGAGTTTCCCATGGCCGACCAAGACGTCACGCGCGACATCATCCACGTCGCCGCCCAGCTCGCCATCGGGTCGCGCGAGCACTGCGCCCTCAGCTTCGCTAGAACCCATGCTTGGATCGACCTCCACGGCCGGGCCACTGCGGACGGCCGCGCGCTCGTCGCCGCCCTCGCCGGCCAGAGCGCCACCCGGACGGTCTACCGCGACCTCGCTTGAGCGCACTGTGACCGTTAATCGGCGGGCGAGAGGCGCCAGATCGCCCCGTCGGTCTCGTCGGTAAGCACGAACAGGTCATCGCCGGGACCCTCGCGCACATCGCGGATGCGGCCGATCTTCCCGGCGATGAGGCGCTCTTCGCCGACGACCCGCTCGCCGTCCAGTTCGAGCCGAACGAGCATCTTGTCCTTGAGCGCGCCGACGAAGAGATCGCCCTGCCATTCGCGGAACGCTTCGCCGGTATAGAAGGTCATGCCCGACGGTGCGATCGACGGATCCCAAAAGTAGACCGGCTGCTTCATCCCTTCCTTGTGGGTGCCCTCACCGATCGGCCGATAGCTGTAGCCGATACCGTGCGTGATCACCGGCCATCCGTAGTTGGCGCCCGGCTCGAGCACGTTGATCTCATCGCCGCCCCGCGGCCCGTGCTCGTGGGCCCACATCTGGCCGCTCTCGGGATGCATGGCGAGCCCCTGCGGATTGCGATTGCCGTAGGTGAAGATCTCGGCCGAAGCGCCGGGCGTGCCGACGAAGGGATTGTCGGCGGGGATGCTTCCGTCCGGCCGCAGGCGCATGATCGCGCCGGCGTGGTCGTCGATGCGCTGGGCGCGGTCCGCATCACCACGCTCGCCCATCGTCACGTAGAGAAGGCCATCGCGGTCGAAGGCGAGGCGTGAGCCGAAATGACGGCCGCCCGAAGACCAGGGCTCGCCGGTGAACAGCACCTCGAGGTCGACCAGCGCGCGATCCTCGAGCCGGCCGCGTGCCACCCGGGTGGTCATCGCCCCATCCCGCACGCCGGCGCTGTAGGCGAGATAGACGAGGCCGTTGGCGGCGAAATCCGGGTCGAGCGCGACGTCGAGAAGCCCGCCCTGCCCCCGTGCGACAACCTCCGCGGGCAGGCCGGCCACGGGCTCCGGCACGAGCCTGTCGTTTTCGATGAGCCGCAAGCGGCCGGTACGCTCGGTCACGAGCGCCCGACCGTCGGGCAGGAAGGCGAGGCCCCAGGGCCGCTCCAGCCCGCCGATCCAACGCTCGAGGATGAATGCTGCCTGCGCCGTGCGAAACGTGTCGGCCGCCGCGGGGGCGGCGAGCAGGCCCAGCACGAGAGCGAACGGCGCCCAGGTATGTCTCATCGGCTACTCCATCTCGGACCACCTGGGAGGTGGGGGGCAAGCGCAGGGCCGGCAAGCCTGAGGGGAGGCCGGCTCGATCGGGATTGTGGGGCGCGCCTCGCTGGCCTATGTCGCCCGCCATGATCTACGACCGCGCTCGGCTGCTCGCGCGCCTCGGCGAATGGGGCATCGAGCACACGCTCTATTCCCACCCCGCCGTCTTCACGGTCGACGAGGCGCGCGTGCACACGCACCACCTGCCGGGTGGCCACTGCAAGAACCTGTTCTTGAAGGACAAGAAGGAGGCGCTCTGGCTCGTCACGGTGATCGACGAGCGCCGGGTCGACCTCGCCGCGCTCGCCAAGCGGCTCGGCGCCGGCCGGCTGAGCTTCGGCAAGCCGCCGCTCCTGGCGGAGGTGCTGGGCGTGACGCCCGGCGCGGTGACGCCGCTCGCGGTGATCAACGACCGCACGCGGCGGGTGCGCGCGGTGCTCGACCGCGCGCTGATGGCGCACGAGCGGGTCGCCTGCCATCCGCTGGACAATACCGCGACGGTCATCATGGCCAGTGAGGATTTGCGCCGATTCTTTCGCGCCACCGGGCACGAGCCCATGGAGATCGACTTCGACGACGGGCTGTCGCTTGCCTGAAACGTACCGCTGGTGCCTTGACGGTGGTGGACGGGCTTTATACTTGTTCACGGTCAGATGACGTCTGCGGGAGAGTGTGCGTCGGTTCTGGACGCGCCGCCGAAGGAGCAACCGCCCCCGGAAACTCTCAGGCCCCAGGACCGCAGGCGGATGACACGCTGGAGAGCGGGTGCGGCTGCACCCCACCGAAGGTGAAGGCGCTCGGCCGCGAGCGCTAAACTCTCAGGTCGCGGACAGCGGGGGGCACACCGGCGCGATGTTGCGCCCGGTGGGCTGGGGCGACCGTCGTGACCGAAGACCGGAGAACTGCGCTCTACGATTGGCACCGCGCGCACGGCGCGCGCATGGTCGCGTTCGCCGGCTGGTCGTTGCCGATCCAGTACCCGACGGGCATCATTGCGGAGCATCGGGCGTGTCGCGAGCGGGCCGCGCTCTTCGATGTCTCCCACATGGGCACCGTCCGCGTGCCGGGCGACCCGGCGGCCGCGGCCGAGGCGCTCGAGACCCTGCTCTGCGGCGATCTCCAACGCCAGCAACCTCACACCGCCAAATACACACTCCTCCTTGCCCCCGACGGGGGCATCGTCGACGATCTCATGGCGATCCGCCATGAGCGCGACTGGTTCCTCGTCGTCAACGCCGCGCGCACCGGCGACGACCTGCGCGTTCTCGAAGCGGCGCTGCCGGCGGCACATCGGCCCGCGCTCTTGGAAGAGCGCTCGCTGCTGGCACTTCAGGGGCCGGCCGCAGCCGAGGTCCTGACGGCCGAGCTACCCGAGGCCCGAGCGTTGAGCTTTCGCGAGAGCCGCGAGGTCGCCATCGCCGGCCACCCGGCGCGCGTCGTGCGGCTCGGCTACACCGGCGAGGACGGCTTCGAGATCGAGGTCGCGGATGCCATCGTCGAGGAATTCGTCGCCCGGCTGGTCGACGACCCCAGGGTGACCGCCGCCGGCCTCGGCGCCCGCGACAGCCTGCGCTTGGAGGCGGGCCTGTGCCTCTACGGTCACGAGATCGACACCTCGACCTCGCCGATCGCCGCCGGCCTCGGCTGGACGATCAACAAGCGGCGTCGCCAGACCGGCGGCTTTCCCGGTGCCGAACGGCTTCTGCACGAGCTCGCCGCGGGCACTGAAGAGCAGCTCGTGGGCCTGACCCTCGAAGGCCGCATGCCGGCGCGCGAAGGCGCCGAGATCCGGCACGCCGGGCGCATCGTCGGGCGGGTGACCAGCGGCGGTTTCGGGCCGACGGTCGGCGCCCCGATAGCGCTCGGATATGTCGAGGCGGCGTTGGCCGGCACCGGCACCGAGCTCACCTGTAGGGTGCGCCGGCACGACATCGCGGCTCGAGTGACCGCGCTTCCTTTCGTACCGCACCGTTACCACCGCTGACGGAGAGACCGCGTGGCCCGCCGCTACACCAAGGATCATGAATGGGTGCTGCTCGACGGCGAGACCGCCGTCGTCGGGATCAGCGTTCACGCCCAAGAGCAACTCGGCGACGTCGTGTTCGTCGATCTGCCCGAGATCGGCCGCAGCGTCGATGCCGGCGAGACGATGGCCGTCGTCGAGTCCGTGAAGGCGGCGAGCGACGTGTACGCCCCGATCGCCGGTGAGATCGTGGACGTCAACGCGGCGCTCGCCGACAACCCGGCGCTGGTCAACGAGGCCGCCGAGGGTGACGGCTGGTTCGTCAAGCTGAGGCCCAGCGATGCCGGCGCGATCGCTGCGCTCATGGACGAGGCCGCCTATGCCGCCCTCGTCGCCGACCAGAGCTGATCTTCCCCCCGCGCGCCCGTACCGCCTTTTCAGGAGAGATTTCTCATGGACCGTTTCGTCGACCGCCATATCGCGCTGCGTGCCGACGACATTGCCGCGATGCTCCAGCGCGTGGGCGCAGGGTCGCTCGAGGCGCTGATCGCCGACGCGGTGCCGACGGCGATCCGCAGCGTGCGGCCGCTCGACCTGCCGCCGGCCTTGAGCGAGGCGGAGGCACTCGCGGCGCTGGACGCCATGGCGGCCAAGAACAAGCGGCTCAAGTCCTTCATCGGCATGGGCTATTACGGGACGCACACGCCGAGCGTGCTGTTGCGCAACGTCTTCGAAAATCCCGCCTGGTACACCGCGTACACCCCCTATCAGTCGGAGATCAGCCAAGGGCGCCTCGAGGTGCTCTTGGCCTTTCAGCAGATGGTCGTCGACCTCACCGGCCTGGAGGTCGCCAACGCCTCGCTGCTCGACGAGGCGACGGCGGCGGCCGAGGCGATGGCCATGGCGAAGCGGGTCGCGAAGAGCAAGGCCACGGCGTTCTTCATCGACAGCGACACCCATCCGCAGACCAAGGCCGTGCTGCGGACCCGCGCGGCCGGCCTGGGGATCGCGCTCGTCGAAGGCGATCCCCTCGTCGATCTCGATCCGACGGCCGTTTTCGCGGCTCTCGTCAGCTACCCGGCCTCGAGCGGCGACGTGCGCGACCTGCGCGCGGTGTTCACGGCGCTGCACGCGGAGCAGGCGCTCGCCATCGTGGCGACGGATCTCCTGGCGCTCACGCTCATCGAGGCGCCCGGCCGGCTCGGCTGCGACATCGCCATCGGCTCGGCCCAGCGCTTCGGCGTGCCGATGGGCTACGGCGGGCCGCACGCGGCGTTCTTCGCGACCAAGGACGCCTTCAAGCGGACGATCCCCGGCCGCCTGATCGGCGTGTCGGTCGACCGCCTGGGTCGTCCGGCGCTGCGCATGGCGCTGCAGACCCGCGAGCAGCACATCCGCCGCGACAAGGCGACCAGCAACATCTGCACGGCGCAGGTGCTGCTGGCGATCATGGCCACCCTCTACGCCTGCTGGCACGGTGGGGACGGGCTGGTGGCCATCGCTCGGCGGGTCCACGAGCGGACGACCCGGCTCGCCGCGGGCCTCGCCGCCGCCGGCGTCGAGGTCGCGAACGCGCGCTGGTTCGATACCTTGACGGTGCGCGTGCCGGGGCACGGCGAAGCCGTCGCGGAGGCGGCGGTCGCGACCGGGATCAATCTCCGGCGCATCGACGCCGACGCCGTCGGCATCAGCCTGGACGAGACCACGACCGAGGCCGACCTCGAGGCCGTGGCCCGCCTCTTCGGCGCGACGCCCGCCGCCGCCGGCGCGGCCGTGCTGCCGGACGCGCTGGTCCGCCGCACGCCCTTTCTCGAGCACCCGACGTTCGAGCGCCATCGCAGCGAGACGGCCATGCTGCGCTGGCTGCGCACGCTGCAGGACAAGGACATCGCGCTCGATCGGGCGATGATCCCCTTGGGCTCGTGCACCATGAAGCTCAACGCCGCGACCGAGATGCGGCCGGTGAGCCTGCCGGGCTTCGCCGAGCTCCACCCGTTCGTGCCGCGCGACCAGGCTTTGGGCTACGCGGAGCTCATCGCCCAGCTCGAGCAGTGGCTCCAGGAGGTGACCGGCTTCGACGCGATCTCGATGCAGCCCAACGCCGGCAGCCAAGGCGAGTACGCCGGTCTTCTCGTGATCCGGGCTTGGCAACGCGCCCAGGGGCACCCCGAGCGCGACGTCTGCCTCATCCCGTCGTCGGCGCACGGCACCAATCCCGCCTCCGCGGCGATGGCGGGCTTCCGTGTCGTCGTCGTCGCCTGCGACGACGCGGGCAACGTCGACGTGGCCGATCTGGACGCAAAGATCGCGCAGCACGACGGCCGCATCGGCGCCTTGATGGTGACCTACCCTTCGACGCACGGGGTATTCGAGGCCGCGATCAAGGACATCGCCGGCAAGGTCCACGCCGCCGGCGGGCAGGTCTACATGGACGGCGCCAACCTCAACGCGTTGGTGGGCCTGGCCAAGCCCGCGGAAATCGGGGCCGACGTCTGCCACATGAACCTGCACAAGACCTTCTGCATCCCGCACGGCGGCGGCGGGCCCGGCATGGGGCCGATCGGCGTCAAGGCGCATCTCGCCCCTTACCTCTCCGATCATCCCGTCGTTCCAGGTGTCGGCGGCGACGCCAGCGTCGGCGCGGTGTCGGCGGCCCCCTGGGGCTCGCCGTCGATCCTGCCCATCTCTTGGGCCTACATCGCGATGATGGGCGCTGCGGGGCTCGAGCGGGCCACGGCGACGGCGATCTTGGCGGCGAACTACGTCGCCAAGCGCCTGGAGGGCCACTTCGATGTCGTCTACACGGGCCGCAACGGTCGGGTCGCGCACGAGTGCATTCTCGACGTGCGCGACATCAAGCAGCGTACCGGCATCGGTGGCGAGGACGTCGCCAAGCGGCTGATCGACTACGGCTTCCACGCGCCCACCATGTCCTGGCCGGTGGCAGAGACGCTCATGGTGGAGCCGACGGAGAGCGAGCCGCTGACCGAGCTCGATCGTTTCTGCGACGCGATGATCGCCATCCGCGAGGAGATCCGGAAGGTGGAGCGGGGCGTCTGGTCCGTCGAGGCGAGCCCCTTGCGCAACGCGCCGCACACGCTGAGCGACGTGGTCGCCGCCGAATGGCCCTTCGCCTACGAGCGTGACGTGGCGATCGTGCCGGCCGGCGAGCCGGCGCAGGGCAAGTACTGGCCGCCCGTGGCGCGGGTCGACAACGTCTCCGGCGACCGGCAGGTGGTCTGCACCTGCCCGCCGGTCGACGCCTATCGCGACGAGGCCGCTTGACCGAGACGGAGCCGCGGCGACCGCGGGCGAGCGACGTTGCCTGACGGCGCCCGGGCCATTAACGTCCGGCGGTCGCGCACGCGGAAGGACACGCCCATGATCGCCACGGCCGAGCGGCTCGCCCGGATCAAGCCCTCGCCCACCATCGCCGTCACCAACCT
Source organism: uncultured Geminicoccaceae bacterium (assembly GCA_964481035.1). GTDB lineage: Bacteria > Pseudomonadota > Alphaproteobacteria > Geminicoccales > Geminicoccaceae > JAAAPF01. Next base: position 4,891 of record CAYZSE010000098.1, on the reverse strand, counting down.
CGCCCGCGAGCTCAAGGCGCAGGGCCGCGACGTCATCGGCCTCGGCGCCGGCGAGCCCGACTTCGACACGCCCGGCCACATCAAGGAAGCGGCGATCAAGGCGATCCGCGACGGTGACACCAAGTACACCGCGGTCGACGGCACGCCGGCGCTCAAGGAGGCGATCTGCCGCAAGTTCGCTCGCGAGAACGAGCTCGGCTACACGCCCGAGCAGATCACCGTCGGCACCGGCGGCAAGCAGGTCCTCTACAACGCGCTGATGGCGACGCTCGACCCGGGCGACGAGGTCGTCATCCCGGCGCCCTACTGGGTCTCCTATCCCGACATGGTGCTGCTCGCCGGCGGCGAGCCGGTCTTCGTCACCGCACCCGAGCAGACCGGCTTCAAGCTGCGCGCCGAGGACCTCGACGCGGCGATCACCCCGAAGACCAGATGGGTCATCCTCAACTCGCCGAACAACCCGACCGGCGCCGCCTACACGCGGGCCGAGCTCGAGGCGCTGTGCGCGGTCCTGCTGCGGCACGAGCACGTCGCGGTCATGACCGACGACATGTACGAGCACCTCGTCTACGACGGCTTCGTCGCCACGACGCCGGCGCAGATCGCCCCGGAGCTCTATCCGCGAACGCTCACGGTCAACGGCGTGTCCAAGGCCTACGCGATGACCGGCTGGCGGATCGGCTATGCCGGCGGGCCGGCGCCGCTCATCAAGGCGATGGCCAAGGTCCAGTCGCAGAGCACTTCCAACCCGTCGTCGGTGAGCCAGGCCGCGGCGGTCGCGGCCCTCGACGGGCCGACCGACTTCCTCGCCGAGCGCAACGCCGTCTTCAAGCAGCGCCGCGACCTCGTCGCCGATGCGCTCGACGCGACTCCCGGCCTGCGCTGCCGCCGGCCCGAGGGGGCGTTCTACGTCTATCCGAGCTGCGCCGGCGTCATCGGCAAGCGCGCCCCCGACGGCAAGGTCATCGAGACCAGCGAGGACTTCGCCCGCTATCTCCTGGAGAGTGAAGGGGTCGCCGTCGTCCACGGCAGCGCCTTCGGGCTCGATCCGTGCTTTCGCGTGTCCTACGCCACCTCGACCGAACTGCTCACCGACGCCTGCGCGCGGATCGAGCGTGCCTGTGCCGCGCTCGTTTGAGGCTCAGGGGGTGAGCGGACCGCCGCTCATCTCGTCGCCGACGGCGATGCCGAGCCGCTCGGCAAGGCCGCCGTTGATCTCCAGGACGGCCGCGACGGGCGCGTCCGGCCCGCGCGGCTCGAGCGAGTGCGGCTCCGCCCGCTCGACGATGGCGATGATCCGCCCCGCCGCGTCGGCGAAGAGCATGTCGAGCGGAATGAGGGTGTTTTTCATCCAGAAGCCGACGCGACGCGGCGGGTCGAAGAGGAAGAGCATGCCCGCGTCGGGCTCGAGCTCCTCGCGGAACATCAGCCCCCTCGCCCGCGCCGCCTCGGTCGCCGCCACCTCGACCCGAAACAGGTGCTCGCCGTTGGCGGTCCGCACGACGACCGGCGTCGTCTCCGCCGCCGGCACCGGCTGAGCCCACGCCGTCACCAGGAACGCCAACCCGAGCCCGAAGAACGCCCGTCGATGCCCCATGCCCACGTCCCCGATCTTCGCCGTCACATCCGTGTCGTGCCCGATTTTCCGAAGCCGGGCATCCAATTCTACGACATCTCGACGCTGCTGGCGCACTCCAGCGCCTGGCGCACGGCGGTCGCCGCCATGGCCCGCGAGGTCGAGCCGTTCGTACCGGATCAGCTCGTCGCGATCGAGAGCCGCGGCTTCATCTTCGCCGCCCCGATCGCCATGCAGCTCGGCCTCGGCATGGTCATGGTCAGAAAGCGCGGCAAGCTGCCGGGCCTGGTCCACAGCCACGCCTACGATCTCGAATACGGCAACGACGTCGTCGAGGTCTCGGCCGATCTCATCGTCCCCGGCCGCAAGGTCGTCATCGTCGACGACCTGATCGCGACCGGCGGCACCTGCAAGGCCACGATCGACCTCTTGGAACGGGTCGGCGTCGAGACGCTGGGCTGCGTCTTTCTCATGGAGCTGATGGGGCTGGGCGGCGTCGAGCGCCTCGGCGTCCCCTGCCGCTCGGTCCTGCAGCTGCCGGCGTGAGCGCCGCGGCTGCACGAGACGACGGCATCATGCGTTGGGCGCCTGCGGGTTCACGGCGTTCGCCTGGAAAGCCGACGCGAGGCGGCTGGTGAGCAAGCTCGAGCGCTATTTCCCGATCCTCGACTGGGGCCGGCGCTACGATCGCGACGCCTTCGTCAACGATGCCATGGCCGCGGTCATCGTCACGATCATGCTGATTCCGCAGTCGCTCGCCTACGCGCTGCTCGCGGGCCTGCCGCCCGAGGTCGGCCTCTACGCCTCGATCCTGCCGCTCGCGGCCTACGCCGTCTTCGGCACGAGCCGGGCACTGGCCGTCGGACCCGTGGCGGTCGTCTCGCTCATGACGGCAGCGGCCGTGGGCAACCTCACGGCGGTCGGCACGGCCGAATACTACACCGCCGCTCTCGCGCTCGCCCTGCTCTCGGGGATGTTCCTCCTGCTGCTCGGCGTGCTGCGGCTCGGCTTCCTCGCCAATTTCCTCAGCCACCCGGTGATCTCGGGCTTCATCACGGCGGCGGGGCTCATCATCGCCGCGAGCCAGCTCGAGCACGTGCTCGGCGTGCCCGCGTCGGGGCACAACCTGTTCGAGATCGTGCTCTCGCTCCTCGGGCATCTGGGCGACGTTCATCTCGGGACTCTCCTGATCGGTGTGGCCTCGATCGCGTTCCTCTTTTGGGTCCGCAGCCGCCTCAAACCACTCCTATGCGCCTGGGGCCTCGCGCCGCGACTCGCGGACATCATCACCAAGACCGGGCCCGTCGCGGCCGTCGCGCTGACGACGCTCGCCACCTGGACCTACGCCCTCGACGGGCCGAACGGCGTCGCCATCGTCGGCGACGTGCCGCAGGGCCTGCCGCCGCTGACCCTGCCCGTCTTCGACGCCGAGCTCTGGGGCCAGCTCCTCGTCCCCGCCGTGCTCATCTCGATCGTCGGCTTCGTCGAGAGCGTCTCGGTCGGCCAGACGCTCGCCGCCAAGAAGCGCCAACGGATCGACCCCGATCAGGAGCTCGTGGGCCTGGGTGCTGCCAACGTCGCCGCGTCGGTCTCGGGCGGCTACCCCGTGACCGGCGGCTTCGCCCGATCGGTGGTCAACTTCGATGCCGGCGCCGAGACGCCCGCCGCCGGCGCGTTCACCGCCGTCGGCATCGCACTCGCGACGCTGCTCCTCACCCCGCTTCTCTACTTCCTGCCCAAGGCGACGCTGGCCGCGACGATCATCGTCGCCGTGCTCTCGCTCGTCGACCTCGGGGGGCTGCGGCGCACCTGGACCTATTCCAAGGGCGACTTCGCCGCGATGGCGGCGACGATCGTGCTCACTCTCGGCTTCGGCGTCGAGGTCGGCATCGCGGCGGGCGTCGGGCTCTCGCTTCTGCTCTTCCTCTTGCGGACGAGCCGCCCGCACATGGCCATCGTCGGCCAGGTTCCGGGCACCGAGCATTTCCGCAACGTCCTGCGCCATCGCGTCATCACCAGCCCCAAGGTGCTCACGGTGCGCGTCGACGAGAGCCTCTACTTCGCCAACGCGCGCTTCCTCGAGGACAAGATCTACGATTTCGTCGCGGCCAAGCCCGAGATCAGCGACGTTGTGCTGATGTGCCCCGCGATCAACTTCATCGACGCGAGCGCGCTGGAGAGCCTCGAGGGCATCGTCCACCGGCTGAACGACGCCGGCGTGCGCTTTCACCTCTCCGAGGTCAAAGGGCCCGTCATGGACATGCTCGAGCGCGGCCATTTTCTCCGCGACCTCACGGGCGAGGTCTTCCTCTCCCAGCACCAAGCCATGGCGAGGCTCGATCCCGACACGCTACACCGCGCCGATGAGGGGCTGCCGGCCGCCGACTAGCCTGTTTCTCGCCGAGGCCATCGGTTGGCGCGTTTTCCGAACCGCTTGACCATACCGCGTCCCCGCCCGGCCGCCCATGGCGTGGCGCGGCGTCAGGCCCAATCGAGATTGACGTTCACGAGCCCGGCCTCGGCGATGCGGGCGCGCACCGCGGTCATCCGCGGCGCGATGACCTCGATCTTGTGGTCGTGCGCCTCGACGAAGACCGCCTCGATACCGGCCAAGAGATCGAGCTCGAGCAGACGCTCCAGGGTCTCGGCCTCGGCTCCTTCGATGTCCATCTTGAGAAGACGCACGGGATGATGGCCCTCGATGAAGGCGCCGAGGTCGACTACCGGAACCTCGGTTCCTGCACTCGGGTCGACGTTGGCCTTCGTGGCGATGACGGAAGACGACTTCGACAGCCGAACGGGATCCGCGTCCACGCCGGCGGCACGATACAAGGTGATCGTGCCGCTCACAGCACCCACGGCGGCGCGGTGGACGTGCACGTTGGCCGCCGTTGCAAAGCGCTTGCGGAGCTCGGCATAGGCGTAGGGATCCGGCTCGAAGGCGTGAACCGTCGCGCCGCTCGCCGCCATCGGGGCAGTGAACTCGCCGACATTCGCGCCGGCGTCGATGGCGATGTCGCCGGGCTCGAGCGCCGTCGCGATCTGGACAAAGGCATTGCGAGCACGCCAGATGGCGAGACGGCGCGCCGATGGGCGGGCGCGACGCGCAACCACGTGTCTGATCGTGCGTAACCAGATCGGACTGTGGCGCGCGGGGTGCGCCAAGTGCCTTCTCCTCGAGCCTTCGACACTTAGTCGGCCGTTCGCGCCACGGCAACCGGCGCGACGACGACAGGGCTCGCCTCGAGGCGCTGCAGGAAGGCGGCCAGGGCGTTGCGGGTGTTGTAGCCGACGGCGCGGACGTCGCCGCGATGG
>CAYZSE010000097.1:0-13515 GCA_964481035.1 uncultured Geminicoccaceae bacterium | reverse complement strand
GCGTCGCCGGGGCGTGGTTCCGGCGCGCCGCATGACCCAACGATCCCGTGGTGTTTCTCCCGGTTTCAACGACTTGACCGGCAGGCGGCGGGGAGCGGTGCGGGCGTGGGCCCGTGGTGCCGCGGCGGGGGCGTGTCGGGCGCCTTGAAGCGCCCCGGCGCAGGGGCTACATCCGCGCCGGCTCGGGCAGGCTGGCGCCGCCCGGTCGCGATGCCGCCGGCGAGGGTGAGGGAGACACCGATGGACGTCCTGCTCGAGGTGGAGGGGCTGACCAAGCGTTTCGGCGGGCTCACCGCGGTCGACGGCATCTCGTTTCAGGTGAAGCGCGGCGACGTCGTGGGCTTTCTCGGGCCCAACGGTGCCGGCAAGTCGACGACGATGCGGATGATCACCGGCTACCTGCCCGCCGACGACGGCCACGCCCGGATCGCCGGCATCGACGTCCAGCGCCGGCCCGAGGCGGCCCGCGGCCATCTCGGCTACCTGCCCGAGGGGGCGCCGGCCTACGGCGACATGACGCCCTTGGGCCTCTTGACCTTCGTCGCCCAGGTGCGCGGCCTCGCCGGCACCGAGCGCCTGCGGCGGCTGCGCGAGGTCCGCGAGCGCCTCCAGCTCGACCAGGTCTGGCGCCGGCCGATCGAGACGCTCTCCAAGGGCTTCAAGCGCCGCGTCGGCCTCGCCCAGGCGATCCTCCACGACCCCGAGCTCCTGATCCTCGACGAGCCGACCGACGGGCTCGACCCGAACCAGAAGTTCGAGGTCCGCCGCCTCTTGCAGGAGATCGCCGAGGACAAGGCGATCCTCGTCTCGACCCACATCCTCGAGGAGGTCGACGCGGTGTGCGACCGGGCGATCATCGTCGCTCAGGGTCGGATCGTCGCCGACGGCACGCCCAAGGAGCTGCAGGCGCGCGCCGTCGACCACAACGTCGTGGCGCTGACCGTGCCGGCGGAGGCGGCCGAGCGCAGCGCCGCGGCGATGGAGCGGGCGCCGGGCGTCGCCCATGTCCGGAGCGAGCCCGGCGAGAACGGCGCGGTCGTGGTCCTGGTGCGGCCCGAGCGCGGCGGGGATGTGCTCGCCGCGGTGCACGACACGGCGCGGACGGCGGGCCTGCCGGTCCTCGAGATCGCCCGCCGCCGCGGCCGGCTCGACGACATCTTCCGCACGCTCACCCAGGCCACTTGAGGAGCAAGAGGGATGCGCACGACCTTTCTCGTCATGCGGCGCGAGCTCGAGGCCTACTTCACCTCGCCGCTCGCCTACGTCTTCATCTGCGTCTTCCTGGCGCTCGGTGGCGCCTTGACCTTCCATCTCGGCGGCTTCCTCGAGCGCGGGCGGGCCGATCTCTCGGCCTTCTTCGTCTTCCACCCCTGGCTCTACCTCTTCCTCATCCCCGCCCTGGGCATGCGCCTCTGGGCCGAGGAGCGCAAGTCCGGCACGCTCGAGTTCCTCTTGACGCTGCCGCTCGGCACCACCGCCGCCGTCGTCGGCAAGTTCCTCGCCGCCTGGATCTTCGCCGGCATCGCCTTGGCGCTCACCTGCCCCTTGTGGCTCACGGTCAACTACCTGGGCACGCCGGACAACGGGGTGATCCTCGCGGGCTATCTGGGCTCGTGGCTGATGGCCGGCGGCTTTCTCGCGATCGCGAGCTGCGTCTCGGCGCTGACCAAGAACCAGGTCATCGCCTTCGTCGGCGCCACGGCGCTCTGCTTCGTCTTCATGATGAGCGGGCTCGAGCTGGTGCAGGGCGCCTTCGACGGCTGGGCGCCGCAGGCGCTGGCCGACGCCGTCGCCTCGTTCAGCTTCCTCACCAACTTCGACGCCATCCAGAACGGCGTCGTCGACGCGCGCCACCTCGTCTTCTTCGGCTCGCTCATCGTCGTGAGCCTCACCGTCAACGTCGCGCTCGTCGAGCTCAACAAGGGCGCTTGAGGGAAGGACCATGCTGGCACAGCGTCTCAACCGCCGCACCACCTCGGCCTTCGTCATCGTCGCCGCCCTCGTCACCTTCGTCGCGGTCAACATCGTCGCCGGCGAGCGGCTCGGCGGCTGGCGCATCGACCTCACCGAGGACCAGCGCTTCACGGTCTCCGAGGGTACCAAGGAGGTTCTGGCCGCCATCGAGGAGCCCATCACGCTGCGCTTCTACCGCTCCAGCGATCTCGGCGCCTTCGGGCCCAGCCTCCAGGCCCACGCCGACCGGCTCGCCGACTTTCTCGCCGAGTACGCCGCCCTGGCCGCGGGCAATCTCGTCGTCGAGCGCTACGACCCGCGGCCCTTCTCGCCCGAGGAGGACCAGGCGGTCGCCGACGGGCTCCGCGGCCTGCCGCTGGGTGCTACGGGCGAGCAGCTCTATCTCGGACTCGCCGGCCTCAACACGACCGACGACCGCGAGGCCATCCCCTATCTGGCGCCCGAGCGGGTCGACTTCGTCGAGTACGACCTGACCCGCCTGATCCACGACCTCGCCAACCCCGAAAAGCCGGTGCTCCAGCTCGTGGGCGACCTGCCGCTCTACGGTCTGCCGACCGACCAGTTCCAGCCCTGGGCCGTCACCGAGAGCCTCGAGGAGGTCTTCGAGGTGCGCCGCAGCTTCGGCGAGATCGACCGCATCGACGACGACGTCGACGTCGTGCTCTTGGGCCAGCCGCGCGACTTGCCCGCGCGCACGGCCTACGCCGTCGACCAGTTCGCGCTCCAGGGCGGACGCCTCCTGCTCGTCCTCGACCCGCTCTTCGAGAACGGCGCCCTGCCGCAGCAACCGCCCACGGGCTTCGCCGGCGTCGATGCGCTGCTGGCCGCTTGGGGCTTGGAGGTTCCGGCCGACACGGTGGTCGGCGACCGGCAGATGGGAATGCGCGTACAGGTCATGGACGAGGGCCGACCGGTCGTGACCACCTACCCGGCGTGGTTCACGGCCGATTCCGCGCAATTCGACCTGGACGATCCGACGCTGGGCCAGCTCGAGCGGCTCGCCTTCAACACGCCGGGCTCGATCGCCCTCGCCGAGGGCGCGACGACCACGCTCCGGCCGCTCGTCACCACCACCGCCGATGCCGCCACCTTACCCCGCGAGCAGCTTCTCCAGCCCGATCCGCTGGCGCTGCTCGACGGCTATGCGCCCTCGGGTGAGGCCAAGACGCTGATCGCGCGGGTCGAGGGCAACGTCGCGACCGCCTTCCCCGACGGCCCGCCCGAAGGCGCCGAGGACGCGCCCGCGAGCGCCCATGTCGCCGCCAGCACGGCGCCGTTGCGGCTGGTCGTCATCGCCGACGCCGACTTCATGGCCGACCGCACCTGGCTGCAGCGCCAGCAGCTCCTCGGCCAGGAGTTCGTGGTGCCGATCGCCAACAACGGCGATCTCGCCGTCAACGCCGCCGAGAACCTCGCCGGCGGCGAGGGGCTGGTGGCGTTGCGCGGGCGCGGCTTCGACGCCCGGCCCTTCACCGTCATCGACGAGATGGAGCGCGAGGCCGAACGGCGGTTCCGCGCGAGCGAGCAGGAGCTCCTCGCCCGGCTGGAGGAGACCCAGGCCAAGATCGACGAGATCCGCGCCGAGGAGCAAGAGCAGGGCATCGTGCTCACCGCCGCCCAGGAGGAGGCGGTCGAGGGCTTCCGTGCGGAGCTGCTCGCCATCCGCCGGGAGCTCAGGGATGTCCGCTTCGCCCTCGACGAGGATGTCGAGCGCCTGGCCTCGAGCTTGCGCCTGTTGAACATCTGGGCCGTGCCCGCCGCCGTCGCCGTCTTCGCCGTGGGGCTGCTCGTGTGGCGGCGGCGCCAGGGTGAGCGCGGCGCTGCCGCCGGCCTGCACTGAGGAGGGGATCATGGGACCTCGCGCGCTCGTCTTCTGGGGGGCGGCCGCCGTCGTCTCGACCGCCGCCGCCGTCACGCTGAGCCTGCAGGCGAGCGACCGCATCGTCGATGCCGCCAAGCTCGACGAGCCGGTCTTCCCCGATCTCGTCGCCGGCCCCGAGGGTGCCGCCGCCATCACCGTGAGCCAGGGCGGCGAGAGCGTCACCGTCCGGCTCGAGGAGGGCACCTGGGTCGTACCCGACCGCTACGGCTACCGCGCCGACGTCGAGACCGTGCGGGAGGTCGTCACGGGCCTCACCGGGCTGCGCTTCGCGGCCCCGCGAACGGCCTTGCCGGAGCGTTTCGCCCGTCTCGAGGTCGACGAGCCGGGCGAGGGGAGCGAGGCGCAGCGGGTTGCCGTCCACGATGCGGCCGGCACGCCGTTGGCGGACGCGATCCTCGGCAAGCGCAGCCAGGCCATCACCGGCACGCAGCGCGGCACCTACCTGCGGCTGCCCGACGGCGAGCGAGCGTGGCTCGCGAGCGGCACCGTCGACGTCCCCACCGCCGTCGTCGACTGGCTGGACACGAGCCTGCCGAGCCTGGCGCGCGACGAGCTGAAGACGCTGGTCGTCACGCCCGCCGACGGCGAGGGCTTTACGGTCGGCCGGCTCGCGGCCGCGGAGGACTTGACGCTCGTCGATCGGCGCCCCGAGGGCCGCCGCGTCGATCCCGACGCCATTCGCCGGCTCGCCGACGTCTTCAACGCGCTCCGCTTCGACGACGTGCGGCCGGCGAGCGAGGTCGCCTGGCCCGCGACCGCGACGAGGCTGGAGGCGACCGGCTTCGACGACGAGATCTTCCAGGCGGAGCTCGCGACGGTCGACGGGACGACCTGGGTTCGCCTGGGGCCTTCCGCCGAGTGGGTCTACGTCCTGCCGCAGTTCCAGCTCGACCGCATGGACCTGGCGCTCGACGACCTGCTGCTCGCCGACGAAGCGTCGTAGGCGCTCAAGAAGCTCGGAACAGGCGCACGCCGCCGACGGCGATGTCGGCCGTGAAGGCGCGGCCGATGGCGACGATACCGATCCGCCGCAGGCGCGCGAGACGAAGCGGGGCGGCCACCCGGTGCGCCGCGAAGTCGGCGAAGGCGAGCGGCACGGTCGTCCACCGCGGCGGTGCTTTGAAGTTCTGGCGGTAGGACTGCCAGGGGCGAACGACGTCGGCGGTCCGCAGGTGCAGGTTGTAGGTCTCGTCGTTGCCGAGGACGTCGAGCTCGATGCCGCTCCAGGTGCTCGCGTCGATCGCCCCGCCGGCGGGCGCCAGGTCGAGCGCGAGCTGTACGAAGCCGCCGTTGTTGGCGAGGCTGACCTCGCCCTGCAGCCGCACCGCCGGGCGCCCCGCGACCGTCTCACGGCGCATCGTCGCGCTCGAGAGCCCACCCATGACGCCATCCACGACGACCTCCCAGGCGGTGCCGAGCGGCGTGCCCGGCCATGGCGCGCTCAGGTCGTCGATGACGGCCGCGGACCTCACCCGGCGTGGGCTCGGGCGAGGTCGCGGATGCGCTGGATCATGCTGTAGAGGCCGTTGGCGCGGCCGGGCGTGAGGTGCCTCTTGAGGCCGATGCGCTCGAGGACCTCGGGCGGATTGTCGACGATCTCGCCCGGCGGGCGGTCGTCGTAGAGGCGCAGGAGCATGCCGATGAGCCCTTTGACGATGATCGCGTCGCTGTCGGCGAGGATCCGCATCCGCCCCGTCTCGGGGTCGATTCGGGCGTCCATCCACACCTGGCTCTGGCAGCCCTGCACCCGGTTGGCCTCGGTATGCGCCTCTTCCGGCAGGGGCGGCAGGGCGCGGCCCATGTCCATGATGTAGTCGATTTTGTCGCGCCACTCGTCGAAGAGCGCGAACTCCTCCTCGATTTCACGCTGGCGGTCGGCGACGGTGAGAGCGTCCATGGCGGTTCCCGGTCTGCGCGTGCCCGTTAGGCGGACTGCTTGATCCGCTCGAGCGCGTCAAGCGCTCGCGCCCGGGCCTGCTTGTGATCGACGATGGGGTGCGGATAGGTCTGGCCGAGCACGACACCGGCTCGGGCCAGAACCTCTTTCGGCGCTTGCCAAGGCGCCTGGAGATGGTCGTCAGAAAGCTCCCCGATCTCCGGAACCCAGCGCCGCACATAAGCGCCTTGGGGGTCGAACTTCTGGCCCTGCGTCACGGGGTTGAAAATTCGGAAATAGGGAGCAGCGTCGGGGCCGCAACCCCCGACCCACTGCCAGCCGAGCGTGTTGGACGCGAGGTCGGCATCGACGAGATTGTCCCAGAACCAACGCGCCCCGACCCGCCAGTCCTCCAAGAGGTCCTTGACCAGGAACGAGCCGACGATCATGCGCACGCGATTGTGCATCCAGCCGGTGGTCCGCAGCTGCCGCATGCCCGCATCGACGATCGGATAGCCGGTGCGGCCGAACCGCCAGGTGTTGCGGTGATCCTTATCGTCAGCCCAGGGGAAGCGCCGGAACTGTCGCTTGAGCGGCGCGTCGGGCAGATGCGGGAAGTGATAGAGGATGTGGTAGCCGAACTCCCGCCAGATCAGTTCCTTCAAGAACACCTCGCTGCCGCGGCCGGGATCGAGCGCCTCGTCGCCGCCACAGGCCGTGAGCACGGCGTGCCAGACCTGGCGCGGGCTCAGCTCGCCCCAGTGCAGACGTGGTGACAGCCGCGAGGTGCCGGCGAGGTCGGGGCGGTCGCGCTTATCCCCATATGCCTCGACCTTAATCTCAACAAATTCGGCTAAGCTTTTGTTCGCAGTGGATAAACCCGGGCTCCATGCTTTCTGGAGCCCGCGCGTCCAATCGGCGGCGGGCGGCAAAATTTCGGGAAAATCGGCGCTGATCGTCGACAGCACTCGCGGCGAACGCAGCGCCGGCGGCGCCGGTGCCGGGGCCGCCGGGCGCGGCATCTTGAGGCACGCCCGCGCAAAGGGCGTGTACACCTTGTAGGGATCGCCGTTCTGCGTCGCGACCTGCCAGGGCTCGAACAGAAGCGAGCCGTTGAAGCTCGCCACCTCGAGACCGCGGGCCTTGAGGTGCCGCTTGATCGCCTGGTCGCGCTCGATGGCGCGCGGCTCGTAGCAGCGGTTCCAGACGACGCCGTCCGCCTCGACCTCGGCGACGACGCGCTCGAGCACCGCCAGCGCGGCTCCCCCGCGGACGATCAGGCGGCTGCCCTGTGCGCGCAGCTCTGCGTCCAGCGCCTCGAGGCTGCGCTGCAGCCACCACCGGGCGGCGCCCCCGAGCGGCCATTCGCCGGCCCCCTCGTCGTCGTGAATGTAGAGCGGCACGACGCTGCCCCGCTCGGCGGCGGCGGCGAGCGCCGGGTTGTCGACGATGCGGAGGTCCTGGCGAAACCAGACGACGGTGGTGGGCATGGCACCTTGGCGCTCAAGCGGTAGGGCGCGAGGTAGCCCGGCGTGGCGCCCCTTCAAGCCGCGTCGCGGGCAGCCGGCGCAGCTTGCCGTCGCGGCCGCACAGCAGCACCTCGAACGGGTGGGGGAACAACGCCGCGATCGCCGGATCCCAGACGTCCAGGCCGCCGGTGAACGCTCCCAATGCGGGCAACAGCAGGCGCGTGCCGTCGGTGACGAAGCACGGCCGCGCGACACGGCGGCCGCGCACCTTGACCACGGCCTTCGGGTGGAGATGACCGGCGACCTCGCCGGGCGCCGCCGCGGTCCGCGGCCGGTGCCGCAGGGTCAGGGGGCCGAGGGTCAAGGGCTCGCTCGCCGCCTCGCCGTGGCCCGCGGGTGCTTCGGGGTCGTGGTTGCCGGCGAGCCAGGTCCAGGCGCAGCCAGCGGCCAAGGCGTCGAGCTGCGCGCGGTCCTCGGCGCCCAGCCCGGCGAAACCGTCGCGGCGATGGAAGCCGTCGCCGAGGCTGACGACGCGCTGAGGGCGATGGTCGTCGAGCAGCGCCACCAGGCGAGCCAGCGTCGCGCGGGTGTCGTAGGGCGGCAGGAGCCGGCCGCCGGCCGCGAGCGCGCGGCCCTTCTCCAAGTGCAGATCGGCGACGACGAGAAGGCCGCCGCGCGGCCAGACGACGGCACCGCGGCCGTCGAGCAGAAGCCGCTCGCCCGCGAGCTCGAGGGGTAGCGCCGTCATGCCGCGTGGCGACCGCCCAGCGCCTCGGCGACGAGCTCGTCCGCGGCCTCGTCCAGCAGGTCGTCCATGGCCGCGCCGTAGACGTTCTCGCGGCCGATGTTGACCATGACCGGTACCGCCAGCGGCGAGACCCGGTCGAGCCGACGGACCCGGATCTTGCCCTGCACGCTCACCAGCAGATCGGCCAGGCGCTTGACGTCCAAGAGGCCCACCGCGGCGTCGGCGCGGGTCGCACGCAGGAGCACGTGCTGCGGCTCGTGCTTGCGCAAGACGTCGTAGATGAGGTCCGAGCTCACCGTCATCTGGCGGCCGGTCTTCTCCTGGCCCGGCTGGCGGCGCTCGATGAGCCCGGCGATGACGGCGACGTTGCGGAAGGTGCGCTTGAGAAGCGAGCTTTCCGCCATCCACTCCTCGAGGTCGTCGCCGAGGATGTCGACGTGGAAGAGGGCCGCCGCGTCCGGCACGGCGCGCAGGCTCCACACCGCGAGCGCATGGTCGGTGCCGACGAAGCCCAACGGCCCGGCGCCGGCCCGCTCGAGGCGGCGGGTCAAGAGCATGCCGAGGGTCTGGTGCGCGTTCCACCCGGCGAACGAGTAGACGACGAGGAACTCGCGGCCGTTCCGTGGAAAGCTCTCGACCAAGAGCTCGTCGGGGCCCGGCAGGTCCGAGCGTTCCGCCTGGAAGCCGAGCCATTCGCGCACGGGCAGTGGCAGGCCCGGCCAGCGCTCGGGATGGGCGAGCCAGCCGCGTACCCGGCTGGCGAGGTGGGTCGAGAGCGGCAGCCGCGTGCCGCCGTAGTTGGGCACCTTGGGCTCGGCGCCGGCGGCCGCCGCGCGGCACAGCATGTCGGTCTCGCGGATGCCCTCGAAGGCGAGCACGCGGCCGGCGAAGACGAAGGTGTCGCCCGGCACCAGCGTCGCCGCGAACAGCTCCTCGACCTCGCCGAGCACGCGGCGGCCGAGCCGCACCTTGAGCATCGGCGCGTCGTGGATGACGCCCACGTTCATCCGATAGGCCCGCGCGAGCCGGCCGTCGGCGAGCCGCCAGCGGCCGTCCGGGTCCCGGGCGAGCTTGCGGTAGCGCTCGTAGGTGCCGAGCGCGTAGCCGCCGGTGGCGACGAAGCCGAGGACGTCGTCGAAGTCGCGGCGGGCGAGCCCCTTGTAGCCGCCGGCGTGGACGACCTCCTCGTAGATCTCGTCGGCGTCGAACGGCCCGGCGCAGGCGGTGCCGACGAGGTGCTGGGCGAGGACGTCGAGGCAGCGCTCGTGCTGCACCTCGCCGTCGAGGACGTGCTCGGCGATGGCGTCGCGCGCGGCCATGCACTCGAGCACCTCGAAGCGGTTGCCGGGCACGAGGAGCGCCTTCGACGGCTCGTCCATGCGGTGGTTGGCGCGGCCGATGCGCTGGAGGAGCCGCGAAGCACCCTTGGGTGCCCCGACCTGGACGACGAGGTCGACCGAGCCCCAGTCGATGCCGAGGTCGAGCGACGAGGTGCAGACGACGCAGCGCAGCGCGCCCTCGGCCATCGCCGCCTCGACCTTGCGCCGCTGGCCGATCTCCAAGGAGCCGTGGTGCAGCGCGATCGGCAAATTGTCGTCGTTGAGCCGCCACAGCGCCTGGAAGATGATCTCGGCCTGCGAGCGGGTGTTGGTGAAGACCAGCGTCACCGCGTGCGCGCGGATCGCTGCGTAGAGATCCTTCGCCGCGTAGACGCCGAAATGCCCCGACCAGGGCATGTGCCCGCCGGCGACCATGACGTCGATGACCGGCTCGGCTCCCCGGCCGCCGTCGACGAGCCGCGCGGGCATCGTCGGGTGGTCGAGCCAGTCGCGCAGACGCTCGGGCTCGGCGACGGTCGCCGACAGGCCCGTGAGCTGCAGGCCCGGCGCGAGACGGCGCAGGCGCGCGAGGCCGAGGCCCAGGAGCTGGCCGCGCTTGTTGGGCACGAGCGCGTGCAGCTCGTCGAGCACGACCCGCCGGAGGCCGCGGAAATAGGCGTCGGCGTCGGGATAGGCCAAGAGCAGCGCCAGGCTCTCGGGCGTGGTCAACAAGATGTGCGGCGGGCTCTTGCGCTGCCGCTGGCGGCGGTTCTGCGGCGTGTCGCCCGTGCGCGTCTCGATCCGGACGTCGAGCCCGATCTCGGCGACGGGGGCCTCGAGGTTGCGGGCGATGTCGTTGGCGAGTGCCTTCAGGGGCGAGATGTAGAGGGTGTGCGGGCAGGCGACGGCGGTGGCGTCGGCGAGCTCGACGAGGCTCGGCAGGAAGCCCGCGAGCGTCTTGCCGCCGCCCGTGGGCGCGATGACCAGGGCCGAGCAGCCGTCGCGCGCGGCTTCGAGGACCGCCGCCTGGTGCGGGCGCAGGGCCCAGCCGCGGGCCGCGAACCAGGCGGCGAAGCGCGGCGGCAGCGGCTGGTTCAAGGGGCGAGGCGCACGCGCTGCCAGCCGTCGCCGTCCCGGGTGAAGCGGAAGCGGTCGTGCAGGCGCGCGCTGCGGCCCTGCCAGAACTCGAAGGCCTCGGGCGCGAGGTTGAAGCCGCCCCAGTGCGGCGGGCGCGGGATCGGCCCGTCGCCGAAGCGCTCGGCCGCCTCCCGCTCGAGCGCGTCGAGCGCCTCGCGGCCGGCGATGGGGTGCGACTGCGGCGAGGCCCAGGCGCCGAGCTGGCTGCCGCGCGGGCGCCTGGCGAAGTAGTCGTCGGAGATCTCGGCCGGCAGCTTCGCGGCCGTGCCCTCGATGCGGATCTGGCGCTCGAGCTTGTCGAACCAGAAGAGCAGCGCCGCGCGGCCGGTCGCCTCGAGCTCGCCCGCCTTGCGGCTCGCATAGTTGGTGTACCAGTGAAAGCCCTGGCGATCGAAGCCCTTGAGCAGGACGACCCGGGCCGCGGGGCGGCCGTCGGGCGAGACGGTGGCGAGCGTCATGGCGTTGGGCTCGACCAGCCCGGCGCCGAGCGCCTCGGTGAACCACACCGAGAAGAGCGCGAAGGGGTCGTGGCCGAGGACCGCCTCGTCGAGCTCGCCTTGGGTGTAGTCGCGCCGCAGATCCGCGGGGTCGGCCATGTGCGTCTCCTCGTTGAAGCGGCCGGTGCCGCCCTCTACGCTACGGCGCTCGCAACGCGCCCGTGAGTGCCAAGTGATGCCCAACGTCCTCTCGATCCAGTCCTGGGTGGCCTACGGCCATGTCGGCAACGCCGCCGCGGTCTTCCCGCTGCAACGGCTCGGCATCCAGGCCTGGGCGATCCACACCGTCCAGTTCTCCAACCACACCGGCTATGGCGCCTGGCGCGGCGAGATCAAGACGCCCGAGCACATCGCGGACGTCGTGGAGGGGATCGCCGAGCGCGGCGTGCTCGACCGCTGCGACGCGGTCGTGAGCGGCTATCTCGGCGGTGCCGCCCTCGGCGAGGTCGTCCTCGACACCGTCGCGCGCGTCAAGGATCTCAACCCGAGGGCCGTCTACGCCTGCGATCCGGTGATCGGCGACTTCGGCCGCGGCGTCTTCGTCCGGCCGGGCATCCCCGAGTTCTTCCGCGACCGGGCGCTGGCCCAGTCCGACCTCGTCACCCCCAACCAGTTCGAGCTCGCCTGGCTCACCGGCCGCGCGACCGTCGCCACCCTCGACGACGCGCTCGCCGCCGCCGGCGAGCTCCGGGCCGCGGGCCCCGGCACCGTCTTCGTCACCTCCCTCGAGGCGGGGGTGCCCGCCGACCGGCTCGGCGTCCTCGGGGTCGACGGCACCGGGGCGTGGCTGGTCACGCACCCGCGGCTCGAGGTCGAGCTCAACGGCACGGGCGACGTCATGACCGCGCTGCTGACGGCCGAGCGCCTCTCGGGCAGCGAGCTCGCGGGCGGGCTCGCGCGGGCCGTGTCGCGGATGTTCGCGCTGGTCGAGGCGACCCACGAGGCGGGTGCCCGGGAGCTGCAGCTCGTCCAGGCGCAGGAACGCTGGCTCGCCCCCGCCGCCATGCTCGAGGCGCACGAGGTCGCCTGATCTCGCCCGATGGTTCACGTTCAGGCCGGGCCCCGCGGCGCCTATGGAGAAGCGGTCCCCGACTCGAGAGGCGCGCCCATGCACCGCATCGCCTACACCGCCGCGGCGGTCCTGGTCCTCGCGATTCCGGCGCGAGCCCAGCCCGGCGACGACCGCATGGTCGTCGAGGTGCCGCCGATGATCGCCGACGAGATTCGCGCCGAGATGCGCCAGCACATGGCGACGCTCGACGACGTCATGGGCGCGCTCGCCGCGGGCGCCTTCGCCGAGGCCGCAGAAATCGCCGCGACCCGCATGGATTTCGGCCATCGCATGTGGGAGCGGATGCAGGCGCAGGGCGCGAACCCCGAGGAGATCCAGGCCAGGCGCGAGCGAATGCGCGAGCTGGGCTGGGAGCCGGGGCAGGGCATGGGCCGAACTGGGGGCAGGGGCCCGGGGCGCTTTCTGCCCGAGGACTTCCGCGCCATGGGCCAGGTCTTCCACGAGGCGGCCCAGGAGTTCGCCGCGACCGCCCGCGGCGTCGGCGACCCGCCCACGGCCGAGGACTACGCCCGGGTCGTCGGCGCGCTCCAGTTCGTCACCTCCACCTGCCGCTCTTGCCACGCCACCTGGCGCCTCGAGTAGCCGGCGCGGCGCGAGGGAGCTCGTCGCCGGCCAGCGCTCCAGAGCGCGAGCGCACCGCCCCGCCCGGCGTCGCAAGCCCTCGAAGAGGTAGCGTCCACGAAGGTGGTGGAGATTCGCGGTGTGGCTGCTGGTGGGGCATGCCCCACCAGCGGCGCGGTGGCGGGGGTGGCCATCGGGCGATGCGGCTAAGGTGGAGTTTGCCGACTTCATCTCAGCCATGGAGCACCCGATGACCAACGACGGACTGGCGCCGATGGAGGCGCTGCAAAAGGCCGATGATGGCAACTTCCTGTGCAGCTTGGCCGAGGCCGTGCTGTAGATCCTGATGGAGGCCGACGTCGAGGGTCAGATCGGCGCCGGCCGCTACGAACGCAGTGGCGAGCGATCGACCTGGCGCAACGGCTTTCGCGACCGGACCCTCGAGACGCGGCTCGGGCCCTTGCATCTGCGCATCCCGAAGCTCCGCACCGGCAGCTACTTCCCGCCCTTCCTGGAGACCAGGAAGACCACCGAGAAGGCGCTGATCGCGGTCATTCAAGAGGCGTGGATCGCTGGTGTGTCGACGCGCAAGGTCGACGACCTCGTCCAGGCGATGGGGCTGAGCGGCATCTCCAAGTCGCAGGTCTCCAAGCTCTGCAAGGAGATCGACGCCGGGGCCCCCAGGCTGCTTTGCAGCTTGGGGTGGGGGAGCGGGTCCAAGCCTTCCTGCAGCGCCAGCTCGACGGCGAGTGGCCCTATCTTTGGCTCGACGCGACCTATCTCAAAGTGCGCGAGGGCGGCCGCATCGTCTCCGTCGCTGCCATAATCGCCGTGGCCGTGAACACCGAAGGCCGCGGCGAGATCGTCGGCCTGCACATCGGTCCCTCGGAGGCGGAAACCTTCTGGGCGACCTTCCTCAAAGACCTGAAGAGGCGCGGCCTCAAAGGCGTCAAACTGGTCGTCTCCGACGCCCACGAGGG
>CAYZSE010000096.1:11507-13881 GCA_964481035.1 uncultured Geminicoccaceae bacterium | reverse complement strand
TTGAAACGGCCGATGACGACCTCGGTGGTATAGCGGTCCTGGCCCGATTGATCCTGCCATTTGCGGGTCTGCAACTGGCCCTCGAGGTAGACCGTCGATCCCTTGCGCAGATAGCGCTCGGCCACGTCGGCGAGGTTGTCGTTGAAGATGACGACCCGGTGCCACTCGGTCCGCTCCTGGGTCTCGCCGGTCTGCTTGTCGCGCCAGCGGTCGCTCGTGGCGACGCTGAGGTTCACGACCTTCATGTTGCTCTGGGTCATGCGCACCTCGGGATCGCGGCCGAGATTGCCCACGAGAATGACCTTGTTGACCGAACCTGCCATCGTTGCCTCCAGGGGCGCCTGCCTCGCTCGAACGGGCATCGTGCCCGAGCACGGCCCAAGTCGTCTACGGCGGAAGCGCGACCGGCGCCTCAGCGCGGCAGCTTGGTGACCACCCGCAGGCCGCCCGGCGGTGCCGTCTCCAGCCAGATGGTGCCGCCGTGCGCGAGGGCGATGTCGCGGGCGATGGTGAGGCCCATGCCGATGCCGCCCTCACCCGCGCGCCGGGCCGCGTCGCCGCGGAAGAACGGCTCGAACACGCGCTCGCGGTCGCCTTCGGCGATGCCCGGGCCGTCGTCGTCGACGACGATCTGCCAGGTGTCGCGCTCCAGCGCCACCCGCACCTCGACGCTCGACGCATGGCGCACGGCATTGTCGACGAGATTGGCGAGCAGCCGATCGATGCCGACCGGTCGCACGGTGACCCGGGGATCGCCCGCGAAGTCGAGGCGGAAGGTGACGGGCTGGCGATGGCGCCGCGCCCGGCTCGCGGCCCGCTCGAGGAGCTTCGCCAGCGGCACCGTCTGCATCGGCTCCTGGCCCTCGCTGCGGGCGAAGTCGAGGTAGGCGTCGATCAGCCGCCGCATCTCGACGACGTCCTCCTCGAGCGCGGCGATGGCGTCGGGCTCCGGCGCCTCGGCGCGCATCATCTCGAGCTCGAGGCCCATGCGGGTCAACGGCGTCGAGAGATCGTGCGAGACCGCCGCGAGCAGATGCGTGCGCTGCTCGAGGTGGCGCAGGATGCGGCGGCGCATGCGGTTGTAGGCGAGCCCCGCCTGGCGGATCTCGATCGCGCCCTCGAGCTTGACATCGCCGAGATCGCGCCCCTTGCCGAAGCTGTCCGCCGCGCGGGCGAGCAGGCGGATCGGGCGAAGCTGGCGGCCCAGGAAGTAGATCGCCACCACCAGCAGCAGCAGCGAGGCGCCGACCATCCAGGCGACCAGCAGCACGGTGGTCGAGGTGTCGACGCGCTTGCGATCGGTCAGCACCCGCAAGAGGTCGTCGTCGAGCTGGACGTAGATGGCGACGCGGTCGATCTGTGCCGGACGGGTGTCGATCCGGAACGGCCGCGCGAGCCGCGCTGCGAAGGCGCTTCGCAAGGTCTCGTCCAGCATCGCCGGCGGCAGGAACCCGCTGCGCTCGCTCGCCATTTCCAGCTCGCCGCCGCGCTCCAACGAGAGGGCGAAGCGAAAATGCCTTCGCGCCTCGTCGAGGATCGCAGCGCGCGCCGCCCGATCCGGCTCCTCCTCCAGCCGCTCGACCAGCCAGGCGACCTCGCCGGCGACGCCGATGGCGAGCCAGCGGCTGACCGTGTCCCAGTGCCGGTCGTAGAAGATGATCACCAGCACGATCTGCAGGACGAGAAGCGGGGTCACGACGATCAGCAACGAGCGGCCGAAGAGCGTCCGCGGCAGCCAGGTCTCGAACCTCAGGGCCCGGCGGAGCCGGCCGCCGAGCCGGCGCGCCGGACGGAGCGCGGGCGCTGCCATCACGGCACGCACCGCAGGGCGTAGCCGCGCCCGCGCACGGTGACGAGATAGCGGGGCTGGCGGGGGTCGTCCTCCAGCTTGCGCCGCAGCCGCGCCACCTGGGTGTCGACGGCACGGTCGTCGCCGGCGATCGCCGCGTCCTCGGCGAGCGAGGGGCGATCGAAGACACGCCCCGGCGCCCGTGCCAGGGTGGCGAGAAGCTGGCGCTCGCCGGAGGTCAGATGAACGGGCGCGCCGGCGCGGCTGAGGGCTGCGTGCGCGCGGTCGAAGACGAAACGGCCGAACCGGATTTCCGTCGCCACCTCCGGCCGCACCGGCATCGCCCGGGCGAGGATTCGCTGCACGCGCAAGAGCAGCTCGCGCGGCTCGAAGGGCTTGGTCAGGTAGTCGTCGGCGCCGGCCTCGAGGCCGGCGATGCGATCCTCGACCTCCTTGCGAGCGGTCAACAGCAGGATCGGCACCGCGGTCTCGGCGCGCATCTCCTCGGTCAGCGAGAGCCCGCTCGCATCGGGCAGCATGACGTCGAGAACCACGAGGTCGACCGCGAACGAGCGCAGCGCCGCC
>CAYZSE010000096.1:0-11407 GCA_964481035.1 uncultured Geminicoccaceae bacterium | reverse complement strand
AGCCGCCGCCTCTGGGCGCTGTCGAGCCGGTCGGTGAGATCGCGGCCGGCGTCGGTCAGGACCAGCCGCTTGCAGCGACGGTCGACGGCGGTGTCGACTTGGACGATCAGGCCGAGGTCGACGAGCTGGTGGACGTGACGCGAGATCGTCTGCTTCGGCAAG
The DNA here is from genome assembly GCA_964481035.1 of uncultured Geminicoccaceae bacterium. GTDB lineage: Bacteria > Pseudomonadota > Alphaproteobacteria > Geminicoccales > Geminicoccaceae > JAAAPF01. The sequence continues at coordinate 11,245 of CAYZSE010000096.1, read as the reverse complement.
CCCGAGAGCGTCCGCAGGTCGGCCGCCGTCCGCGCCGCGCCGCTCTTGGCCAAGAGCAGCACGAGGCGATGGGTCATGTTGAGGCCGTCCGGCAAGCCCGCGCGCGCCGTTCGCTCGAAGCCCCGGGCGGCGAGCAGCACCAGCGCCACCGAGCGGTCGAGGGCATCGGGGCGCAAAAAGAGCGCCTTGTGGTGAGCCTCGATGCGCCGTTGCGGCATGCCTCTCCTCACATTGACACATATTGACCCCGGTGATAGCGCTCGCAACTCTGCATTTTCCAACAATTTGCGCGCCAAGGCCCAAAGAATGGCACTCGTTCCCTACGACGACCGCGACGGCTGGATCTGGCTCGACGGCGAGTTCGTTCCCTGGCGCGAGGCCAGGCTGCACGTCTTGAGCCACGCGCTGCACTACGCGAGCGCCGTGTTCGAGGGCGAGCGGGCCTACGGCGGCGAGGTGTTCAAGCTCACCGCGCATTCGCAACGCCTCGTCGACAGCGGCCGCATGCTGGGCTTCGAGCTGCCCTATTCGGTCGAGGAGATCGACGCCGCCACCCGTGCGGCCATCGCCAAGAACGGCCTCGGCGACTGCTACGTCCGCCCCGTCGCCTGGCGCGGCCCCGAGATGATGGGCGTGTCGGCGCAGGCGAACCGGATCCACGTCGCCATCGCGGCGTGGGAATGGGGCGCCTACTACAGCGATCTCCGGCTCACCCGGGCGATCTACGATCGTCCCGCGCCGGCCTGCGCCCCGGTGCAGAGCAAAGCCGCGGGCCTCTACATGATCTGCACCCTCTCCAAGCACGCGGCCGAGGCCAAGGGCTTCGGTGACGCCTTGATGCTCGACCACGAGGGCTACGTCGCCGAGACGACGGGCGCCAATATCTTCATGGTCGAGGGCGAGACGCTGCACACGCCGATCCCCGACCGCTTCCTCGACGGCATCACCCGGCGCGCGGTGATCGAGCTCGCCCGGGCGCGCGGCTACGAGGTCGTCGAGCGGCGCATCCGCCCGCAGGAGCTGGCACGCGCCGGCGAGATCTTCGTCACCGGCACCGCCGCCGAGGTCACCCCCGTGCGCGCCATCGACGACGTCACGTACGACCTCGGCCCGGTGACACGCCAGCTGATCGAAGACTTTCACGGGCTCACCCGCAGCGAGCAGAAGGTCGCCGCCGCCTGAACAGGCGGTGCGGACCGGGAGGAACACGGCCCATGCGCCTCGCGGTCTGCGTCTTTTGCGGCTCGCGCGCGGGCTCGCCCCGCGACCGACGCGGCCTCGCCGCCGCCTGCGGGCGCGGCTTGGCGCAGGCCGGCCACCGTATCGTCTACGGTGGCGGCGACGTCGGCCTGATGGGCGCCGTGGCGGATGCCGCGATCGCCGCCGGCGGCGAGGTCGTGGGCTTCATCCCCGAACGCCTGCTCGACCGCGAGGTCGGCCACCGCGGGATCAGCGATCTCACGATCACCACCGACATGTTCGAGCGGAAACGGCTCATGGTCGACACCAGCGATGCCTTCCTGGCCCTGCCCGGCGGGCTCGGGACGATCGACGAGATCCTCGACGTCGTGACCTTGAAGCAGCTCGGCTACCACGACCGGCCGATCCTGCTGGTGGACGACGACGGCTTCTGGCGGCCCTTCGCGACACTCGTCGGTCACGTCGTCGACAACGGCTTCGCCGACCGCTCGGTCGCCGAGCTCTTCACCCTGGTGCCCGACCTCGATACGGCGATCGCGCGGCTCGCCGTCTGATCGCCGGGCTGAAGGAACGGTCATGGTCGAGATCACCTGCGTCGTCGACGGGAGCAACGCCATCGGCGAGGGCGCGTTCTGGGACGCGGCGGAGCATCGGCTGTGGTGGGTCGACATCCCCGCTGGGCAGATCTTCCGTCTCGATCCGGCCACCGGTCACCACGCGACGTTCGGTGTCCCCGAGCCGGTCGGTTGCCTGGCGCCGCGCGTCGCCGGCGGTCTCGTCCTCGCGACCAAGTCCGGCTTTCACCTGTTCGACCCGGCGACCGGCACCAAGACGTCGATCGTCGATCCCGAGCGCGATCGGCCGCTCAACCGCTTCAACGACGGCACGACCGATCCCCGCGGGCGCTTTTGGGCCGGCTCGATGCGTGACGCGCCGCCGGCCGCGGCCGAGGGCGCCTTCTACCGGCTGGGCGAGGACCACGCCTGCTGGCGCTGGCGCGACGGTATCACCATCACCAACGGCCTCGCCTTCAGCCCGGACGGCCGAACGATGTATTTCAGCGACAGCGCCGACGAGGTCCGCACGATCTGGGCGGCCGACTACGATGTCGACGACGGCGTGCCCTCGAACGTGCGGCCCTTTTTCGACACCCGCGCCGTCGCCGGCCGGCCCGACGGCGGCACGGTCGACGCCGACGGCTGCTATTGGATGGCCGGCGTCGGCGGCTGGCAGCTCGTCCGGCTGACCCCCGGCGGCGCCGTCGACCGCATCGTCGACATGCCCGTCGAGCGGCCCAGCAAGCCGATGTTCGGCGGCGTCGATCTCGACGTCCTCTACGTCACCTCCATCGGCCGCGATCTCACCCCCGGCACCGCGACGCGCCAGCCCGATGCGGGCGGGCTCTTCGCGGTCACGGGCCTCGGCTGCCGGGGCTTGCCGCAGCCGCGTTTCGCCGGTTGAGAGGCGCGCGGACGGCGGCCCCGCGCTTGGCTCGGCCGCCGAGGGGATGGACATGACGACAAGGCTCTTTCTGGTTCGCCACGGGGCGACGGTGCTCTCCGCAGAGGACCGCTTCGCCGGGTCGACCGATGTCGAGCTCTCCGACGAGGGTCGACGCCAGGCGGCCGGTCTGTCGCAGCGCCTCGCCGACGAGCCGCTCGCCGCGGTCTACGCGAGCCCGATGCGGCGGACGCTGGAGACGGCGACGCTGATCCGTGCGCCGCGGGACCTGCCGGTGCAGACGGTCGACGGCTTTCGCGAGATCGACCACGGCCGCTGGGAAGGGCTCAACCGGGCCGAGGTCGAGGCGCGCTTTCCCGAGGAGTACGCCCGCTGGGAGGCCGATCCCTTCACCTTCGCGCCGGAGGGCGGCGAAGCGGGCATCCACGTGCTCGCCCGCTCGCTGCCGATGATCCGCGAGATCGTCGTCCGCCACGAGGGCCGAAGCGTGCTGGTCGTCTCGCACAAGGCGACGATCCGCCTCTTGATCAGTAGCCTCTTGGGCTTCGATGCCCGCGGCTACCGCGACCGCCTCGACCAGCACCCGTGTTGTCTCAACGTCCTCGACTTCCGCGACACCGTCCGCGCGCGTCTGATGCTGTTCAACGACGTCTCGCACTACGAGGGCCTGCCCGACCGCAGCGCCGCACCCCACCTCAGCAACTGGTGGGACCGGGCTCAGGCGTAGACGAGGGTGCCGTCGGACCTGACGATCCGCTCCTTCCTGAGCTCGACGGTCCGGTACTGGGGCACGAGCACCGTGTCGACGCCGACATAGGTGACGTCTGCGACTTCGCGCGTGAGGACGAGGCGGACGTAGCCGTTGTGGACGCTCTCGGTCCAGCGGACCTCGGGCATGCCGTCGGCGAAGATCGCATCGATCCGCTCGACGAGCTCCGGCGGAAAGCCCGCGTCGCGGAACTCGCCCGGCGAGGAGATGCCGGTGGCGCCGATCTCGACGCCGACGCGCTCGCCGTGCCGATCAGCCGCCAGGGCTGGCCGGCCTCGACCGACGCCCGGAGGCTGGAGACGACGTGCGCCTCGACCTCGGGCGCGAGCATGTGGCGGTCCGGATCGCCCAGCACGTCCTCGGCATAGCGGCCGCGGTCCTCGGCGGTCTTGAAGCTGTCGAAGTCCGGGTAGGGCGGCTGCTGGTCACGGCCGGAATGCCCTGTCTCGAGGGTGACGAGCGAGGCGAGGTCGCCGAAGCGGTAGGTCCGCCGGTATTCGTGGCGGGCCTGGCCCGGCTCGGGATCGCGGACAGGCATCCACTCGAAATAGGCCCGCATCGAGGCGTCGCGGGCGAGGCTCCAAGCGACGGTCTCGGCCTCGGTGGCGGTGGAGATCCGGGTCCAGAGGACGACGCTGTCGCTGGCGGGATCGCCGCTCGCCACGCCGTGGGCGAAGACCGGGCCGTCCGCCGCGGCCGCCTGCGCCGCGGCCTCGCCGCCGGCCGTCGCCTGCGTCATCACGGCACCCGCGCCGGCCAGGAACTGCAAGGATCGCCGTCGATTGACGTCCATGAGCGTCGTCTCCCGGAGGCCTTCCGAGGAAAGATTAACCGATTTCGATGGCAGCACGATGATGTTGCCGTCGCGGTCCGGTGACAGCCGTGGGCGTCGTGCTATCTGGCGTCGCGCCACAGCGTGAGCGAGGGGAAGCATGGCGAACATCCTGGTGATCGGGGCCAGCCGCGGCATCGGGCTCGAGACGGTGAGGCGCGCGCTGGCCGAGGGGCACCGCGTTCGGGCCTTCGCGCGCTCCGCCGACGCGATCCGCCTCGACGATTCGAACCTCGAGCGCTTGTCGGGCGACGCGCTGAAGACCGCGGACGTCCGCCGGGCGCTCGACGGCATGGACGCCGTCATCCAGGCGCTCGGCGTCAAGGCGAGCCCGCAGATGGTGGTGCGCGGGACCAGGCTCTTCTCCAAGGCGACCCGCGTGCTCGTGGAAGCGATGCAGGCCGAGAGCGTCACGCGGCTGATCGCGGTCACGGGCTTCGGTGCGGGCGACAGCCGCAACCAGGGCGGCTGCTTCTACGATCTCGGCTTCAACCTCTTCTTGGGTCGGGTCTACGACGACAAGAACATCCAAGAGCACCTGATCCGCTCGAGCGATCTCGCCTGGACCATCGCCCGGCCGGTGATCCTAACCGACCGGCCCGCTACCGGCCGCTACCGCGTCGCGCTCGATCCGGCCGACTGGCGCCCCGGCACGATCGCCCGCGCCGACGTCGCCGACTTCCTCGTGCGGCAGATCGAGAGCGCGGAGTACCTGAGGAAGGCGCCCGTCCTGATCGGCTGAACCGGCCGGCGCTTCGCCGTCGCGAGCGTGACCGGCGCCGGCTCCGATGGGTGAGCAGAGGCGCCGCCGCCCCGTCGCTCGCGGTGGCGTGCGGTTTAGTCGAGCATCTCGAAAAGCGCGCTACAGCTCGTCGCCGGGAAAGCGACGGAGCTGGAGGTCGCGGTGGACATCGACGCCGAGAGCGAGCCCGCAGCCGACGAGCACCGTCATCATCGCCGTGCCGCCGTAGGAGATGAGAGGTAAGGGCACACCGACGACGGGAATGAGCCCGGTGACCATGGCGACGTTGATGACGACGTAGAGAAAGACGGTCACCGACACGCCGGCGGCCACCAGGCGACCGAAGTGCGAGCGCGCGCGAAAGGCGAACAGCAGGCCGAGAAGCAAGACGCAGCCGTACAGCGCGAGGACGGCGAGGCCGCCGACCAGCCCGTGCTCCTCGGCGAGCATGGTGAAGACGAAGTCGGTGTGCTTCTCCGGCAAGAAGCTGAGCTGCGCCTGCGTGCCCTGGAGAAAGCCCTGGCCCCACAAGCCGCCGGCGCCGAGCGCGATCTTCGATTGAATGATGTGGTAGCCGGCACCGAGCGGATCCGTCTCGGGATTGAGGAAGGTCAGCACCCGCTGACGCTGGTAGTCGTGGAGCTGCTGCCAGGCCACCGGCAACGCCGCTGCCACGGCGGCGCCCGCGAGGGCGAACTTCCACCAGCGTACGCCGGCGAGAAGGAGGATCGCGGCGCCGGCGGCCAGCAGCATGAGGGCCGTGCCGAGGTCCGGCTGCTTGAGCACGAGGGCGGCCGGCGCCGCGATCATCAACAGGGGTGGCACGAGAAAGAGCGGCCTTCCGACCTGCGGCAGGGTGGCGCCGTGGAAGTAGCGCGCGAGCGCCAGGACCAGCGCGATCTTCATGACCTCCGAAGGCTGAAGCTGGACGAAGCCGAGATCGATCCAACGCTGGGCGCCCTTGGCGAGCGCGCCCAGGAGCTCGACCGTGACGAGGGACGCGAACGCCGCGCCGTAGGCGAGATAGGCGTAGCGGTACCACAGGCGCGGATCGACCAGGGCCACGGTCACCATGACGAGGAGGCCCAAGGCGAGGCGGACCGCGTGGCGCCAGGCCCAGGGATCGTGCGCGCCGCCGGCCGCCGAGTAGAGCATGGCGTAGCCGACCGCGCCGAGGAGCGCGATGAGGAGCACGTAGGTCCAGCTCACCCGCGCGAGCTTGTCCGGCAGCGCCATCGAGTGCTCGGCGAAGTCAGCCCGCATCGGCGCTCACCACGAGCCCTGGCCGCACCCCGCTGGCGGCGCTCGCCGCGCGGCGCGACGGGTCGAGATCGAGCGTCTTCTGCATGAGATCGCGAGCGATCGGAGCCGCCGCGGCGCTGCCGCTGCCGCCGTGCTCGACGACGACCGAGACGGCATATCGAGGCGCGGCAAAGGGCGCGAAGGCGACGAACAGGGCGTGATGGCGGTCGCGCCAGGGCTTGTCCTTGCGCTTGTGCAGCCCGGCGGCGCGCTCGGCAGGGGTTATGCGCTTGACCTGGGAGGTGCCGGTCTTGCCGGCCATCTGGTCGATCTCGCTCAACAGCTTCTGCTGGCGCGCGGTGCCGCGCTGGCCGTTGACCACCTCGAACATGCCCTGCTTGACGAGCGCGATGGAGCTCGGCGAGACCGGCAAGCGCGGCGCCGGCGAAACGGCGGCGCCATCGCCCAAGGGGCGGCGCACCAGCCAAGGGGTCACCGCGAAGCCGCCATTGGCGATGCGGGCGGTCATGACGGCGAGCTGCAACGGCGTCGCGCTGACATAGCCCTGGCCGATCGAGCAGACGACCGTCTCGCCCGGCTGCCAGGGCTCGTCGAACGCTTGCTCCTTCCAGGCCCGCGTCGGCATCAGCCCCTTCTGCTCGTTCGGCAGGTCGATCCCCGTGGGCCCGCCGAGGCCGAAGAGGCGCGCCATCGAGGCGAGGTTGTCGATACCGACCCGCTTGCCCGCCTCGTAGAAGAAGACGTCGCACGACTGCGCCAGCCCCTGGGTCACCGCGAGCGCGCCATGGCCTCCGGCACGCCAGCAGTGAAAGCGGGAGCGCCCCATCGAAAGAAAGCCGGGGCAGTAGAACCTCGTGTCGCTGTCGATGATGCCGAGCTCGAGGGCGGCGAGCGCGGTCATCATCTTGAACGTCGAGCCCGGCGGGTACTGCCCGGCGGTCGCCTTGTTGACGAGCGGGGCGCGGGGATCGTCGCGCCACTCGTTCCACTGGGCGTGGCTGACCCCGTTGGCGAAGGCTCTCGGCTCGAAGCTCGGCACCGAGACCATGGCCAGGACCTCACCGGTGAGCACGTCCATGACGACGGCGCTCGCGCTGAGCTCGGAGGCGAGGCGGCGATGGGCGTAGCGCTGCAGGTCGTCGTCGATGGTGAGCTCCACGTCCTGCCCGCCCGTGCCCGGTCGTCGGCGCAGCTCGCGGATCTCGCGCCCGACGGCGTTCACCTCCATCTGCATGAGCCCGGCGCGGCCCCTGAGCGCCGTATCGTAGCGGCGCTCGATGCCGCTCTTGCCGATCCGAAGGTCCGGCACCCGCAGCAGCGCGTCGTCGCTCTCTTGAAGCTCGCGCTCGTTGACCGGCCCGACATAGCCCAAGACGTGCGCGAACTCGGGGCCGTGCGGGTAACGGCGCACGAGGCCCGCATCGAGCATGATGCCGGGCAGGTCCGGGGCGTGCACCGCCACCCGGGCGACCTCGTCCCAGGAGAGGTCGCCGCGCACCGGGATCGGCACGAACGCCGCGCGCGCGTGCGCCTGCGCGACGATCTCGGCCGCCGCCGCCTCGGGCAGATGGATCAGCCCCGCGAGCGCGCGCAGCACCGCTTCGACGTCGCGGGCCTGCTCGCGAACGATCCAGACGCGATAGACCGGGACGTTGTCGGCAAGCGCACCCCCGCCGCGATCGAAGATGCGCCCCCGGGCCGGCGTCAGCAGGCGCTGGCTGACGCGGTTGTCCTCGGCATGGAGCGCGAACTGCGGCGCGTCGCGGATCTGGAGATGATGCAGCCGCACGCCGAGCGCGCCGAACGCCGCGAGCTGGCCGACGCCGACGACCAGGGCGCGGCGGGCGAAGACACGGCTGCGCTCGGCTTCAGGGTTCTGCATGGGCTTCGACACGGACCTGAGCGTGGATGCGGACCAGCACCCAACTCAACGCTGGGTAGAGGGCGATGGTCAACCCACCTTGAACGACGAGCGGCGTCGGATCGACCAGGTGCCCCACGGCGAGGGCTGCGACCGCGTAGCGGACGGCCTCGACACTCGGTGCCCACACCACGAAGAGCCCCCAGATGACCGAGAACGACTTCGCGTAGAAGAACCGCTGGCGCGCCACCAACGCGGCCCGGCCGAGGAGAAACGCCAGCGAGGTGACGCCGAGGGGCAGGCCGCTCACCGCGTCATGGACGAGGCCGACGAGGAACACCGCCGGCGACGTCATCAGGTCCGGGCGGTAGACGGTCCAGAAGTAGATCGCGCCGAGGGTCGAGAACGGAGCGAGGCCACCGCCCGCCCCGGCCGGCCGTGGCGCCAGGTCGAAGAGCACGAAGAGCATCGTGGTGACGAGCGGCAGCGCCTCGCGCAGCCTCGCCTCGAGCTGGGGGCCGCTCAAGAGCACCGCCCGGCGCCTAACGCGGCGCGAGCGGCAGAGGGCCGCGCGTGGCCTCGGCGGAGAACCGATCCTCCAGAGGCTGAGACTGGACGAGGCGCACGTGCTGCAGATGCCGCCAATCGAGCGCCGGCACGACCCGCAGCTCGCCGTCGGGACCGGCGGTGATGCGTCCGACGGGCAGGCCGATGGGCAGGACCCCGGCTGCACCCGAGGTGACGACGCGGTCGCCGTGCTTGGCCTGCGGCGTCAGCGGCAGGAATTCCAGACGCGGCATGGGGCTGTTGTCGCCGCTCAGGATCGCCGGGTCCCTGGACGGCAGGACGAGAACGGGGACGCGGGAGTTGAGGTCGGTGATGAGCAGAAGCCGCGAGCTGTGCGGGCCGACGTCGACCACCCGCCCGGCGAGCCCGCCGGCGCCGAGCGCCGCCATGCTGCGGTGCACGCCCTCGCGCGCGCCGGTGTCGAGCAGCCGCGTGTGGACGAAGGGGCTGCGGCTGTCGGCCACCACCCGCGCCGTGCGCGCGATCGGCACGGGCCGCTGCCGCTGGGCGCTCAGCACGTCGCGCAGCGACGCATTCTCGACCTGCAGCCGGGTCGCTTCCGCCTGCCAAGCCACGAGCTGCTCGACCTGCGCGCGCAACCGCCGGTTCTCCTCGGCCAGCGCGAACTGCCGCCCGACCCAGTCGAAGCCGCTATGCAGCGCTTGGGCGGGCCGCGCGACGACCTCCATCACCGGTGTCAACGCGTCGCGGATGCCGTGCGTGAGGCGCTCGACGACGACGAGGTCGCTGCGGGCCATCATGACGAGGAGGAGGGAGAGGCCGGCGAGCCCGCCCAAGGCGGCTCGCTCGAACCAGCTGCGCGGCGCCAGGGCGGTCGAAGCGAAGGTGGCGCGTCGCAGCCGGATCAACGAAGTCTCCACAGGACGGGAGGATCACCAGAAGCGGTGGTGCGGCCCCCTTTATGCCCCGTCATCGTTAACGACCTCCGAAATCCGCGTCCGGCCAGTCGACGAGTTAATACGCCGTGTGAAGAACGTGGCGCAAGGTATTCATTTCCTCCAAGCAACGACCGGTTCCGAGCGCGACGCAGGTGAGCGGCTCCTCGGCGAGGCTCACCGGCAGGCCGGTGGCGTGCCGCAGGACGAAGTCGAGATTGCCGAGGAGCGACCCGCCGCCTGTCAACACGATACCCTTGTCGACGATATCCGCCGAGAGCTCCGGCGCGGTGTGCTCGAGCGCGACCTTGACCGCCTCGACGATCTGGCTCACCGGCTCGGCCAGGCTCTCGGCGATCTGGCGCTGCGAGATGACGATCTCCTTGGGCACGCCGTTCATCAGGTCGCGCCCCTTGATCTCGACGACGTCGCCGTTGCCGTCCTCGGGCAGACAGGCGGAGCCGATGAGCTTCTTGATGTTCTCGGCCGTCGATTCGCCGATGAGCAGATTGTGGTGCCGGCGGATGTACTGGATGATCGCCTCGTCCATCTTGTTGCCGCCGACGCGGATCGAGCGCGCGTAGACGATGCCGCCGAGCGAGAGCACGGCGACCTCGGTCGTCCCGCCGCCGATGTCGACGACCATCGAGCCGGTGGGCTCGGTCACCGGCAGCCCGGCGCCGATCGCCGCCGCCATCGGTTCCTCGATGAGGAAGACCCGCCGCGCCCCGGCGCTCTCGGCGCTCTCCTGGATGGCGCGGCGCTCGACCGCGGTCGAGCCCGAGGGCACGCAGATGATCACCCTCGGGCTCGCGAAGCTGCGCCGGTGATGCACCTTGCGGATGAAGTGCTTGATCATCTCCTCCGCCACCTCGAAGTCGGCGATGACGCCGTCGCGCAGCGGGCGGATGGCCTCGATGTTGCCGGGCGTGCGGCCGACCATGAGCTTGGCTTCCTCGCCGACGGCGAGCACCTGCTTGCGGCCCTTCTGCGTGGCGATGGCCACGACCGAGGGCTCGTTCAGAACGATGCCCTTGGACTTGACGTAGACGAGGGTGTTGGCCGTCCCGAGGTCGATGGCCATGTCCGCGGAGAACAGGCCCAAGAGGCGAGCGAACATCGAGGCTCCTGTGGGTTCAGCAGGCGCGAGAAACACAGCGCGCGAGACGCGCGGCTTCATTCTCTACTTCAACGCGAAACAAAGATAAACGAGCGCCGGCGTCGATCATGCGGAGAGGGCGGTCGGCGCCGTCCGGTCCCGCTTGACCATCAGCTTGTTGAGGGCAGCGAGATAGGCCCGGGCGGAGGCGACGAGCGTGTCGGTGTCGGCCGACATGCCGGCGAACGCCCTGCCCGCCTCCTCGAGGCGGACGGTGACGACCGCCTGGGCGTCGGTCCCCTCCGTGACCGCGTTGATCTGGAAGAGCAGCAGCTTGGCATCGTGCGGGACCAGCGCCTTGATCGCGTTGAAGGTGGCATCCACCGGCCCGTCGCCCTCGGCCTCGGCGCTCGACCGCGCGCCGTCGACCTCGAGCGTGAGGCGTGCGCGCGGCTTGATCTCCGAGCCGCAACGCACCTCCAGCGAGCCGAACTTCACCCGCTGGTCGCGGGCCGCGATCTGGTCGTCGACGAGCGCCACGATGTCGTCGTCGAA
>CAYZSE010000095.1:0-14007 GCA_964481035.1 uncultured Geminicoccaceae bacterium | reverse complement strand
GCGGCGTCGACGTCGAAGGCGCGTCGGCAGCCCTCGGCCATCGCCCGTGCCACGCTCTCGCTCACCGCGCCGTCGCGCGCCAGGAGGTCGGGATCGACGCCGAGCCACCGGCATTTCGCCCGGTTGTCGTACACCACGACGCCGCCATCGACGACATCGGAGGCGCCGGCGATGTCGGTGAGGCGGGCGCAGACGAGGCCGCCCGTGCAGCTCTCGGCGGTGGCTAGTCGCCATCCGCGCGTGCGGAATGCCGCGAGCACCGCCGCCGCGTCAGCTCGTGACCGAGGCAACGAACCGGCCATCGGTGAACCTCTTCAGCAGCACGACGAGACCGCCAGCGTAGGCGCCGGCGACCAGGTCGTCGAGCATGCCGCTCCAGCCGGCGATCCGGATTCGGTCGATTTGCCGGCAGGGCCACGGCTTGATGATGTCGAGCACCCGAAAGAGCACGAACGCGAGGATCAGGTCCGGGCCCTGGGGGCGTGGCGGCCGCTGGCGCGCTCGTAGACGGCGAGCGCCCAGATGCCGAGCGCGACGACCACGAGCACGGCCAGGGCGAGCACCCAAGGGCCGCCCCAGAGAAGGATGATCGCACCCGGCGGCAGCGCTGCGAGGGTGCACCAGGTAGCGGGCGCCCGGGGCAGATGACCGATGTGGAAGAGCGTCGCGACGAGGTGGGCGGCGGTGCTCACTCGGGGTAGATCACCGTCGCCGCGGCCTGGGCCGCGATGCCCTCGCCGCGGCCGGCGAAGCCGAGCCGCTCGGTCGTGGTCGCCTTGACGCTCACCGCCGCCGCGTCGAGACCGCAGATCGCGGCGATCCGCGCCCGCATCGGCTCACGGTACGGGCCGATCTTGGGCCGCTCGCAGACGATCGTGAGGTCGAGATGGGCGATCCGGCCGTGGGCGGCGGCGACCCGGCGGCACGCCTCGTCGAGGAAGATCGCGCTGTCGGCGCCGCGCCAGCGCTCGTCGCCGGGCGGAAAGAGAGTGCCGATATCGCCGATGCCGAGGGTGCCGAGGACGGCGTCGGTCAGCGCGTGCAGCGCGACGTCGGCGTCCGAATGGCCGGTGAGCCGCAACGGGCCGGGGATCTCGAGTCCGCCGAGCCTGACGCCCGAGCCCGGCTCGAGGCGATGCACGTCGAAGCCGGTGCCGATGCGCGGCACCGCGCCCATACCGAGCAGGCGCTGCGCCAGGTCGAGGTCGGCGGGCTCGGTGATCTTGAGATTCATGACATCTCCCGCGACGACGTGGACTACGCCGCCCAGGCGCTCGATCAGGGTGGCGTCGTCGGTGGCCTCGCCGCCGGCGGCGTGCGCCCGGGCGAGCAGGTCGAAGGCGAAGCCCTGGGGCGTCTGCACGGCCCAAAGGTCGGCGCGATCGACCGTCCGGTCGATGCGGCCGTCGGGCGCGCGCTTGAGCGTGTCGCGAACGGCGACGCCGGGGACCACGGCGTCGTAGCGGCCGAGGGCGCCGAGCACGCGGTCTACGACCGCCGGCGCGACGAGCGGGCGGGCGGCGTCGTGGACCAGCACATGGCTCGGCCGGAGCGGAGCGAGCGCGTCGAGCGCGCGGCGAACGGACGCGCTGCGGGTGGCGCCGCCGATGACCGGCGGCAGCGTCGCCAGGTCGCCGCAGGCTCGGGCGAATCGATCGGCGTCGTCTGCGCCGACGACGGGCACGACGCCGACGAGGCCGCGATGGGCGATGAAGCACTCGAGCGAGCGCCGGAAGATCGGCCGGCCCGCCAGCCTCTGGTATTGCTTGGGCGCGTCGCCGCCGAACCGGCTGCCGCTGCCGGCGCCGACGACGATGGCGTAGGGCTGCATCGTGCATCCTCGATCGAAACTGCGACGATCATGCACGGAAGCGTTGCCCGGTCGAGTGGCAAGAAGAGTTGTCTGCGGTCAGCTCAGCGTCTAGAGTGCTTGAAAAGTAGGCATAGCCTCGTGGAGCGACACGCTTGCCCAAAGTTTGTTCAGCCGTAGCGGGTCGTCGGCCCGCCAGCACCGACATGCCCATGGACGGGCTCATCTTGAGCGCCGTGCCGAGCGGGGTCCTGCTCGTCGATCGCTTGCTCAGGGTCGCCTATGTCAATCCGGCCGGCGAGCAGATGCTGGGCGCGAGCGACACCCACCTGCGCGGCCGCGCGCTCGAGGAGGTGATCGCCGCCGATGCGCACGCCTTCGCCCTCGTCAGCGAGGTTGCGCAAGCCGGGCATTCGGTCTCCGACTACGGCGTGACCTTCGCCACGCGCCGCGGCGAGGCGCAACTCGTCGACGTTCATCTGAGCCCGGTCGGCGAACCGCCGACGCACGTGCTCGCGATCCTCCATCGCTGCTCCGTCGCGCGCCAGCTCGACCAGCAGCTCGCGAACCGCTCCGCGGCGCGCTCGGTCGCCCAGCTCGCGGCGATGCTGGCGCACGAGGTGAAGAACCCGCTGTCCGGCATCCGCGGCGCCGCCCAGCTGCTGGAGGGAGCGCTCGACAGCGAGGATCGCCAGCTCGTCCAGCTCATCTGCGACGAGACCGACCGCATCGTCGCGCTGGTCGCGCGGATGGAGCAGTTCAGCGAGGGCCGCCCGATGGAGCCGGCGCCGGTCAACGTCCATCGGGTGCTCGAGCACGTGCGGCGGCTCGCCGAGACCGGCTTCGGGCGTCATCTCACGATGGTCGAGCGCTACGACCCGTCGCTGCCGCCCGTGGCCGGCGATCGCGACCAGCTGGTCCAGGTGTTCTTGAACCTCGTCAAGAACGCCTGCGAGGCGGCGGGCCGAGGCGGTGGCGAGATCCGCCTCGTCACCCATTACCGGCACGGCCTGCGGATCGGCCAGAAGAACAGCCGCGAGCGTGTGGAGCTGCCGATCACCGTCGAGATCTGGGACGACGGCCCGGGTGTTCCCGACGACCTGGCCGCGCATCTGTTCGATCCCTTCGTCACGGGCAAGGCCCGCGGCACCGGGCTCGGCCTGTCGCTCGTCGCGAAGATCGTCAACGACCACGGCGGCGTCGTCGATTTCCAGAACCAGCCGCGCGGCACCGTCTTCCGGGTCAGCCTGCCCGCCTACACCGGATCCAGCGTGGAGCCCGTCGAATGACCGAGCGCACGATCCTCATCGCCGAGGACGACAACGCGATCCGCACGGTCGTCAGCCGCGCCCTGTCCCGCCAGGGCTTCCACGTCCAGGCGACGCGAGCCGCGGCGACCTTCTGGCAATGGGTCGAGGACGGCATCGGCGATGCGGCGATCATGGACGTCATGCTGCCGGACGAGAACAGCCTCGACATCCTGCCGCAGATCCGCACGCGCCGCCCGGACCTTCCGATCATCGTCATGAGCGCGCAGAACACCCTCTTGACGGCGGTCCGGGCGACCGAGCGCGGCGCGTTCGAGTATCTGCCCAAGCCCTTCGACATCGGCACGCTGATCGCCGCCGTGCAGCGAGCGCTGTCCAGCACCGAGCAACGCCCGACGCACGACCGCGTCCGCCTGGAGGGCGAGGAGAACCTGCCGATCATCGGCCGCTCACCGGCGATGCAGGAGATCTATCGCATCCTCGCCAGGCTCGTCGGCACCGATCTCACGGTGCTGATCTCGGGCGAGAGCGGGACCGGCAAGGAGCTCGTCGCCAAAGCCCTGCACGACTACGGCCGCCGGCGGCACGGGCCGTTCGTCGCCGTCAACATGGCGGCGATCCCCCGCGAGCTGATCGAGAGCGAGCTGTTCGGGCACGAGAAGGGCGCGTTCACCGGCGCCGCCGCGCGCAAGGCGGGCCGCTTCGAGCAGGCCGAGGGCGGCACGCTGTTCCTCGACGAGATCGGCGACATGCCGCTCGAGGCGCAGACCCGGCTCCTGCGGGTCCTGCAGCAGGGCGAGTTCATGCCGGTGGGGGCGCGCGAGGCGGTGCGTGCCGACGTCCGCATCCTCGCCGCCAGCCACCGCGACCTCCGCGCGCTCGTCGCGCAGGGCCTCTTCCGCGAGGATCTGTTCTACCGCCTCAACGTGGTGCCGATCCGTCTGCCGGCGCTCCGGGAGCGTGTCGAGGACATCCCGGCGCTGCTCGAGCACTTCCTCGCCGCCTGCCACGCCCAGGGCCTGCCGCTCAAGTCGTTCGACCCCGCAGCGATCCAGGCACTCAAGGCGCACCGCTGGCCCGGCAACGTGCGCGAGCTGGAGAACCTCGTGCGCCGCGTCGTCGTTCTCTACTCCGAGGACCTCATCGCGGGCCCGCTCGTCGAGGAAGAGCTCAAGGAGGCGCAACGCCCCGCGGCGAGCGAAGGCCCGGCCGACGACAGCCTCGCGGCGATGGTCGCGCGCCATGTCGAGCGCCGGCTCGTAGCGAGCGTGCGGGTCGACGACGTCTCCGGGCTCTACCTCGAGGTCCTGCAAGAGATCGAACGGCCGCTCATCTCGGAGATCCTGTCGGCCACCCGGGGCAACCAGCTCCGCGCAGCGAGCATCCTCGGCCTCAACCGCAACACCCTGCGCAAGAAGATCAGGGATCTGGACATCGACGTGATCCGCAGTCCACGTTGACGCGGGTCACCACCGGCGACACGGGGGACATGAGGGAAGTCGAAGCGACGGCGCCGGCGCGCCTCGCCATGCGGGCGCTGCGGCGGCTCGAAGGGCAGAGCATCGCTGCGCGCATGGCCGTGCTGCTCGTCGTCATGGTCGGGCTCGGCGGCGCCGCCACCTGGCTGGCGATGGCCGGCCGGCCCGCGGCCGGCACCGATGCGGGCACGGTGCTGCTGCTCTTGAACGTCAACCTCTTCATCCTCGTCCTGCTCGCCGTGCTGGTCGGCCGGCAGCTGCTGGCGCTGGTGCGGGCGCGCCGGCGGGGCCTGGGCGGCGCTCTGCAGACGCGCATGGTGTCGATGTTCGGCCTGGTCGCGGTCACGCCGGCCGTACTCGTCTCGATCTTCTCGCTCGTCTTCTTCAACTTCGGCCTCGACACCTGGTTCGCGGATCGGGTGCAGCGGGCGCTCACCAACTCCTTGAGCGTCGCGAGCGCGTATCTCGAGGAGCACCGCGCCAACATCCGCGCCGACGCCTTCGCCATGGCGGCCGATCTCGGCGTCGAGACGCCACTGCTCGTCACGGGCGACGCCCGCCTCACCCGCCTGCTCGACGCCCAGGCGGCGCTGCGCTCGCTGACCGAGGCGCTGGTCTTCACGGCCGACGGGCGCGAGCTCGGCCGCAGCGGGCTCACCTTCGGCATCTCGGTCGCCGACATCGACCCCGCCGCGATCGCGCAGGCCGAGGCCGGCGACGTCGTCATCCTGACGAGCGACACCGAGGATCGCGTGCGCGCGCTCGTCCGCATCCCCGGCCTCCTCGACGCCTATCTCCTGGTCGGCCGCTTCGTCGACGCCGACGTCCTCGGCTACGTCGCCGAGACCGAGCGGGTCGTCGGCGACTACCAGGAGATCGCCGCCGAGCGGGCCGACATCCGCGTCACCTTCACGCTCATCTTCACCACCGTGGCGCTCCTCTTGCTGCTGGTGGCGGTCTGGGCCGGGGCCGCCTTCGCCGACCGCATCGCCACGCCCATCGCGCGGCTCGCCGCCGCCGCGGACCGGGTCCGCGACGGCGATCTCGCGGTCCGAGTGGCGGACGGCCCCGAAGCCGAGGAGCTCGGGCGGCTGACCCGCGCCTTCAACCGCATGACCTCCCAGCTCGGCGCGCAGCGCCACGCGCTGATCGCCGCCAATCAGGAGCTCGACGAGCGCCGCCGCTTCACCGAGGCGGTTCTCGGCGGGGTGAACGCCGGCGTCATCGGCGTCGACCACGACGGCAACATCGAATTGCCGAACCGGACTGCCGCCGCCTTCTTCGGTCGCGAGCTCGACGCGCTGGTCGGTGTGCGGCTCGCCGACGTCCTGCCCGAAGCGCTCGGCGTCCTGGCGCAGGCGACGGAGCGCCCCCCGATGCCCGCGCGCGAGCAGGTCGACGTCGTGCGCGCGGGCCGGGTGCACACGCTGCTCATCCGGGTGGAGGCGCAGATAGACGGCGGCGACATCCGGGGCTACGTCCTCACCTTCGACGACATCTCGGCCCTGTTGCAGGCGCAGCGGCAGGCGGCCTGGGCCGATGTCGCCCGGCGCGTCGCCCACGAGATCAAGAACCCGCTCACACCCATCCAGCTTTCCGCCGAACGGCTCGGCCGCAAATACGCGGCGCTCGCCGGCGCGCAGCGCCCGAGCTTCGAGCGGGCGGTGGCGACCATCGGCGATCAGGTCGAGATCATCCGCCGGCTCATCGACGAGTTCTCGGCCTTCGCCCGGATGCCGCCGCCCGAGCTGAAGGCCGAGCCGGTCGGCGACATCGTTCGGCGAACGGTCGAGCTGCATCGTGCGAGCCACCCGGACATCGCCTTCGCGCTCGAGCTGCCCGCCGAGGAGGTCACGCTGACCTGCGACGGTCGCAAGCTGGCGCAGGCGCTCACCAACCTTCTGCAGAACGCGGCCCAGGCGATCACCGAGGCCCGTGTCCAGGCGGGGCGGATCACGAGCGCGGTCGAGGCCCGTGGCCCGGAGATCCGGATCACCGTCGCCGATAACGGCCCCGGCTGGCCCGACAACGACCTGCACCGCCTCACCGAGCCCTACGTGACCTCCAGGCGCAACGGCACCGGCCTCGGCCTCGCCATCGTCAAGCGGATCATGGAGGAGCACGGCGGGCGACTGCTGCTCGCCCCCGCGCCCGACGGCGGGGCGATGGTAACGCTTGCGTTCGCGGCCGGAGCGCTCGATAGCGTGGCGGCATGAGCGCGGACATCCTGATCGTCGACGACGAGGCCGCCATTCGCGAGACGGTGGCCGACATCCTGGAGGACGAGGGCTTCAGGCCCCGTTCGGCCAAGGACAGCACGGAGGCCCTGCGCGAGCTCGACGCGACGCCGCCCGCGCTCGTCCTGCTCGACGTCTGGCTCGAGGGGAGCGAGCTCGACGGAATCGAGCTCCTGGACGAGATGCGGCGGCGCGAGCCGGAGCTGCCGGTGCTCGTGATCAGCGGCCATGGCACGATCGAGACGGCCGTCGCCGCCATTCGCAAGGGCGCCTACGACTTTCTCGAGAAGCCCTTCAAGGCGGACCGCCTCCTCATCGCCGTCGCCCGTGCGCTGGAGGCGGCAAAGTTGCGCCGCGAGGTGGCGGAGCTGCGCCTCAAATCCCGTGCCGACGACGTGCTGATCGGCCGCTCCCCGGCGATGAGCCAGATCCGTCAGGCGATCGAGCGGGTGGCGCCGACCAACAGCCGGCTGCTCATCACCGGTCCCGCCGGGGTCGGCAAGGAGATCGTCGCCCGCGGCCTGCACGCCCGCTCGCGGCGGTCGGAGGGGCCGTTTCTCGTCATCAACGCCGCGACCCTGGCGCCGGAGCGCGTCGCCCTCGAGCTCTTCGGCAGCGAGGAGCGCCGTCCCGCCGGCGACATCGTCCGGGCCGGGATGCTCGAGCGCGCCCACGGCGGGACGCTGTTGATCGACGAGGTGGCCGACATGCCGCTCGAGACCCAAGGGAAATTGCTGCGCGTTCTCCAAGAGCAGCGTTTCCTGCGCGTCGGCGGAACCCAGGAGATCGGCGTCGACGTACGCATCCTCGCCGCCACCCATGCCCGGCTCGAGGACGAGATCCAGGCGGGGCGGTTTCGCGAGGACCTGTACTACCGCCTCAACGTCGTGCCGCTGCACGTGCCGCCGTTGAGCCAGCGGCGCGAGGACATTCCGCTCTTCGTCGAGCATTTCGTCGAGCTGCTGACCCGCGCCGCGGGCCTGCCCAGGCGCGCCTTTTCCGACGAGGCGCTCGCGATCCTGCAGGCGGCCGAATGGCCCGGCAACGTCCGCGAGCTGAAGAACGCCATCGAGCGCATCATCATCATGGCGCCGGGCGATCCGCGCAGTGACATCGACGTCGACGCGCTACCGCCCGAGATCGTCCAAGGCGCCAACGCGGCCCTCGACATCCACGCCGCCGACTACGTGACGCTGCCTCTCAGGGACGCGCGCGAGCGGTTCGAGCGGGCCTACCTGAAGGCACAGCTCGAGCGGTTCGGCGGCAACGTGTCGCGGACCGCGCTGTTCGTCGGGATGGAACGCTCGGCCTTGCACCGCAAGCTGCGCTCGCTGGATCTCCAGAGCAGCGAGGGCTGACGCTT
Source organism: uncultured Geminicoccaceae bacterium (assembly GCA_964481035.1). Classification (GTDB taxonomy): domain Bacteria; phylum Pseudomonadota; class Alphaproteobacteria; order Geminicoccales; family Geminicoccaceae; genus JAAAPF01. The sequence goes on along the minus strand of CAYZSE010000095.1, from coordinate 5,851 downwards.
TGAAGGTCGTCGTCTGCGGCGCCGGGCTCGTCGGCATGAACATCTCCAGCTACCTGGTGCGCGCCGGGCACGACGTGACGGTCATCGACCAGCGCCAGGACCTCGCCCAGAAGCTCGGCGAGAGCCTCGACATCAAGGCGATCGCGGGCCACGCGTCGCACCCGGACGTGCTCGCGAGCGCCGGTGCCCCGGATGCGGACATGCTGATCGCGGTGACCCACGCGGACGAGGTCAACATGGTGGCCTGCCAAGTGTCGCACACGCTCTTCGACGTGCCGACCAAGATCGCGCGGATCCGCCAGCAGGCCTATCTGGCGCCGCGCTGGAACGACCTGTTTCGCTCTGCGCATCTGCCCATCGACGTCATCATCTCGCCCGAATACGAGGTTGCGCGGACCATCGCCCGGCGGCTGGAGGTGCCCGGAGCGCTCGAGGTCATCCCGTTTGCCGAGGACCGGGTGCGGCTCATGGCCGTGCGCTGCAACATCGATTGCCCGATGCTGGACACGCCCTTGCGGCAGCTCGGGTTTCTCTTCCCGGATCTGCACCTGACGACCGTCGGTATCGTGCGCGACGGCCACTTCTTCGTGCCCGGCGGCGACGACCAGCTCCTCGAGGGCGACGACGCCTATTTCGTCGTCGAGACAGCGCGCATGGAGCGGGCGATGAGCGCGTTCGGCTACGAGAAGCCGCAGGCCGAGCGTCTCGCCGTCGTCGGCGGCGGCAATGTCGGGCGCTATCTCATCGAGATCATCGAGCAGGCACGCCCCGATGTCGCGCTCAAGCTCATCGAATGGCGGGCGGAGCGGGCGGAGGCCCTGGCGGCGGCCCATCCCCGCATCAACGTCCTTCTGGGCGACGCCCGCGAGGACGAGCTCTTGAGCGAGGCCAACGTCCGGGCCGCCGGAGCGATCGTCTGCGTGACCAACGACGACGAGGTCAACATCATGTCGGCGTTGCTGGCCAAGCGACAGGGTTGCGCGCTCGCTTTCTCGCTCGTCAACCACGGCAATTACGCGCCGCTGCTCGGCCCTCTCGGCATCGACGTCGCGATCAACCCTCGGGAAACGACGGTCTCCAGCGTGCTCCGCCATGTTCGCCGCGGCCGCATCCGGGCCGTGCAGTCGATCGTCGACGGGGCGGCCGAGGTGTTCGAGGCCGAGGCCCTCGAGACGTCACCGCTGGTCGGTCTGCCGCTCAAGGAGGTGCGGCTGCCGGCCGGGGTGATCGTCGCCGCCGTCGTCCGCGGCGACCGTGTGCTCACGCCCCGCGGCGACACCGTGATCTACGCCCGGGACCGTGTCATCGTCGCCGCGCGGGCCCAAATGGTGAAGCGGGTGGAAAAGCTGTTTGCCGTGCGCCTAGATTACTTTTGAACGACCGGAGAGGACACATGGCCCGGATCGCCTATGTCAACGGGCGCTACCTGCCCAAGCGCGACGCCACCGTCCACGTCGAGGATCGCGGCAACCAGTTCGCCGACGGCGTCTACGAGGTTCTCAAGGTGGTCCACGGCCGGATGGTCGACGGCGATCGGCACTTCGCGCGGCTGCACCGCTCGCTCGCGGCGCTGCGGATCGAGCCACCGATGACCGACGCGGCGTTGCGGCAGATCGTGCTCGAGACCGTGCGCCGCAACCGGCTCGCCGAGGCCACCGTCTATCTCCAGGTCAGCCGCGGCAGCGCGCCGCGCGACCATCTGTTCCCGCGCCACGCGACGCCGTCGCTGTTCATCACCGCCAAGCGGCTCAAGCGCCCGGCCGCCGGCGATTACGCCGCCGGTGTGAACGTGGTCACGGCACCCGACATCCGCTGGCTCAAGTGCGAGGTCAAGTCGATCAGCCTCCTGCCGAATGTGCTCGCCAAGCAGGAGGCGGCCGAGGCGGGCGCCTATGAGGCGTGGCTCGTGCGCGCGGGCGACATCGTCACCGAGGCCACCAGCAGCAACGCCTTCATCGTCGACGCCGACGGCGTGCTGCGCACCCATCCGCTGTCGTCGCTGATCCTCGGTGGCGTGACCAGATCGGTGATCTTGGAACTGGCCGATGCCGAGGGCTTCCGCGTCGCGGAACGGGCCTTCACCGTCGACGAGATCGCGCACGCGCAGGAGGCGTTCTTGTCGAGCACGAGCTCCTGGGTGATGCCCGTGGTGCGGGTCGACGACCGGGTGGTCGGCGACGGCGAGCCCGGGCCGGTGACCCGGCGACTGCAGACGGCATTCCATCGGCACGTCTTCGGCAATCGCCAACCGGCGGGCGTTGCCGTCGCCGCGGCGGCAGAGTAACATTGCAGCCGACGTGGTTCCCACTTTCGTCGCCTTAGCTTCTCTCGCGACGCGTTCCGAAAGGTTCAACAAATGGCGGCCGAAAAATCGCCCAACTTGCAAGACGTGTTCCTCAACCACGTTCGCAAGAACAAGATTGCGGTGACGATCTTTCTCATCAACGGGGTCAAATTGCAGGGCGTGATCAGCTCGTTCGACAATTTTTGCCTGTTGCTGCGGCGGGACGGCCATGTGCAATTGGTCTACAAGCACGCGGTGTCGACGGTGATGCCGGCAGCGCCGATCCGGCTGTACGAGCCCGGCCAGGAAGCCCAAGGGGCGGCCACGGCTCCGGCCGCTGCCGCAGCCACGGCGGCGCCCGCCGCAGCCCCGGCGGCGCCCGCCGCGGCGACGCCGGAGTAGGCGCGACGGGCCCGCCTCCCCCGGGCGAGAGCTCGGGCCGGGCGGTCGTCGTCCGCCCCGAGCTCGACCCGCGAATGTCCGAGCGGCTCGGCGTCGAGCGCCTCGACGAGGCGGTTCGCCTCGCCCGCGGTCTCGGTGTCGAGATCGCGACGGCCGAGCGGTTCCCTTTGCGCGACCCCCGTCCGGCGACGCTCATCGGCGGCGGTCGGCTCGGCTGGCTGAAGGACCTCGTCGCCGACGAGCGCATCGAGCTCGCGGTCGTCGATGCTGCGCTGACGCCGATTCAGCAGCGCAACCTGGAGCGCGCGCTGCAGGCCAAGGTCATCGATCGCACGGGCCTCATTCTGGAGATCTTCGGCGAGCGCGCGCAGACGGCTGAAGGCCGGCTGCAGGTCGAGCTCGCCGCCTTGAGCTACCAGCGCTCGCGGCTGGTCCGCTCCTGGACCCATCTCGAGCGGCAGCGGGGCGGCGCCGGCTTCATGGGCGGCCCCGGCGAGCGGCAGATCGAGCTCGACCGGCGACGCATCGACGACCGCATCACGCAGATCCGCCGCCAGCTCGCCGAGGTCAAGCGCACCCGAACGCTGCAGCGCGACGCCCGCGGCCGCGTTCCGCTGCCGGCCGTGGCGCTGGTCGGCTACACCAACGCCGGCAAGTCGACCTGGTTCAACCGGCTGACCCGCGCCGACGTGCTCGCCGCCGATCAGCTGTTCGCGACCCTCGATCCGACCATCCGTGCGGTCCGTCTGCCGACGGGCGAGCGGGTGGCCTTGAGCGACACCGTCGGCTTCATCTCCGATCTGCCGACCCAGCTCGTCGCCGCCTTCCGCGCGACCCTCGAGGAGGTGCTCGCGGCGGAGGTCATCGTTCACGTCCGCGACATCGCGAGCCCGGCGAGCGACGCCCAGCGCGCCGATGTGGCGGCGGTGCTCGCCGAGCTCGGCCTCGACGAGGCGGCGCAGGAGCGGCGCGTCGTCGAGCTCTGGAACAAGGTCGACATGCTGGACGCGGAGGAGCGCGCGGCACTCGACGCCCGGGCGCGGCCCGGCGGCGCCGTCCTGGGCTCGGCGGTGACGGGCGAGGGCGAGGGCGATCTCTTGGCCCTCGTCGCCGCGCGCTTGGGGCGTTTTCGCACCCGCATGACGCTGCACGTCCCGGTCGCCGACGGCGAGGCGTTGGCGCGCGCCTACGGCCTCGGCGCCGTCGTGCACCGCGAGGACGGCGAGCTGGAGACCGTGGTCGAGCTCGATGTCGCGACCGAGAACGTCGAGCGCGTCCGGCGCTTCGCCAACGCTCGACGCCTGCAGCTGGACATCCCGGATCCCGGGCACAAGAGCGCCGCCTTCTGAGGTCGGGCTCGATGGCCGCGGGCGGGGCGCGCTCAAGGCTCGACCTCCAAGCACTTGGCCGCTCGCCAGAGCCGCTCGAGGGTGGCGAGATCGACCTCCTCGGGCCGCAGGCCTTGCGCCGCGAGGGCATCCTCGATGGCGGCGAAGCGGCGCTCGAACTTGCGCGACGCCGCCTGCAGCGCCTCCTCGGCCGAGACGTCGAGGTGGCGGGCGAGGTTGACGCAGGCGAACAGCAGATCGCCGACCTCGGCCACGAGCGCCGCGCGGTCCCCACGGGCCTGCTCGACCTCCTGCAGTTCCTCGCGGACCTTGGCGCGCGCGCCCTCCGCGTCGGGCCAGTCGAAGCCGACGCGCGCGGCGCGGGCCTGGAGCTTTTGCGCGCGCTTGAGGGCGGGCAGCGCCAGGGGCACGTCGGCGAGGATGCGCGCGCGCGTGCCCTCGGCCTCGGCCCGTGCGGCCCGCTCGGCGCGCTTGGTCTCCTCCCAGGCGACCCGCTGGGCCGCCGCACCCGCGACCTCGACATCGCCGAAGACGTGCGGGTGGCGCTGGATCATCTTCTCGGCGATGGCGGCGGCTATGTCGGCGAAGGCGAACCAGCCCGCCTCCTCGGCCATCCGCGCGTGGTAGACGACCTGGAGCAAGAGGTCGCCCAGCTCCTTCTTCAAGTCCTCGACATGGCCGCGCTCGATGGCGTCGGCGACCTCGTAGGCCTCCTCGATGGTGTAGGGCGCGATGGTCGTAAAGCTCTGCTCGATGTCCCAGGGACAGCCCAGGTCGGGATCGCGCAATGCCGCCATGATCGCCAGCAGGCGCTCGATGGCGGGCTGATCGGGGTCGGGCGGCGGGACGGGCAAAGGTCGGGTCTCCGTGGCTAAAGGAGGGGCTAGAGAAGCGAGCGTTGGGCCGGGCCGTCGCCGTCCTTGCCGGCCCGCGCGCGCTTGGGCCGGGCGCGCTTGCCGCCGCCGTCGGCCGGCAGGACCGCGAGCCGGCCGTCCTCGAACTCGATCTCCAGGGCGGCGCGGCTCTGCGCCTCGGCGACGCCGGCGACGAGCCGGCCGGCCTCGTCGCGCACCAGGGCGTAGCCGCGTGCCAGGGTGCGCTGGTAGCTGAGGCTGTCGAGGCGGCGGGCGAGGCCGTCGAGGCGGGTGTCGCCGCGCTCGAGGCGGCGGGCGAGCGCCGGCTCCAGCCGCTCGACGGCGCGGGCGAGCCGGCCCTCGTCGCGCTCGAGCCGCTGGCCGTAGGCGCGCTCCAGGCCGCGGCCGGCGACCCCCAGCGCCGCCGCGCGCTCGCGCAACAGGTCCGCGGGCGTGCGCAGCCGTAGGCTCGCCGCGCGCAAGGCGCGGGCCCGGTCCTCGAGCGCCCGCAGCTTCACGCGCGGCAGCTTTTCGCCGACGTCGTCGAGCCGTTGCGCCGCGTTCTGCAGAGAGCGCTCGAGCGTCGCCGTCAGCCGGTCGCCGTCGCGCACGAGCCGTTGGCGCAGCTCGGCTGCGACCGGGACGACGGCTTCGGCCGCCGCCGTCGGCGTCGGTGCCCTGAGATCGGCGGCGAGGTCGATGAGCGTCGTGTCGGTCTCGTGGCCGACGGCGGAGACGAGCGGGATGGCGCTCGCGGCGGCGGCGCGGACGACGGCCTCGTCGTTGAAGCCCCACAAGTCCTCGATCGAGCCGCCGCCGCGGGCGACGATCAGCACGTCCGGGCGCCGCGGCCAGCCGGTCGCGGGCAGCGCGTTGAAGCCACGGATGGCGGCCGCGACCTCGGGCGCGCAGCGCTCGCCCTGGACGGTCACGGGCCAGACCAGCACGGGCCGCGGGAAGCG
>CAYZSE010000094.1:0-14269 GCA_964481035.1 uncultured Geminicoccaceae bacterium | reverse complement strand
GTCCGAACGAAACCAGAATGACGGAAATCCCAGCGGCGGCAGCGACTTGGCCGACCTAATCCGGCCCGCGCCCGGCCAGCGGCCCGGGCCAGCCGTAGCGGGGCGCGCGGCTGCGGTAGGCCCGGTAGGCGTCGCCGAAGCGCCCGGCGAGGTAGCGCTCCTCGGGCCGGACCACGCCGAGGTGGAGCACCGCACCCAGGACCGGCACGAGGAGCAAGAGCCAGGCCCCGCCGCTGAGGAGCCCGATGCCCGTGAGGAGCAGGACCAGCGCCACGTACATCGGGTTGCGGATGCGGGCGTAGAGCCCGGTCGTCACCAGCGCCGTCGTCGGGTGCCAGGGCTCGGCGGCGGTGCCGGCCCGCTCGAAGGCGACGATGACCCGGAGCCCGAGGCCGAGCGCCGGCGAGGCCCGACCGAGGGCGTTGGTTTCGACGGCTTTACCCAGGCGGTGAGCGGCCGATCGAAGAGGCTCCGCGACGAGGGCAGGGATGGGCCCACGGCCTGCCAACGCCGTTGGAAATGGGGTCCAGCCGCCGGCACGTCGCTATGACCGCAAGGAATGAGCGCCGTCTCGCGGGGCGGCCCTTTTCGTTCGTCCCGAAGGCTCGGCGCGGCGCGCCGTCAGCCGAAGGGGCGCTCGCGGCCGCGGCCGCGGCCCAGCATGAGCAGGCCGCCCAGCGCCGCGAAGACGAGCCAGCTCGGCAGCGCCGTCAGCCACGCGATCGGTGCCGTGGCGAGCGACGTCGCCCCGTCGCCCGCGGCAGCGCCGCCGAGCCCCGGCAGGCGCAGGCTCGTCCACAGGTCGCGCAGCGTGAAGAACGGATCGGCGCCGCCGATCGCGATCAACAGCAACTCCGCGACCGCGCAGGACGCGCCGACGAAGAGAAGAAGCCCACCGAGCGCAGCGAAGACCGGACCCATGGCCGTGGGTGTGGCGAAATCGTCGCGCGCGCGCAACCCCCGCGATGGCCGCGGCCCGAGGATCGGGGCCGACGCAGCGCGGCCACGGCCGGACGCGCCGCGCCTGGGCCGCGGCCGCCGGACGGCCTATGTTGCAAGGCACACCCCTTCGATCCTCGAGCCGGGAGCCGCGCGCGGATGCGCTGGACCGAGCACCTCTTCGATCCCGATGCCCCCGGCGACGGCCCGCCGCCGCGCACGCTCGCGGCCTTCGTCCGCTGGGCGCTCGGCGGTGCCTGGCCCACGGTCGGCCTGCTCGGCGCCGCCTCGGTCCTGGTCGGCGCCTCCGAGGCCGTGGCCGCCTGGCTCATCGGCTGGATCGTCGACGCCTCTGCCGCCGGCGCCGACGCCTTCTTCGCCGCCAACGGCCCGCTGCTCGCGGCCGCGGTGGCCTTCTTCCTGCTGGTCCGCCCGGCCTTGATGATCCTCTCCAGCGCGCTCACCAGCCGCTCGCTCGGCCCCGGCCTCTTCCACCTCGCCGTCGGGCGCCTGCACGACCACACCCTCGGCCAGAGCCTGCGCTACTTCGAGGACGACTTCACCGGCCGGCTCGCGCAAAAGCAGATGCAGACCGCCACGGCGCTGAGCGAGACCGTCAACGAGGCGATGAACTCGATCGGCTTCGCGCTCGCCGCGGCCCTGGGCGCGCTCGCCGCCCTCGCGGTCGTCGATGCGCGGCTCGGCGGCGTCCTTCTGGTGTGGCTCGCGGTCTACGGGCTGCTCGTCGGGCACTACCTGCCGCGCATCCGCACCTGCGCGCAACGCCGCGCCGAGGCGCGCGCCGGGCTCTCGGGCCAGCTCGTCGACAGCCTGTCGCACATGGCGACGGTCAAGCTCTTCGCCCATGCCGGCCGCGAGGCCGCGGCGGCGCGGACCGCCCTCGCCCGCTTTCGCGCGGCAGCACTCGCCTTCGGCCGCACCGTCCAGCACTTCCGCGCCTGGCTCGCGGTCCTGGCGGGCACCCTGCCGCTGGCGCTGGTCGGCACGGCACTCGTCCTCTGGGCGCAGGACGCGGCGAGCGTCGGCGTGATCGCGGTCGCGGGCTTCCTCGCCATGCGCCTCGCCCAGATGAGCGGCTGGATCTCGTTCACCGGCATGTCGATCTTCGCCAATGTCGGCATCATCGAGGACGGCATCCAGACCCTCACCCCGCCGCACGACGTCGTCGACGCGCCCGACGCGCGGGCAGCACCCCGCGCCCGGGGTGCCGTCGCCTTCGAGAACGTGGTCTTCCGCTACGGGCGCTCGGACGGCGGCGGGCTCGACGGCTTCTCGCTCAGGATCGCTGCGGGCGAGAAGGTGGCGCTGGTCGGCCGCTCCGGCGCCGGCAAGTCGACCGCGCTCGCGCTCCTGCCGCGCCTCTACGACGTCGAGGGCGGCCGCATCACCCTCGACGGGGTCGACATCCGCGCCCTCACCCAGGAGCACCTGCGCCGGCAGATCGCCGTGGTCACCCAGGAAACCGCGATGTTCAACCGCTCGGCGCTCGACAACATCCTCTACGGCCGGCCGGAGGCGGGTCGCGGGGCCGCCGTCGAGGCCGCGCGGGAGGCCGCCGCCGACGAGTTCATCGGGCAGCTCGAGGACCGTCGCGGCCGCACCGGCTACGACGCCCACCTCGGCGAGCGCGGGGTCAAGCTCTCGGGCGGCCAGCGCCAGCGCATCGCGCTCGCCCGCGCCATCTTGAAGGACGCGCCGATTCTCGCCCTCGACGAGGCGACGGCGGCGCTCGACAGCGAAACCGAGGCGGCCGTCCAGGCGGCGCTCGCCCGGCTCATGGAGGGCCGCACCGTGATCGCCATAGCGCATCGGCTGTCGACCATCGCGCGCATGGACCGCATCGTCGTCATGGACGCAGGGCGCGTCGTCGAAGAGGGCGACCACACGGCGCTGCTCGCCCGGGGCGGCATCTACGCCGACCTCTGGGCGCACCAGTCCGGCGGCTTCATCGGGCTGGACGAGGCCGCCGAGTAGGCCCGGCCGGGTGAAGATCGTGGCGGCTCTCGTCTCATCAGGGAAAGGCGCGGCGTGCGCAGCTTCGGTCTCCTCCTCCTCGCCGTCCTCACCGCCTGCGAGAGCGCGGGCCCGGCCTTCATCGAGCGCGATCAGATCGGCTACGGCTCGGCGCTGCTCGAGGCCGAGAAGCGCCAGCTGCTCCTCAACATCGTCCGCCTGCGCTACGGTGACATCCCCGCGGTCGTGCGCATCGACCAGATCGTGGCGGGCTACGAGCGCCGGGTGCTCGGCAGCGTCGGCAGCACGTTCGCATCCGACTTCGCCCTCACCGACGATTTCGCGGTGCGCGCCGAGGGCTCACTCGCCGATCGGCCCACCTTCACGATCCGTCCCCTGCAGGGCGCCGACTACGCCCGGTTCATGCTGCGGCCGATCCCGCCGCGCGAGGTCGTGGGCCTCATCGCCAGCGGAGCGCACCTCTTCACGGCGATGGGGCTCACCGTCGAGCGCATCAACGGCGTCCCCAACAACGAGCTGCTCGCCGGTCCCGAGCCGCCGACCGGCCGGTTCTGGCGCGTCGTCGCGCTCATGCAGGAGCTCCGCAACGACGGCCTCGTCCAGATCGCGTTCGAGCCCGATCCCGACCGGGACACCGAACGGGTCTACATCTCGTTCATCGACCTGCCGGAAGCCGCGCCGGATCCGCGCGCCGTAGCACTCATCGAGCTTTTGGGGCTCGATCCCGATCGCGACCGCTTCGAGGTGGTCTTGGGCGTGGCGCCGGGTGACGGCGGCCAAATCGCACTCTGGACCCGTTCGCTGATCGAAATCCTCTCCGACATCGCCTTCACGATCGACGGCGCCGACGCCACGGCGGCGACGCCGCGCCTGGTCGGGCAGCGCCGCACCGGCGCGGACGGCGCCGCGGACGGCGGCTCGGACGTCGGCATCGACATCCGCGTCAGGGGCGGTCCGCTACCGCCCGACGACGGCTTCGCCCGGGTCCGCTACGACGGCCGCTGGTACTGGATCGAGGACGAGGACGTCTGGACCAAGCGCGCCTTCTCGATGCTTCTCTTGATCACCACGATCCTGGAGCGCGAGGACCGCGGCGCCGGCGCGGTCTTGACGATCCCCGCCAATTGAGCGGGCGCGCGGCCGCGCGCTGCCGCTGACGGCGGGCCGGGAGGTCCCGCCTCCCCTCCGCCGAGACGCCGCGAGCGTGCCGGCTTCGGCCAGCGCGCCCCCGAGGCCCTGCTGCCGGCTCAGCCGAGGAGGCGGCGAGCGATGACCTGGGCCTGGATCTCGGCGGCGCCCTCGAAGATATTGAGGATGCGCGCGTCGCAGAGGATGCGGCTGATCTCGTACTCGAGTGCGTAGCCGTTGCCGCCGTGGACCTGGAGCGCGTTGTCGGCCGAGGCCCACGCGACCTGCGCGCCGATCAGCTTGGCGAGACCCGCCTCAAGGTCGCAGCGATGACCCGCGTCCTTCTCCCGCGCCGCGTAGATCGTGAGCTGGCGCGCGATCATGATCTCGACCGCCATCCAGGCGATCTTGCCGAAGACCCGCGGGAAGACGTAGATTGGCTGGCCGAACTGCTTTCTGTCCTTGGCGTATTGCAGCGCCGTCTCCATCGCCGCCTGGGCGACGCCGACGGCGCGGGCGGCGGTCTGGATGCGCGCACCCTCAAAGGTCGCCATGAGCTGCTTGAAGCCCTGGCCCTCGACCTCCCCCAGGAGGTTCTCGGCCTTCACCTCGAAGCCGTCGAGGGAGAGCGTGTACTCCTTCATGCCGCGGTAGCCGAGCACCTCGATCTCGCCGCCGTCGATGCCGGCATCGGGGAACGGGTTGTCGTCGCTGCCGCGGGTCTTCTCGGCGAGGAACATCGACAGGCCCTTGTAGCCCTTCTCCTCGGGCTTGGTCCGGGCGAGCACGGTCATGAGGTCGGCGCGCGCACCGTGCGTGATCCAGGTCTTCTGGCCGGTGATCTTCCAGGTGTCGCCGTCACGGACCGCGCGCGTCTGCAGGCTCGCGAGGTCGGAGCCGGTGTTGGGCTCGGTGAAGACCGCCGTCGGCAGGATCTCGCCCGAAGCGAGCTTCGGCAGGTACTTCTGCTTCTGCGCCTCGGTCCCGCCCATCTGGATGAGCTCGCCCGCGATCTCGTTACGGGTGCCCAAGGAGCCGACGCCGATATAGCCGCGGCTGAGCTCCTCGGTGACCACGCACATGGCGACCTTGCCCATGCCGAGGCCGCCGTACGCCTCGTCGACGGTGAGCCCGAAGACGCCCATCTCGGCCACCTGCTCGACGACCTCCATCGGGATGAGCTCGTCCTGCTCGTGCCACTTGTGGGCATGCGGCCTGACGACCTCGTCGGAGAAGCGGCGAAACTGGTCGCGGATCATGTCGAGGCTCTCGTCCTCGAGGCCCCAGTTGCCGAAGTCGCCGTCCTCGATGAGTGCTGCGAGACGGGCCCGCTTCTCGGGCGTCCAGCCGGTGCGGGTCAGCTCGGTCACGGCGGCGTCGCTGATGAAGGCGTGCAGGGCGTCGTCCCCCACGCCCAGGTCGTGCGGGCGGACCACCTCGCCCTGGCTCATCGGCAGGCCGCCGGCGAGGCGCGCGAGGTACTCGGCAAACGCGCCGCCGAGGATGAGCTGCTCGCGCTCGTGGAACTCGCCAGCCTGCTCGAGCCTCGCACCCCAGCCCTGCATTTCCCGCAGCGCCTCTACGTAGACCTTGACCCAGGCGAGGCCGTGCGCCGCGAACTGCTCGGCGTCGAGGCCGTTGGCGGCGACTGCGTCCGCGACCCTGGCCTTCGCGGCCTCGAAGTAGCGGTCGCAGGCAGCCACGGCCGCGGCGCACTGCTCGGTCAACGAGAGGGCTGGGCGAATGTCGCGAAGCTGGGTCGCCATGGCAATGTCCTCGATATCAGCCGATCATCATCATGTAGAGCCCGATGCGCCGGCGGACAACGGCAGGACGCCGCTATCCGCCGTTTCGGGCCCCGCGGCTCAGGCGTCGATCGCATCCTCGAGCGAGCGCAGGCCCGGCCGCTTGGCTTGGACGAGCACGGCCATGTTGCCGGGCTTGTGCTCGTTCTTCCACATCAGGCGATGCGCGCGCGGGATGTCGTTCCAGCTGAACACCTCGCTCATGCAGGGGTCGAGCTGGCGGTTGACGACGAACTGGTTGGCTGCCGTCGCCTGCTTGAGGTTGGCGAAGTGGCTGCCCTGCAGGCGCTTTTGCCGGTACCACATGAAGCGCGCGTCGAAGGTCAGGTTGTAGCCCGTCGTCCCGGCGCAGATGACGACCATGCCGCCCCGCTTGGCGACGTAGGCCGAGACCGGGAAGGTGCTCTCGCCGGGATGCTCGAACACCATGTCGACGTCCTTCCCCTTGCCGGTGATCTGCCAGATCGCCTTGCCGAACTGCTGGACCTTCTTGAGGTAGGCCTTGTAGCCCTCGACGTCGTCGATGTCCGGCAGCTGGCCCCAGCAGTCGAAGTCCTTGCGGTTCAAGGCCGCCTTCGCGCCGAGCGAGAGGACGAAGTCGCGCTTCTCCTCCTCGGAGATCACCGCGATGGCGTTCGCGCCCGACGCGGCGATGAGCTGGATCGCCATCGAGCCGAGGCCGCCGGCGCCGCCCCAGACGAGGACGTTGTCGCCGGGCTTGAGCTCGTGCGGCGGGTGGCCGAACAGCATCCTGTAGGCGGTGGCGAGCACCAGGACGTAGCAGCCCGATTCTTCCCAGGTCAGATGCGCCGGCCGCTTCATGACCTGGCGCGCCTGGACGACGGTGAACTGCGCGAAAGCGCCGACGGGCGTCTCGTAACCCCAGATGCGCTGCGACGGTGACAGCATCGGGTCGCCGCCATTGCACTCCTCGTCGTCGCCGTCGTCCTGGTTGCAGTGAACGACGACCTCGTCGCCGACCTTGCAGCGGGTGACCTTGGAGCCGACCGCCCAGACGATGCCCGTCGTGTCCGAGCCGGCGATATGATAGGGTTGCTTGTGGAAGTCGAGGACCGACACCGGCGTGCCGAGCGCCGCCCAGACGCCGTTGTAGTTGACGCCGGCGGCCATGACCATGACCAGCACGTCGTGGCTGTCGAGCTCGGGAACCGGCACGACCTCCTGCTGCATCGAGGTCAGCGGATCGCCGTGGCGCTCCTTGCGGATGGTCCACGCATACATGTTCTTGGGCACATGGCCGAGCGGCGGAATCTCGCCGATCTCGTACAGGTCCTTGGTGGGGCGCGTGCTCGTGGCGTCGGCGCCGTTGCTGTCGCCCTTGAGCGACACGACGTTGGCAGCGGTCATGACGGGTGCGATCCCTTCGTTGCGGAAGACAGGTGCGGCGGTCGGCCGGACGGCGGGCAGCGGGCGGCCGTGATCGTTGCTGTTGGCCGAGACCGTCGCAAGGACCGGAATCTCGGCGAAGAAATCGGCAGGCGAGAGGGCGATGCCGTGCTCGGCGGCAACCCGAAGCAGCTCCTGCTGGCGCCGCGCCGGGATGGCGCCGCGGCGGACCCAGCCGCTCACCGCCGTCTGCCAGATGCCCAGGAGCTCGGCGACGCGCTGTTGCGAGCCGAACTTCTGGATCACCCGCTCAACACTTTGCTTGTTCATGGCGTCCGGTGCGTGATGCCGAAATGTGATACTTACCCACCTAAACACCTTTGACGGCGGCGCACAATAGGTGTTATCGCAAATGCACATAAAATTTGCTGCAGCGCGTCGTCGAGGGCGCGACATGGAAAGGTGCTGAACATGGTGGCTGCGACCCCGACTCCCGCCGGCCGCGAGGCCGCCCCCGCACGCGACGAGCCCTGGCTCTTCCGCACCTACGCCGGCCACAGCTCGGCGGAGGCGTCGAACCGGCTCTACCGCACCAACCTGTCGCGTGGGCAGACGGGCCTGTCGGTCGCCTTCGACCTGCCGACGCAGACCGGCTACGACAGCGACCACGCGCTCGCGGTAGGCGAGGTCGGCAAGGTCGGCGTGCCGATCACCTCGATCACCGACATGCTCACGCTGTTCGACGCGATCCCGCTCGAGCAGATGAACACCTCGATGACCATCAACGCGACGGCGCCCTGGCTCCTGGCCCTCTACATCGCCGTCGCCGAGAAGCAGGGCGTGCCGCGGACCAAGCTCCAGGGCACGGTCCAGAACGATCTGATCAAGGAATATCTGTCGCGCGGCACCTACATCCTGCCGCCGCGACCGTCGATGAAGCTCATCACCGACGTGGTCACCTTCACCTACCGCGAGGTTCCGAAGTGGAACCCGACCAACGTCTGCTCGTATCACTTGCAGGAGGCGGCGGCGACCCCGGTCCAGGAGCTGGCCTTCGCGCTGGCGACCGCCGTTTGCGTCCTCGACAGCATCAAGCAGGCGGGCACGGTCCCGGACGAGGACTTCCCGCGGGTCGTCGGCCGCATCAGCTTCTTCGTCAACGCCGGCATCCGCTTCATCACCGAGATGTGCAAGATGCGGGCGTTCACCGAGCTCTGGGACGAGATCTGCCGCGAGCGCTACGGCATCACCGAGGACAAGTACCGTCGCTTCCGCTACGGCATGCAGGTCAATTCCCTGGGCCTGACCGAGCAGCAGCCGGAAAACAACGTCTACCGCATCCTGTTAGAGATGCTCTCGGTCGTGCTCTCCAAGAACGCCCGGGCCCGCGCCGTGCAGCTCCCCGCCTGGAACGAGGCGCTCGGCCTGCCGCGGCCCTGGGATCAGCAATGGTCGCTCAGGATGCAGCAGGTCGTCGCCTACGAGACCGATCTCCTCGAGTTCGGCGACCTCTTCGACGGCAGCCACGAGGTGGCGCGCAAGGTCGAGGCGCTGAAGGACGAGGCGCGTGCCGAGCTCGCCCGGATCGACGCCATGGGCGGGGCGCTGGAAGCGGTCGAGACCGGCTACATGAAGCAGAAGCTGGTCGAGAGCGGCGCCCAGCGCCTCGCCGGCATCATGTCGGGCGAGCAGATCGTCGTCGGCGTCAACAGGTACGAGGACGCCGAGCCCAGCCCGCTCGTCGCCGGCGTCGACGGCGGCTTCATGGCGGTCGACCCGGCCGCCGAGCAGGAGCAGATCGCCCGGCTCGAGCACCATCGCTCCGAGCGCGATCCGGCGGCCGTCGCGGCCGCGCTCGCGGAGCTCGAGGCCGCCGCGCGGGAAGGCCGCAACATCATGGAACCGTCGATCGTCGCCGCGCACGCGGGTGTGACGACCGGCGAATGGGGTGACCTGTTCCGCCGCGTCTTCGGCGAGTACCGCGCCCCCACCGGCGTCGCCGGGGTGACCTCGCGCCAGGCCGCCCATGCTCTCGATCCGGTGCGCGCGCGCGTCGAGGAGGTGTCGGCGCGGCTCGGCCGGCGCATCAAGATGCTCGTCGGCAAGCCGGGCCTCGACGGTCACTCCAACGGCGCGGAGCAGATCGCGGTGACCGCGCGCGATTGCGGCATGGAGGTCGTCTACGAGGGCATTCGCCTCACGCCCGCGCGAATCGTCGGCGCGGCCCTCGAGGAGGGGGTCCACGTGATCGGCCTGTCGATCCTCTCGGGCTCGCACCTGCCGCTGGTGCGGCAGTGCCTCGAGCGGATGCGCCAGGACGGCATCGGTGACGTGCCGCTCGTCGTCGGCGGGATCATCCCGCCCGAAGACGAGCGGGCTCTCCTGGCGATGGGGGTGGCGCGGGTCTACACGCCCAAGGACTTCTCGCTCGCCCGCATCATGGGCGACATCGTCGAGGTGGTGGACGCGACCGATCGCCGTGCCGCCTGATCGCCGTCGACGACGCGAGCCGCGTCCTGGGGCGCGCCGGCTGCCGGGGGTCACTACCCCAGGCGCCGGTCAGACGGACGACACCGCCGGGATGATGGTGTCGGCCACGAGCGCGTGGAGATCGCCCGCATAGCCGCGGCTGCGGGCGGGACGGGTCGGATCGGAGGTGATCGCCACGGTCAGGCCGAGGCCCGGGACGACGTGGACCATCTGCCCGCCGTAGCCGCGCGCGTAGGCGAGGTCGTGACCGCGCGCGCGCCTGAGGAACCAGCCATAGCCGTAGCGATCGCCCGAGAACGGCGAGCGTGCCCGTGGCGTCCAGGCCTCGGCGATCCAGTCCTCGCTGACGACGCGCCGCCCCCGCCAGAGCCCGCCCTGCCGCCAGGTCTCGCCGAGGCGGACCAGCGCCAGCGGTGACAGCGCCATGTTGTTGCCGCCCAGGTAGAAGCCCTGCGGATCGCGCGTCCAGGGCGGGATGTCGATGCCGAGCGGCGCGCCGAGCCAATCCCGGGCGAGTGCCAGGAGGCTGCGGGCGGCCGCGCGGGCGAGCGCCGCGCCGAGCACGTGATAGCTGCCCGTCGAGTAGAGAAAGCGGGCGCCGGGCTCGGCGACGAACGGGCGGCTCAACGCGTAGCCGACCCAGTCAGGGCTCTGCACCCAGGTGCCGTAGTGCGACCCCGAGGTGCGCTCGAGCCCGGCCTGCATCGTCAGGAGGTCGGCGAGCGTGAGCGCCGCCACGCGCCGATCGGCGCCGCCCGGAACGAGCTCGGGCGCGACCTCGGCGAGCGTCGCATCGGGGCCGGTCAGGACGCCCCGGTCGACGGCGATGCCGGCGAGCGTGGCGACGACGGTCTTGGAGACCGACTTGACGTTGACCGGACGGTCGATCGGCGGCCCGCGGAAGGCCTGCGAGAGCACGACCTCCCCGTCCTTGGCGACGACGAGACTGTGGAGCTGGTCGAGGGCGGCCGCGCGCTCGCGAACCTCGTCGAGCGACGCGGCCCGGACCGACGCCGCCGGCGCCAGAGCCATGCCACCCAAGGCGAGCCATGCACGTCGGCGATCGAGGCGCTGGGTCATGGCAGATGACATGGGTCGGCGTACGGCAGCGCCAAGCTCAGAAGGGAAACAGCACCGGCAACGCGGCGAGCGACAGCGCCAGGGCGAGGAGCTGCAGCGGGACGCCGACCTTGACGAAATCGACGAAGCGGTAGCGGCCGGGGCCGAGGACGAGGGTGTTCACGGGCGAGGCTACGGGCGTGGCGAAGGCGGTGGACGCAGCGATGGCGACCCCCATGAGCAGGGTCTCCGGTGCGACGTCGAGCACCTGCGCCGAGGAGAGCGCGACGGGGGCCACCAGCACCGTGGTGGCGGTGTTCGAGATCACCTGGCTCAGCACCGAGGTCATGACAAAGAGCGTGGCGAGGAGCGCCATCGGGCCCGCCTCGCCGACCCCGCGCACCAGCAGCTCGACGACCAGGGCGAGCGCGCCCGATTGCTCCAGGGCCGTGGCCATCGGCAGCATGAAGGCGATGAGGACGACGCTCTGCCAGTTGATGGCGCGGTAGGCCTGGTTCATGTCGAGGCAGCCGGTGAGCACCATCGCGAGTGCCGCCGTCAGCACGACGATCACGCTCGGCGCCAACGAGAGCGCGAGCGCCGCCATCATCAGCCCGGTCACGGCGAGGGCGATCGGCGCGCGCTGGCGGTTGGGCGCGACCTCGTCGGCCTCGGCCGGCAGGCGCAGCACGAAGAGGTTGGGCCGTTCCCGTTCGAGCCGCCGAATGGCGGTCCAGCTGCCCGACAGCAGGAGAACGTCGCCCCCCTCCAGCACGAGGTCGGCGAACGGTTGCCGCAGGCGCCTGCCCCGGCGCAGCACCGAGTGGACGAAGAGGCCGTAGCCCTCGCGAAGCTTGGCGTCGAGCACCGAGCGGCCGACGACCTGTGATTGCGGCGCGACGAGAACCTCGACGACGCCGACCGTATCCTCGGCACCGCGGGTGAGATCGTCGCTGAGCGGCAGGCGCTCCAGCCCCTCGCCCGCGGCGAACGACCCGACGGCGCCGTCGGACCCGGTGACGACCAGCACGTCCCCGCCTTGAAAGTGCGTGTCGGCCGCAGGCGTGCGAAAGCCGCGGCGGTCGCGCACGGCCGCCACGGTCACGCCATAGCGGCGGTCGATATCGCGCTCGCGCAGCGTTTCGCGCGCCAGCGGGCTCGTCCGGTCGACACGCACGACGAAGACCTCGCCCACCAGCTCATGGGCCGCGATGAGCTCGCGGATGGTGGGCTTCGTCGGCGCCGCCACCTCGCCGGCGCGCGGCCCGAGCAGCCGCACGCCGACGAACGCCATGTAGGCGATGCCGGCGGCAAGGATGACCACGCCGATCGGGGTGAAGTCGAAGAAGGCGAAGGGCTCGAGGCCGGCGCGCCGCAGCTCGCCGGCGACGACGAGGTTGGGCGGCGTGCCGATCAGGGTGAGCATGCCGCCGATCATGGCGGCGACGGCCAGCGGCATGAGCAGCCGCTCGCGAGGAATCCCGGTTCGCTCGGCGAGGCCGAGCGCGATCGGGATGAAGACGGCGACGGCCCCGGTGGAGCTCATGAAGGCGGACAGCAGCGCGACCGCGACCATCATCAGCGCTACCAGCCGGGTCTCGCTGCGCCCCGCACGGGCGACGATGAGCCCGCCCACCGCGTGCGCGACGCCCGTGCGAAAAAGCGCCTCGCCGACGACGAAGAGCGCCGCGATCAGGACGACCACGCTGTTGCCGAGCCCGGCTACCGCCTGGCGCGCGTCGATCTGGCCGCCGGAAACGAGCGCCAGCGTCGCGAGGATCGCCACGACGTCCAGCCGCAGCCGATCGGAGACGAACAGGCCGACGGTCAGCGCCAAGACGACGAGGACGTAGAGGCTATCGGCGGTCAACGCTCCCGATCCTTCGATTCGCCGGCACGGCCGGACGCCGCGCGGCACCCATAGGCGAGGCGGCGGGCGCAGAAAAGGGACGAGCGGATGTCGGCGGCCGCGGCCCCGCCGCCTGTTCAGTGATTCGCTATGGACGCGCCGGCCACGCCTCGCCACCGGGTGCGGCGCGCGGCCACGGCGGGGCTGAAACGCGCATACACTGCGACATTTCCCGCGTGTCGGCCGCCCCTGGGCGGCGTCGACACAACGACCACCCAGAGGTTCACATGCGCACCATCGTGACTTCCGCCCTCGCGCTCACAGCAGCCCTCGCGGCCGGCGCCGCAACGGCCGCGACGCACGAGGTGCAGATGCTCAACCGCAGCGCCGAGGGCGAGGTCTTCGTCTTCGAGCCCGCATTCCTGCACATCGAGCCCGGCGACACCGTCAAGTTCCTCGCCACCGACAAGGGCCACAACGCCGCCAGCATCGACGGCGCCATTCCCGAAGGCGCCGAGCCTTTCGAGGGCAAGATCAACGAGGAGATCGAGGTGACCTTCGAGAGCGAGGGCGCCTACGCCTACAAGTGCACGCCGCACTACACGACCGGGATGGTCGGGCTGATCCTCGTCGGCGACGAGACGGCGAACCTCGACGCGGTCGCCGCGCAGGATTACCGCGGCCGCGCCGGCCGGCGGATGGACCCGCTGATCGAGCAGGCGCGCGCCGCTCTCGAGTGACGCCGGGCTGCGCGCGCGCAGCGGGCGAAGTCGAGGCGATGTGCAGCCGCCGGCGCGCCGGCGGTCCGCCTTGCGTGTGTCGAGGCGGGCATCGGCGGATGGCCGGGGTTGCCGGACAGCGACGCCCGCACCGACAGCCGTCTTCGCGCCGCGTGATTATCCGGTAGGAACAAGTCGGCCATGCGCTTAGCGCATGGCACAGTAATTCGAACTGCTTTATATGTTGCGTTGCGGCATGAGACAGCTCATGCTGCAAGCCTCCCTGATCAAGCTCGCCGGGTCTCCGACCCGGCTTTTTTTTGTGTGGTAGGGATGCCTACAACTTTCGTCAAGTCGCTTGGACGAAAGCCCGTAAAATACTTGTCTGTTGCTGCATCGCAACATGAGCCGACGGTCGTCCCCACCGCCGAGATTGGTCACATGAACAGGCGCTCGCTCTCGAAACCGCGATAGAGGTCGGCCACGTACTCACCGTAGCCGTTGAACAACCGGGTCGGCACGCGCTCGTCGCTGCCGACCACCCGCTCGGTCGCCTGGCTCCAGCGCGGATGCGCGACCTCCGGGTTGACGTTCGCCCAAAAGCCGTATTCCGAGGCCTGCAATTCTTCCCAGAAGGTGACCGGCCGCTGATCGGTGAAGGTGAACCGCACGATCGACTTGATCGACTTGAAGCCGTACTTCCAGGGCACGGCGAGGCGCAGCGGCGCTCCGTTCTGCCGGGGAACCGGCTTGCCGTAGAGGCCGGTGACGATGAAGGCGAGCTCGTTGTTGGCCTCGGCGATGGTCAGCCCCTCGACATAGGGCCAGGGGTACCAAAACTGCCGCTGCCCGGGTGCGATCGAGGAATCCTGAAACGTCTCCATGCGCACATAGCGGGCGGCGGCGGTGGGCTCGGCGAGCTTGACGAGCTCCGCCAT
>CAYZSE010000093.1:0-14424 GCA_964481035.1 uncultured Geminicoccaceae bacterium | reverse complement strand
CAGTGCCGGGTCATCCATGGGCTGCGCCGTCATGTCCCACCTCTCAGCGTCTTAGACGTCAATCTTGCGACTATTTGCGCGTGTTTTAGTCGCACGTTTGTATCCAAGCGCACGACCAAAAAAAGGAGCGCGACCCGGGGGCCGCGCCGAACGAGATATGGGAGAACCATGAAACGCCCCGGCAGCGCCGTGCCGCTTCGACGTCGGTTATATCCGCCTGGGCGCCGGCAGCCGTGATATTGATCACCCTCACATACCCGGGCACAGCGAGACCGCACGGGAAGGGGACCATGACCGCACCTTCGCGCCCGGCCGTCCGCGAGGCGCTCGGCCGTCACCCGTGGTTCGCCGGCGAGGCGGTGGCGGTGCTCGACGACCTGATGGCGACGGGCCACATCGTGTCGTTCCCGCGGCGTCGCCTCGTCTTCGAGAAGGGTGACACGGGCGACGGCCTGATGCTTCTGCTGAGCGGCGTCATCAAGGTCTGGACGGTCTCGGTCGACGGCCGCGAGGCGGTGTTGAGCTTCCTCACCGCCGGCGAGCTCCTGGGCGAGATCGCCGCCCTCGACGGCGGCCCCCGCACGGCGGGCGCGACCGCGATGGAGCCTGTCGAGGCCTTCCTCTGGCGGCGCGGCGCCTTCCTCGACGTCATGCGCCGTCACCCGGATTTCGCCCAGCGCATCGTCGTCGTCCTCTGCCAGCGGCTGCGCGAGACCAACGTCATGATCGAGGCGGCGGTGCAGCTGCCGATGGCGGCGCGGGTCGCCCGCGCCCTCGTGCGCCTGCTGCGGCGCGCCGGCCACGCGACGGCCGGGGGCTGGCGGCTCGACTTCAAGCTCACCCAGCGCGACCTCGGTGCCTATGTCGGCCTCGCCCGCGAGAACGTGAACCGCCAGCTCAAGCTGTGGGAGGCCGAGGGTCTCGTCGCCATCGAGCGGGGCGAGATCGTCGTCCGTGATCGGGCGGCGCTGCAGGCCTTGGCCGAGCTCGACGACGGCTGACCGGCGCGCCTTGACAGGGAAACTCGCGGTTTCCACCTTCCACGCGGCCAGCGATCAGGACTTCGATGCCGATCAAGCTTCCCAGCGACCTTCCCGCCTTTCGCCAGCTCGAGGCCGAAGGCGTCCAGCTCATCGACGAGACCGCCGCCCGGCGCCAGGACATCCGGCCGATGCGGATCGGCCTCGTCAATCTCATGCCGGACAAGATCAAGACCGAGACCCAGCTCGCGCGGCTCCTCGGTGCGACCCCCCTGCAGATCGAGCTCGTGCTCCTGACGACCGAGAGCTACCGGCCGGGCAATGTCGAGCCGAGCCACCTCCAGCGCTTCTACACCACGCCGCGCGCGGTCCAGGATGAGAAGTTCGACGGCCTCATCGTCACCGGCGCCCCGGTCGAGCTCCTGCCTTTCGAGGAAGTCAAGTACTGGCGGGAGCTCGAAGACCTGTTCGACTGGTCGCGTGAGCATGTCCATTCGACCTTCAACATCTGCTGGGGGGCGCAGGCGGCGCTCTATCACTTCCATCGGGTGCCGAAGCACACCTTGGCGATGAAGCGCTTCGGGATCTTCTGGCACCGGGTGAGCGGCGGCGAGGCGCAGCGCTCGCCCTTGCTGCGCGGCTTCGACGACGAGTTCCTCGTCCCGGTTTCGCGCCACACCGAGGTGCGGCTCGCGGACCTGCCCAAGGGCGCGGGCCTGCAGGTGCTCGCCAACTCGCCCGTCGCCGGGCTGTGCCTGGTGGCCGACCCGACCAACCGCCACGTCTTCATGTTCAACCATCTCGAATACGACACCTACACCATCGACCAGGAGTACCAGCGCGATCGGGCGATCCGCGACGATGTCGAGGTGCCGCTCAACTACTACCCCGGCGATGAGCCGACGCGGATGCCGGTCAACCGCTGGCGCGCCTACGCGCACCTGCTGTTCGGGAACTGGATCAACGAGATGTATCAGACGACGCCCTTCGACGCGTCGCTGATCGGCACGGGCGCGGTCCGCGACCTGCGGGCGGCGGCGACCGCCTGACCGGTGGCCGACGCCACGCTCGGCCCTTGCCCTTTGTGCGGCCGACCGCTCCTCGCCGGTCCGAGCGTCGACCGCCACCATCTCGTGCCGAAGACCACGGGCGGGCGCGAGACCGTGTGGTTGCACCGCATTTGCCACAACAAGATCCACAGCGTCCTCGATGCGCGCACGCTGGCCGTCGCCTACGCCGACATCGACGCCCTGAAGGCGCACCCCGAGATCGCCCGCTTCATCGCCTGGGTGCAGGGCAAGCCGCCCGAATTCTACGCCCGGACGGAGCCCAAGGGCGGTCGGCGAGGCTGATGCGGCGGCCGGCGCCGGCGAGGCTCAGAACTCGGGGACGGTAAAGGGCTCGGCCGGCGCCGACGCGAGCGTGCCCTGGTTCGCGGCGAAGCTGCGATAGGCGTCGCGGACCCGGGCGATGTGGGCGCTCATGGCGGCGTGCGCCGCCTCGCCGTCGCCGGCGAGGACGGCGCGGACCACGGCGGCGTGCTCGCGGAAGGAGCCCGCCGGACGGCCGTCCAGGCGAAATTGGGCGTGGCGGAAGGGGGCCAAGCGACGGCGCACGTCCTGGGCCGTCTCGACCAGGAAGGGGTTGTGCCCGCCGGCGTAGATCGCGTGGTGGAAGCGCCGGTTGAAGGCCGCGTAGGCCTCGGGGTCGCCCGTGGCGGCGGCGCTCGCCGCGTGCAGCTCGGCGAGCGCCTGCTTCTCCGCCTCGGCCATCCGCCGCGCGGCGAATCGCGCGCAGGTGCCCTCGAGCTCGGTCATGACCTCGAACATCTGGCCCAGCCGCTCGAGCGAGACCGCCGCGACGACGACGCCGCGGTGCGGCCGCCGGTCGGCGAGGCCGCTGGCGACGAGCTGGCTCAAGGCTTCGCGAACGGGCGTGCGCGACACGCCGAAGCGCTCGGCGAGGCTCTTCTCGTCGAGCCAGACGCCCGGGGCGAGGAGGCCGTCGGCGATCTCCTCGGAAAGCCGGCCGACCAGGGCCTCGACCCGGGTCGGCTTGCGGGTCGCGTGCTCGCTCACATCGTATCCACGTCGGTTAGGCGCCGCTGCATAGCTGCTCGGTCGAACGCGCGCCAGCCCGTCAGGCGGGCGGCGCGAGGCTCACGTGCGCGGCGACGATGCGCCAGCCCTGGCCGGTGCGCACCCAGGTCTGGCTCTGCATCCCGCGCCGGCCCGAGCCCGCCCGCCGGTACTCGCACAGGGCGACGGCGTGGTCGCGCCCGTGCGCCGTGATCTGGACGCGCTCGACAATGCGCGCGACGTCGGTCACGTCGCGCGCCCGGCGGAAGGCCGAGATCGCCGCGTGCCCGTGGTGCGCGCCGTCGGGGCCGTAGCGGACGGTGCGCGGGTCGCGCCAGAAGAGCCGGTCCAGCGCCGCGAGGTCGTTCGCCATGAGCGCCCGCTCATAGGCGTCGAAGGCGGCCTGCACCTCGGCAACGACCTCTGGTTCATCGATGAGCACGTGCGCGTCTCCCCTGCACAGCGCTTGACCGTGAGCACCCGCCGCCACGGCGCGCCGCCCTCAAGCTTCCTCGCTCGGCGACGGTTGGCAAGGATATTGCACGCCATCTTGCATGCAATCGTCGCACCGCAGGGGGACAGTGATGCCGACGATCCGCCTCGAGGCCGAGCCCGCGGCCGTCACCGTCGTGCCTGCGCGCACGGCGCTTTTGGTCATCGACATGCAGCGCGACTTCCTCGAGCCCGGCGGGTTCGGCGCCAGCCTCGGCAACGACGTGGCGCGGCTGACACCCGCCGTCGAAGGTTGCGCCGCCGCCCTCGCTGTCGCCCGCGGTGCCGGGCTGCTCGTCATCCACACCCGCGAAGGCCATCGCTCCGACCTCGCCGACGCGCCGCCGGCCAAGGTCGAGCGCGGCGCGCCGTCGCTCAGGATCGGCGATCCGGGACCGATGGGGCGGATCCTGGTGCGCGGCGAGCCGGGCCACGACATCGTCGAGCGCCTCTACCCCGAACCGGGCGAGCCCGTGCTCGACAAGCCGGGCAAGGGTGCCTTCTTCCAGACCGATCTCGACCTGATGCTGCGCAATCGCGGCATCGACACGCTGCTGGTCGGCGGCGTCACCACCGAGGTCTGCGTCCACACGACGATCCGCGAGGCGAACGACCGCGGCTATCGCTGCGTCGCACTCGCCGACGCCTGCGGCTCCTACTTCCCCGAGTTTCATCGCGTGGGCCTCGAGATGATCAAGGCGCAGGGCGGCATCTTCGGCTGGGTCGCCTCGACCGCGGCCCTCGCCCGCGCCTTCGCCCATGCCCGCGCGGCCTGAGGAGACACCGCCATGACGACCGCCACCCCGCGCTTTTGGACCCCGGGCGACTGGAACGCCTTGTTCGGTCTCGGCACCAACGTGCTCGTCAACCTCTTGGTGATGACGGGGCTTCTCAAGTTCGTCGTCGGCATGCCCGACGAGATCACCTTCGGCCGGATCCTGCCGGCCGTCGGCCTGATGCTCTTCCTCGGCAACATGTACTACGCCTGGATGGGCTGGAAGCTCGGCCACAGGGAGGGCCGCGGCGACGTCTGCGCCCTGCCCTCGGGGCCGTCCGTGCCGCACATGTTCATCGTCGTCTTCGTCATCATGCTGCCCGTGCTGGGCCAGACGGGCGACCCGCTCAAGGCCTGGGAGGCGGGCCTCGCCTGGGTCTTCATCCAGGGCTTCATCCTGATCGGCGGCAGCTTCGCAGCACCCTGGATCCGCCAGATCACGCCGCGCGCGGCGCTCCTGGGCACGCTCGCGGGCGTATCCATCGCCTTCATCTCGATGCGTCCGGCGATGGAGATCTACATGACCTCCGTCATCGGGCTCACTTGCCTTGCCATCATCATGGTGAGCTGGTTCGGCGGCGTGCGCTATCCGCGGGGCCTGCCCGCGGGCTTGGTGGCCATCATCGTCGGCATGGTGCTCGCCTGGGGGGCCACGGCCCTCGGCCTCGGCGTCGGCGGGATGAGCCTCGAAGCGCTCACCGGCTCGTTCGCCAATTTCGGCTTCACCGTGCCGATCCCGGCGAGCGACCACGTCTTCGCCGGCTTCGAGTTCCTCGGCTTCATCCTCGTCACGGCCATCCCGTTCGGCGTCTACGATCTGGTCGAGGCCATGGACAACGTCGAGAGCGCCGAGGCCGCCGGCGACAGCTACAACACGACGGAGGCGATCTCGGCGGAGGGAGGCTTTTCGCTCGTCGGCACGCTCATGGGCAGCCCCTTCGCCAACGCCGTCTACATCGGCCATCCGGGCTGGAAGGAGATGGGCGGACGGATCGGCTACTCCGCCGCCACCGGCCTCTTCGTCCTGGTCGCCACCTGGCTCGGCGTCCTCGCCGTCTTCTTGAATCTCGTGCCGGTCGTCGCGATCTCGCCGATCCTCCTCTACATCGGCATGCTCATCGGCGCGCAGGCCTTCCAGACGACCCCGGCCAGCCACGCGCCGGCGATCGTCCTCGGCCTCGTCCCGCACCTCGCCGCCTGGGCCAAGACCCTCATCGACGGCGCGCTCGGGGCGGCGGGCACCGACGCCGCCACGGTCGGCATGGAGGCCATGGCGACCAACGGCGTGCTCTACGAGGGCCTGGCGCTCTTGGGCAACGGTGCCATCCTCTCGGGCCTCGTGCTCGCGGCCATCGGCGTCTTCGTCATCGAGCGCAAGTTCGCGACCGCCGCGGCCTTCGCCGGTGCCGGCGCGGTGCTCACCTTCTTCGGCTTCATGCACGGCCCCGAGGTCGGCTTTGCCGTGACGCCGGCGGTGGCGCTCGCCTATGCCATCGTCGCGGGCTTCCTCTTCGCCTGCGCGCGCCTGGAGCAGGAGGCACCCAAGGCGGCCCCGGCCGCCGCACCGGCAGAGTAGGAACGAGGGAGGAGCCAAGTGCGCGACGACGAGCTCGACGCCTGGATCGATGCGATGGCGCCCGTCGTGGGCGTCACCGTCACCGACGAGCAGCGCCCGGGCGTGAAGGCGTTCGTCGCCGTCGCCAAGGCGATGGCCGAGCAACTCGAGAAGGTCGACCTCGCCGACGACCGCCTGGAGCCGGCGCCGGTCTTCACCCCCGAGGCCCGGCGATGAGCCCCGTCGCCTTCGCCCATGCGATCGCCGCGGCGGTGGCGGCGGGGGAGCGGTCGGCGGTGGAGGTGACCGAGGCCGCCCTCGCCCGGATCGAGGCGCTCGACCCACACCTCAACGCCTTCACCGACGTCACCGCCGAGCGCGCGCGCGCGAAGGCCAGGGCCGTCGACACGGCCCGCGCGCAGGGCACGCCACTCGGCCCGCTCGCGGGCGTACCCTACGCCGTGAAAAACCTCTTCGACGTCCAGGGCGTGACGACCCGGGCCGGGTCCAAGATCAACCGCGAGCGCTCGCCGGCGACCGCCGACGCGACCCTGATCCAGCGGCTCGACGCGGCGGGCGCGGTGCTGGTGGGTGTCCTCAACATGGGCGAGTACGCCTACGACTTCACCGGCGAGAACGCCCACGACGGC
Organism: uncultured Geminicoccaceae bacterium; assembly: GCA_964481035.1. Lineage (GTDB taxonomy): Bacteria > Pseudomonadota > Alphaproteobacteria > Geminicoccales > Geminicoccaceae > JAAAPF01. Next base: position 7,894 of record CAYZSE010000093.1, on the reverse strand, counting down.
GCCTGCCGGAACCCGCACGACCCCGAGCGCATGGCCGGCGGCTCGTCGTCGGGCTCGGGCGCCGCGACGGCCGCGGGCCTCGCCCCCATCGCGCTCGGCTCCGACACCAACGGCTCGATCCGCGTGCCGGCGAGCTTTTGCGGCGTCTTCGGGCTCAAGCCCACCTACGGCCGGCTCTCCCGCGCCGGCACCTTCCCCTTCTGCGATTCGCTCGATCACCTCGGGCCCTTCGCGCGCTGCACCCGCGATCTCGCGCTCGCCTACGACGCGATGCAGGGGCCCGATTCGGCCGATCCCGCCTGCCGGCCGCCCGCGCTCGCGCCGACGATCGAGGAACTGAAACGCGGCCGCGACGGCCTGCGCGTCGGCGTGCTCGGCGGCTATTTCGCGCGCAACCTGACGCCGGAGGCAGCGGCGGCGGTCGAGCGCGCGGCCGCGGCCCTGGACGCCGCGCGCACCGTCGAGGTCGACGGCGTCGAGGCCGGCCGCGCCGCGGCGTTTCTCATCACCAACGTCGAGAGCGCGCGCCTCCACCTCGGCCGGCTGAAGGCTCGCGCCCGGGACTTCGATCCCGACACCCGCGACCGCTTCCTCGCCGGCGCGCTCCTGCCGGGCGGCTGGTACGTCCGCGCGCAGGAGGTTCGCCGCTGGTGGGCCGAGCGCATGGCGATCGTCTTCGCCGAGGTCGACGTCCTCGTCGCACCGGCGACCCCCTGCCCGGCGCCCGCGATCGGCCAGCGCACGCTCGAGCTCGATGGCGAGCGGGTGCTGCTCCGGCCCAATCTCGGCCTCTTCACCCAGCCCATCTCCTGCGCCGGCCTGCCCGTCGTCTGCGCGCCGGCCGCGGCCGAGGGCGCCTTGCCCGTGGGCGTCCAGCTCATCGCCCCACCCTGGCGCGAGGATCTCTGCCTGCGCGCGTCCAAAGCACTCGAAGACGCCGGCATCGCCGTCGCGCGCGAACCGCGCGAAGCGTTGCCGCCGCGGCGCGGCTGACGTAGAAAACGCTCGTTCCACGCGACGTGGAAGGGAGCGTCGATGACAGGGATCATCCGCACACGCTGAGCCGCCCGCCGGCCACCGTCGTCCTGCCCGTGCCGACCGCGCGGGCCGCCCCTTCCGCTCGATCCGACAGCACCGTGAAGCCGCTCGGCGAGCGGCTGCCTACGTTCTCCGCCAGAGACATCGCGATGGAACCCGTCTTCTCGGATGTGCTGCGCTTTGCCTGGTGCCATTGGCGCCGTGTGCCCGGCCCGCTAGCGCTCGCCTCACTCGGCATGCTCGGCGCCACCGCCGTCGACGTGGCGATGCCGCTCGCCATCGGCCGGCTCATCGACACGCTGACCGCGGCCGCGGGCGCGGCGGCGGCGCGCGACGCCTTTCTCGTCGTGCTCGCGCTGACCGTGCTCTTCCACCTCCTGCACAAGGGCGGCGACTACGTCTGGTGCGTCGTCGCCAGCCGCGCCATGCGCGCGATCTGCGCGGAGGCCTTCGCCCGCGTGCAGCGCTTCTCGGCGAGCTGGCACGCCGACACCTTCGCCGGCCGCACCGTGCGCAACATCACCCGCGCCACCTGGGCCTTCGACGACTTCGGCGACGCGCTCTACTTCGGCATCGTGCCGGCAGCCCTGGTCACCTTCGGCACCGGTGCCGTGATGGCCTGGCACTGGCCGCTCATGGGTGCGCTGTTCCTCGCCGGCGCCGCGCTCTACGTCGCCGTCAGCCTCGCCCTGTCCATGCGTGTCATGGCGCCGATCTACCGCCGCTTCGTCGGCGTCGACAGCGAGCTCTCGGGTGCGATCGCCGATGCGGTCACCAACAACGCGCTCATCAAGGCGACGGCCGCCGAGCCGCGCGAGGAACGCCGCCTCGCCACCGTGCTCGATCACTGGACGCACCATTTCCGCCGGACGTGGAACTGGTCGGTGCACACCCAGCTGATCCAGGCGGCGACCATGGCCGCAGCCCAGGGCGTGGTCCTGGGCGCCTCGATCTGGCTCTGGGCGCGGGGTGCGGCCACGCCCGGCGACGTCGTCTACGTCGTCACCGCCTTTCTCTTCGTCAATCGCTACCTCGCCGACATCGGCCAGCACATCCGCACGCTGGAGCGCGCTGCGGGCGATCTGCAACCGGTCGTCCACTACCAGGCAATCGACCCCGAGGTCGTCGACGCGTCGGGGGCGCGTGAGTTGCGGGTCGGCGATGCCGCCATCGCGTTCGACCGCGTCTGCTTCGCCTACGGTGCGGCGCGCCCGCTCTTCGACGGCCTCGACGTCCGCATCGGAGGCGGCGAGAAGGTGGCGCTCGTCGGGGAGTCGGGCAGCGGCAAGTCGACCTTCGTCAAGCTGCTGCAGCGCCTGCACGACGTCGACGGCGGCCGCATCCTCATCGACGGCCAGGACATCCGCGCCGTGAGCCAGGCGAGCCTGCGCCGGGTCATCGCGCTCGTGCCGCAGGAGCCTGTCCTGTTCCATCGCTCGCTCGCCGAGAACATCGCCTATGCGCGGCCCGACGCGCCGCCCGAGGCGATCGCTGAGGCGGCGCGGCTGGCGAACGCCCACGACTTCATCGCCCGGTTGCCGGAGGGCTACGCGACGCTCGTCGGCGAGCGCGGGGTCAAGCTCTCGGGCGGCGAGCGGCAGCGCATCGCGATCGCGAGGGCACTCCTGGCCGACCGGCCGATCCTCGTCCTCGACGAGGCGACCTCGTCGCTCGACGGCGCGAGCGAGCAGCTGATCCAGGAAGCGCTCGCCCGCCTCATGGTCGGGCGGACGACGTTGGTCATCGCGCACCGCCTCTCGACCGTGCGGCACGCCGACCGCCTGCTCGTCTTCGAGCGGGGCCGCATCGTCGAGCAGGGCTGCCACGCGGAGCTCGTGGCGCGGCCGGACGGCGCCTATCGCCGCCTGCACGACATTCAGGCGGATGCCTGGGCGTCGGCGGCGGCCGGGCGACGCGCGGCGCCGTGACACCGCAGAGCGCCGCGCTGGGCACGGGGGGCTAGACCCGCGGGCCAGCGACGGCGTCGCCAGGACGCGCTCGTGATCAGCGAACCGAGACCGACTTGCGATCGGCCGCCGAAGCCGCCCCCCCCCGCGCGGCCGCCCACGAGCGTACGACGGTAGGGGCGGCTGGGCGGGGGGTGCGGGATGGGCGTCGATCAACCTGACCGGAAAACGCGGTTAGCGATCGTCTCGCCGTCGCACTTGTCGACGATGGCGCCGTTGATGGACATGACGTTACTCTTCCGCGGCCTCGATCATTGCAACGCGGTGCGCGAGCAAGCCGCCCTGAATTCGGTTGCCTTCGACGTCCTCGCAAACGCCAGCGTCCGCCTCTTCGGCCATGCTGGCGGTGGCACGCGCCACGCGTTCGCCGACCGCGATCGGCTGCTCGAGCTCGCCGAGCCCGTAAACCTCGCCCGCCGGACGCACGGGCGGCCTTACGGGCTCATAAACGGTGGCACGAGTTCCCGTGCGCGCCTGCGGCCGCCGATGCGCACAGCTCAATGGCCGGAATTGATGATGGCCGGGTGCGCACAGCGACCGAGGCAGTAGAGCGGCCTCTGCTCCCCGGGCAGGAAACGCCTGAGCTCGTGGTAGGTGGTGGGCGGCATCCGATCGGGGCCGAACGACGCCGCGAGCAGGTCGACGCAGCTCTCTGCCGACGACTGGTAGAATGGATGTTCATTCGGCAACCGCTCGATGCGGCCATACCCGATCCTCTGAAAGACATGGTGCACGCGGATGTCATCGCCCCTCGCATGCAACTTGAGGTCGAGACCCCTTTGCCAAATGCTGCTCGCGCTCGTCTTCAGGCGCAGCCGGTCGTCCAGCGCCAGATCGACCTTAGGGAAAGGGTCATCTTCCGAATCGGCGCGCTCGTGGGTCTCGAGCGTGGCGTCGATGGCCCAGTGGAGAAACTCCGTCCAGCCATTCGGATAGATCGTCTCGACATCGACGGCGAGGTGGGCCGGCCCGCGTCGCGTCTCGGGATCATAGGCGTAGACGAAGTTCCGGATGCGCCCCACGATCCTGATCTGCGCCAGGTTGAACCCGCCGAGCCCGTCCAACGCGTCGGCGGCGAGCGTAGCGTAGAGGTATTGCAGCGTCGGCGGACCCCCTAATCCGCGGGCCCAGGGTATCGCGATCGACTTGGGATAGAGCAGGCAGTCGGAAGCCTCCCGCGTCGTGCGCGACGCCAGGAGCGAGCGGAGAAGCGCGGCCATCTCTCCCGCCCGCGCGGTCTCTATGCCGAGCGGCTCGAGGCGAGCGGCGACGTCGCGTGCGGGCGCCTCGCCGCCTGCCGACGGGACCACGAGGTTCAGGCGATCGAAATCGGTAAAGGCGGTCCAGCGGTCGTAGTCTTGGGCAATGCTGCCGTTCATGCGCTAACCTCCATCGAAGGGGGAAACGCTCCCGGGTTGACTTGAACTTTAAGTTATGAAAGCCGTGTCTTTAAGTCAATGTTTTTGTCATGCTGTTCCGGCTATCCGAGCCCGACGCGGGACGCAAAGGGGGCTTGCGTGCCCCGCGTTTCCAGGACCATGCGACTCGATATGGCGCCGATCGTCGCCATCTCTTGGGACGTTGAAGGCGAGAGGCAACCGGCGATGAACGGGCGTCCGGCGGAACGCCGCCAGCTCACCGTGATGTTCTGCGATCTCGTCGGCTCGACGCAATTGGCCGACGCCCTCGATCCGGAGGACTACGCGGCGCTCATCGTCGCCTACCGCCGTGCCTGCGCCGGCCCCGTCGCCGCGATGGGCGGTACCCTCGCCCACTATTTCGGCGACGGCGTCCTCATCTATTTCGGCTATCCCGACGCCGACGAGAGGGCCGCCCACAACGCGGTACGCGCCGCCTTTGACATCGTCGACGCCGTCCGCTCGCTCGACACCGGTACCAGCGAAAGATTCGACGTCGCGGTCCGCATCGGCATTCACACCGGTCTGGTCGTGGCCGGTGACGCGCTCGCGGCAGAGCTGATCGAGCCGATGGCGATCTTCGGCTCCGCCCCGAGCATCGCGGCCCGTCTCCAGGCAGCGGCTTCGGCGAACAGCGTCCTCGTCTCCGCCGCCACCCACCGGCTGCTCGGGGGGCGTACCATCTGTCGGGACATCGGCCTGCACGACATCCGCGGCCTCGCAGTCCCATTACGCGTCTATCAGGCCATTGCGCCGGTTGACGACCCGTCGCCGCCATGTGGGCCCTGCGACGCGGCATCCCGCCTCGTCGGCCGCGCCCTGGAACTCGACAGGCTCGTGGCGGCCTGGGCAGATGCCCGGGCAGGCTCGGGATCCGCGCTTCTGCTCTTGGGCGAGCCGGGTATCGGCAAGACCCGCCTCATCACCGAACTGGCCGAGCTTGTGGCCGGCCAGCCTCATCGCTGGTTCGCCGCCCACGGCTCGAGCCTGGCCCGGCACAGCGAGTTCTTCCCGTTCGCCCGGGCTTTTCGGCGCGAACTCGGCGCCGGCGCAGATCCCGACCAGGACCCGGAAGCCTTTCGACGCTTGACCGCTTGGCTGGAGGCGCACGGAGGGTCGGCGGAGGACGTTGCCGCTTTTTCGCATCTTCTGGCCATCGCCATGCCGGAGCCGCTGCGCGACCGCCTCGATCGGCACCGGCTGCACGACCTCGTGCTGCGCGCGCTCGCGGCCTGGTTTGCGCGCGAGGCTCGCCACCTGCCGCTCGTGCTCGTCGTCGAGGATCTGCATTGGCTCGACGGCTCGTCCCTGGAACTGCTGGCGCACGTGCTCGCTGGCATCGACACGCTCCCGATGCTCATCGTGCTGACCGCTCGCGAGGAGATCTCGGTCGTGGGGCGCGAGGTGCGACGCCTCCATCTCGAGCCGCTCGCGCCGGGGGACGCGACGCGGCTGCTCACGGATCAAGCCGGCGCCGGCACTATCGCCGACGGGACGCGAGCGGCGATACTCAGGCGCGCCAACGGCAACCCTCTCTTCATCGAGGAGTTGGCGCGCGCGGTCGTCGAGCAGGACCGATCCGATGTCGGCGCCCCGGCATCGAGCGGGGAGCCGGTCGTCCCCCCCACGCTGCGCGACACGTTGATGGCGCGCCTCGATCGGCTGGGGCGACACAAGCTGGTGGCGCAGGTCGGTTCGGTGCTCGGGGCCGAGTTCTCGTACGAGCTCCTGAAGGCGACCTGGCGTGGGACCGAGAGCGACCTTCAGGGGGGCCTCTCGGCCTTGTCTCGGGCGGGCATTCTCGTTGCCGCCGATGCGCCGGACGAGCCGACCTACGCTTTCCGGCACGCGCTCATCGCGGAGACAGCTTACACGTCCCTTCTGAAGCGGGATCGCCGCCGCCTCCACGCCCAGGCCGCGGCAGCCTTGCAGGCGCATTTGCCGAGCGATGTCGCCGCCCGGCCCGAATTGCTCGCGCGGCACCTGAGCGCCGCGGGCCGAAGCGAGCATGCATTCGAGGCATGGCTCGCCGCCGCGCGCGCCTCGGCGCGGCACTCGGCACACGCGGAGGCGCTTTCCCATCTCGACCGAGCCCAAGCCGAGCTGACGACGCTCGAACGCCGTGAGCCCCTACCACGGCCCGAACGAAAAGCGGCCCTCTACTTGACGCGGGCATCGGCTCTGATCGGCCGTTTCGGCTGGGCGGCATCGGAGGTCGAGGCGGCTTATCGGGTCGCTCTCGACGCCTGCGCGCACAGCGAGCGCGCGACGGCGCTACGCTTCGAGGCTCTGCGCGGCCTCGACAACGTGTACCTGCTGCGCGGCGATCTTCCGCAAGCGGAATCCATCGGCGCGCAATTGCACCTCACGGCGCAAGCCGCTGCAGATCCCGCCCTCCTCATCGATTCGCATCGCGTGCTCGGCCTCTGCCGGTTCCTCGCCTCCGACTTCCGTGCCGCGGAGCGTAACCTGGCGACGGTGGTCGCCCTCGACGCCGCGCGCGGCGGGGTGAGCGACGTCGAGAAGCTCGGGCTCGAGCCCATCGCCGTCGCGCAAGCTTGGCGGGCTTGGACGGCCTGGTTCTCGGGCGATTACGACCGCGTGCGCCCGTGCCTCGACGCGGCGCTGCGGCGGGCCGAAGGCCACCTTTTCAGCCAGGGCTATGTTCATTGCTTCGCCGCCTCGCTTGCGCAGTTCGACGACTGCTCGAGCGACGCCGCGCGCCACGCCGCAGCGGCTCGAGCACTCGCCGAGGAGCATGGGTTCGCCTATTGGCATGCCTGGGCGGATGTCGTGCACGGCTGGGCGTTGGCGACCCTGGGCGACGCCGATTCCGGCTTCGCCATGCTGCGACGCGGCACCCACGCCTACGCCGAACTTGGAGCGGCCCAGATGCGCGGCCTTTGGCTTTGCCTGCTGGCGGATGCGCACCTTCGCACCGGCGACAGCCAAGCCGCTCGGGCGAGCGCGGGGGAGGCCCTTGGCGAGATCGCGAGGACGCGGATCGACTTTTACGCGCCCGACGCCTACCGCCTGCTCGGCGAAGCCCATCTTGCTCGCGACTCCGGCTCCAAGCACGGCGTGACATGCCTCATCCGCGCGGTACGTCTCGCGCACCGCCGGGCTTCGCCGCTGCCGTTGCTGAAGGCGGCACGGGCGTTGTCGCGAACCTCCTCCCACGACGTGCGCGTGGCACGCCGTCTACGGCCGTATCTCGGCCCGGCCCTGACGCGCCTGCGGGCGTGCCACTCGTTCGGTCCCGCGTTGGAGCAAGCCCACGACCTCGAGCGCGCCGCGCTGTGAGCGACGCGCGCCGTCCTCCCGCGCGGAGCCGGCATTCCCCCCGCGATGAGCCGCCCCGGACGCGGGACGCTCGGAGCGGGACAACGGCGCGGCCATGGCCGTACCGCCCGCCACCCTCATCCCCCTTGCTGCCGTTGGATCTGGCGCCAGGCTTGGACGTTGCGGTTG
>CAYZSE010000092.1:9276-14497 GCA_964481035.1 uncultured Geminicoccaceae bacterium | reverse complement strand
TCCTGGCCTTCGACCATCGCCTCGACGAGCACCCGGTCGCAGTGCTGCCGTGCTGCGGCGACCGCCGCGTCGATCTCCGCCGTCGTCGTCAGGCCGACGGCGACGCCGCGCCCCTGCTCGCCGCGGGCCGGCTTGACGACGACGGCACCCGCCCGCTGCAGGAGGTCGGCCACCGCCGCCGCGTCCTCCGCCGGCGCCTGCTCGGGGACCTCGACCCCCGCCCGCTCGACGACCCGGCGGGTCACCGCCTTGTCGTCGCAGATGCTGACGGCGACACCGGTGGTGAGCTCCGACAGGCTCTCGCGGCAATGGATCGAGCGGCCACCGTAGGTCAGGCGGAAGAAGCCGCCCTCGGCGTCGGTGACCTCGACGCTGATGCCGCGCCGGCGCGCCTCGTCGACCAAGAGACGGGCATAAGCGTTGAGCGCCGTCTCGGGCGCCGGGCCGGTGAACAGCTTCTCGTTGATCGGATTCTTGCGCTTGATCGCGAACACCGGGATGCGCACGAAGCCCATCTTCTCGTAGAGGCGGATCGCCTCCTCGTTGTCGTGCATGACCGAGAGGTCGAGATGCCGGCAGCCGCGCGCCTGGTAGTGCTCGGCGAGATGGCGCACCAGCGCCTGGCCGACGCCCGGGCGCGGCGCCTGCGGGTCGACCGCGAGGCACCAGAGCGAGCAGCCGCGCTCGGGGTCGGCGAAGGCGCGGCGGTGGTCGATGCCCATGGCGGTGCCGAGGACGGCGCCCGTGTCCTCGTCCTCGGCGACGAAGATGGTGAGCGCCCGACCCTCGCGCGCCGAGCGCAGGAAGGCCGGCGGCACCGGCACCATGTGCCGTGCCTGGAAGATCCGGTTGATGCCGTCGATGTCCTGCTCGCTGGTCAGCCGGCGGATGAAGAAGCCGCGCGGCCGCTTGTAGCCGGGACGATAGGTGGCGAGGTCGAGCCGGAAGGTGTGCGAGGGATCGAGAAACAGCTCGGTCGGCGCGTAGGACAGGACGACGTGCGGATCGCGGATGTAGAAGGCGATGTCGCGGCCGCCGCGGGCCTCGCCCGCGAGCGCGGCGACGAGGTCCTCGGTCGCGGCGAAGGTGTGGCCGAAGATCAGCCGCCCCCAGCCGCAGTCGATGCTGGCGTTGGGCGTGGGCTCGCCCTCGCCGTCGTCGTGGCCGGTCTCGAGACCCTGCGAGCGGCGCCGCTGCAGGCGGTGGCGAAAGGCCTGGGTCAGCCGGTTCTTGCGCGGCGTGTCGCTCGTGCTCATGGGCTCCGCCTCAAATGCCGTGCTCCTGCAGCCACAGCTCCAAGAGCCCCACCTGCCAGAGCTCCGAGCCGCGCAAGGGCGTGATGTGGTCGGCCGGGTTGGCGAAGAGGTCGTCGAGATAGGTGCGCCGAAAGAGCCCGCGCTCGCGGGCGGCGGCGCTGCCCACCGCGTCGCGGACCATCTCGAGATAGGGCCCATCCAGGTACTTGAGCGCCGGGACGGGGAAATAGCCCTTGGGCCGGTCGATCACCTCGGCCGGCAGGACCTCGCGGGCGACGTCCTTCAAGATCCCCTTGCCGCCGTCGGCGAGCTTGTGCTGGCCCGGGATGCGCGCGGCGAGCTCGACCAGCTCGTGGTCGAGGAACGGCACCCGCGCCTCCAGCCCCCAGGCCATGGTCATGTTGTCGACGCGCTTCACCGGGTCGTCGACCAGCATGATCGTGCTGTCGAGCCGGAGCGCCCGGTCGAGCGGGTCGCTCGCACCCGTCATGGCGAAGTGGCGCTCGACGAAGGCTCGCGGCGCGTCGCCGTCGAGCCAGCGCTCGCCCAGATGCGTGGCGAGCTTCGCGTGGTCGCGGTCGAAGAAGACCTTCGCGTAGTCGTCGACCGGGGCGTTCGAGGCGCTGAGCGGCGGGTACCAGTGGTAACCGGCGAAGACCTCGTCGGCCCCCTGCCCGCTCTGCACGACCTTCACGTGCTTGGCGACCTCGCGCGACAGGAGAAAGAAGCCGACATTGTCGTAGGAGACCATGGGCTCCGACATCGCGGCGATGGTCTTCGGCAGCTCGTGGACGAGATCGGCCGAGGGCACGAAGATCTGGTGGTGCTCGGTGGCGAAGGTCCGCGCGACGAGGTCGGAATAGCGGAACTCGTCGCCGTGCTCGCCCTTGGCCGCCTCGAAGCCGATCGAGAAGGTCTTGAGACCCGCCTGCCCCTTGTTGGCGAGAAGCGCCACGATCAGGCTCGAATCGACCCCGCCCGAGAGAAGTACGCCGACGGGCACGTCGGCGACCATGCGGCGGTCGACGGCGGTCTCGAGCGCCGCCATCACCCGCTCGCGCCAGACCGCGCGGGGCGTCTCGACGTCCTCCGGCGAGCGCTCGAAGGAGAGCCGCCAAAAGACGTGGTCGTGCTGGCGGCCGTCCGGCTCGACGACGCGCACCGTCGCCGGCGGCAGCTTGCGCACACCCTTGAGCAGGGTCCAGGGCGCCGGCACCACCGCGTGCCAGGTCATGTAGAAGGCGAGCGCCTCCTTATCGAGGTCGGTGTCGACACCGCCGGCGGCGACCAGCGCCGGCAAAGAGGAGGCGAAGCGCAGGCCGGCGCTCGTCTCGGCGAGATACAAAGGCTTGATGCCGAAGCGGTCGCGGCCGAGGACGACGCGGCCGGTGTCGCGCTCGGCGATGGCGAAGGCGAACATGCCGTGCAGCCGCTCGGGGAAATCGCGGCCCCAGGCGTGGTACGCCTTGAGCATGACCTCGGTGTCGCCGGTCGAGAAGAAGCGGTAGCCCAGCCCTTCCAGCTCGCGCCGCAGCTCGGGGTAGTTGTAGATGCAGCCGTTGAAGACGATCGAGAGGCCGAGCGCCGGATCGGTCATCGGCTGCTCGGCCTTGGCCGTGAGGTCGATGATCTTGAGGCGGCGATGTCCGAAGGCCCAGCCGTCGCGGGCGATCAGGCCCTCGGCGTCGGGGCCGCGCGGCGCGAGGGTGCGGGCCATGGTCGCCACGGCGCCCACGTCCGCCGCCGCGCGCCAGCCGACCTCACCGCAAATGCCGCACATCCGCTCGTCCCCTCCCCCGCCTACGGAACGGCGGTTGATTACACCTCAAAACATTTGTGGTCAAACGGTCTTCATGGCAGAGAGAGCGGCATGAGGGGCTGTGACGACGAGCGAACGCCGACGCGCGACGCCGAGCGTGTGCTGGTGCAGGTGCGCCGGATCATCCGCGCCGTCGACGTGCAATCCAAGCGGGTGGCCAAGGACACGGGCCTGACCATCCCGCAGCTCGTCGTCCTCCAGGCGATCGCCGATCTCGGCGAGGTCACCTCGGCGCACCTGTCGGCGCAAGTCAGCCTTTCGGCCGCCACCGTGACCCCCATCCTCGACAAGCTCGAGGCGCGCGGCCTGGTCGAGCGCTACCGGAGCGACAAGGACCGTCGCGTCGTGCACGCGCGCTTGACGGATCCGGGCCGCGCCAGGCTCTCCGCCGCCCCGCCGCTCTTGCACGTCCGCTTCACCGCCGCCTTCGCGAGCCTGCCGGCGACGCGCCGGGCGATGATCCTGGGCGCGCTCGAGGAGGTGGCCGACCTCCTCGACCCCGAAAGCTACGACGCGGCGCCGCTCTTGGAGGTGGGCCAGCTCACCGATTGAGCGGGTTCCTCGGCTCAAGCGCCCAGGATCTCGTGCACCGCATCGCGCGTCGCCGCGACGATCCGGTCGGCCTCGGCTGCGGTGAGGCACAAGGGTGGGGCCAGGCCGATGATATCGCCTTCGGGCATGGCGCGGGCGATGACGCCGCGGCGCAGCATGGCCGCGACGACGGCAGGGCCGACCTTGCGGGCGGGATCGAAGAAGCGCGGGCCCGCCCGGTCCTCGACCAGCTCGACCGCGGCCAGCAGCCCCTCGCCCCGCACCTCGCCGACATGGCGGTGATCGCCGAGCGCTTCGGCGAGACGCGCGTTGAGATGGCGGCCGACCGCGCCGGCGTTGGCGACGAGGCCGAGCGCGTCGATCAGCTCGAGGTTGGCGATGGCGGCGGCGGCGCAGAGCGGATGCGCCGAGTAGGTCCAGCCGTGGCCCATCGGCCCCAGCTCGTCGGTGCCGGCGGCGAGCCCCTCCCACACCCGGTCGTGGATGACCGAGCCGGAGATCGGCGCATAGGCCGAGCTCAACCCCTTGGCGATGGTGACGAGATCGGGCTCGATGCCGTAGTGCGCGCTGCCGAACATCGAGCCGAGCCGGCCGAAGCCCGTCACCACCTCGTCGGCGATCAGCAGCACGTCGTACTTCTCGAGCACCGCCTGGATCGCCGCCCAGTAGCCCGCCGGCGGCGGGACGATGCCGCCGGTGCCGAGCACGGGCTCGCCGATGAAGGCGGCGACCGTCTCGGGCCCGAGGTCGAGGATGAGCGCCTCGAGCCGCTCGGCGCAGTGCCGGCTGAAGGCGGCCTCGTCCATCTCCGGATCGGGGCGCCGCAAATAATAGGGGGCCTCAGTGTGGACGACGCGGGCGAGCGGCAGATCGAACGCCTCGTGGAAGAGCTTGAGGCCGGTCAGCGAGCCGGTCATCAGCCCCGAGCCGTGATAGCCGCGCCAGCGCGAGATGATGGTCTTCTTCTCCGGCCGGCCGCAGACGTTGTTGTAGTACCAGACGAGCTTGATGTTGGTCTCGTTGGCGTCCGAGCCCGAGAGGCCGAAATAGACGTGGTTCAGGCCCTCGGGTGCGCGCTCGGCGATCATGTGCGCGAGGGTGATCGAGGCCTCGCTGCCGTGGCCGACATAGGCGTGGTAGTAGGCGAGCTGCTTGGCCTGGGCGGCGATGGCGTCCGCGATCTCGGTCCGGCCGTAGCCGGCGTTGACGCAGTAGAGCCCGGCAAAGGCGTCGAGATAGCGGTTGCCGTCGCGGTCGACGATGTGACAGCCCTCGCCGCCGGTGATGATCCGCGACGGCTGCTCGCCACGGGCGAACTGGCCCCAGGGGGTCGAGGGGTGGGCGAAGGACGCGCGGTCCCAGGCGGCCAGCTGGTCGTTGGTGAGCATCCGCGTCTCCTCAGGTGGAAAAGCTGCGTCCGGCACCTCGGGCCGTCGCCCGGGCGAGGGCGAGGGCGGCGATGGCGGTGTCCTGGGCGCCGGTGCCGGTCAGGTCGCAAACCATCACCTGCCGGTCGTCGTTCCGGCCGGGCGCAGAACCCGCGAGCACCTGGCCGAGCTCCGGCGGGTCGCGGTCGCTGAGCACGCCCACGCCA
>CAYZSE010000092.1:6383-9176 GCA_964481035.1 uncultured Geminicoccaceae bacterium | reverse complement strand
CGCGCAGCTCGTTTTCGGTGAGGATGCGGACCTCGGCCATCAGCCCTCCACGACGAGATCGCCGAGCCGGACGGGCCGGCCGGTGGCGACGCGCTCGAACTGCGCCATGTCGACATTGCGGCCGCTGACGATCATGGCCGTGGGGCCGGCGAGCCGCAGCTTGCCGGCGAGCACGGCGGCGACGCCGACGGCGCAGGCGCCCTCGCAGACAATCCGGTCGTCGAGAAACAGCGCCCGCATCCCGCGGTAGATCTCGGCCTCGGAAAGCAGGATCACCTCGTCGACGAGCTCCCGGCAAAGCCCGAACGTCCAGCGGTTGTCGAGCCCGATCCCGCCGCCGAGGCTGTCGGCGAGCGACGCGACCTCCTCGACCGCGACCGGCCGGCCGGCCGCGAGGCTCGCGGCCATCGCGGCGCCGCGCTCCATCGAGACGGCAACGATGCGCACGCCCGGGTGGATCGCCTTGGCGGCGAGCGCGATGCCGCCGACCAGCCCGCCGCCCGAGAGCGGCACGACGATGGTCTCGAGGTCCGGCCGCTGCTCGAACAGCTCGAGCGCGATGGTGCCCTGACCGGCGATGACGTGCGGGTGGTCGAAGGGCGGGATCTCGATCATGCCCTGCTCCGCTCTGAGCCGGTCGACCTCCAGTTGGGCCTCGTCCTGGGAGCGGCCGACGCGGCGGACCTCGGCGCCGAGCGCCGCGACCGCCTCGACCTTGCCCCCGGGGACGAGCGAGGAAAGGCAGACGACGGCGCGGACGCCGGCCGCTCGCGCGGCGTAGGCGACGGCGCGGCCGTGATTGCCGGTCGAGCAGCAGACGACGCCGCGCGCGCGCTCGTCCGCGGTCAGCGCCGCGATCGCGTTGGCGGCGCCGCGCAGCTTGAAGGCGCCGGTGGGCTGCGTCGTCTCCAGCTTCAAGAGCACCTCGGCGCCGGCCCGGGCACTCTGCGCCGGCGACGCCACGAGCGGTGTGGCGACCGCGGTGCCGGCGATCCGCCGGCGGGCGGCATAGACGTCGCGCGGGCTCAAGTCTCGGTCCACCCTCGCCCCCCGGAAATGCATTTCTCTCGCACCGGCGCCGCCTCGCTCCGACATCGAAGCCTAGGTTCTCCTCGCTCGTCGCTTCAAGCGTCGAGACGCGTCGAGCGCTCCCGCAGAAGATATACACAAGTCGCTTGCCGGCGATCCGACGTGCCGCCTAGATGCGCGCTGCCAGGGGCGTGCGGCCCCGCGCGGAGGCGCCGTGCCCGACAACATCGACCTGCCCTTCTCCCGCGACGAGTACACTCGCCGCCTCGCCAAGGTCCGCCGCGAGATGGCCGCCCGCGGCCTCGACGCGCTGCTCGTCAGCGACCCCTCCAACATGGCTTGGCTGACGGGCTACGACGGCTGGTCGTTCTACGTCCACCAGGGGGTGGTCGTCTTCCTCGACGGCGATCCCGTCTGGTGGGGACGCGGCCAGGACGCCAACGGCGCCAAGCGCACCGTCTACATGGCCGAGGAACGGATCGTCGGCTATCCCGACGACTTCGTGCAGTCGACCGAGCGCCACCCGATGCAGCACCTCGCCACCTGGCTGGAGGGCGAGGGGCACGGCCGCGGGCGGCTCGGCGTCGAGCTCGACAACTACTACTTCTCGGCCGCCGCCTGCCGCGCGCTCGAGGCGGCGCTGCCCAATGCCGAGATCCTGGACGCGACGGCGCTCGTCAACTGGCAGCGCACGGTCAAGTCGGCCGAGGAGCTGGTCTTCATGCGGCGCGCCGCGCGCATCGTCGAGCGGATGCACGACGTCATCCGCGCCGAGATCCGCCCGGGCGTCAGGAAATGCGATCTCGTCGCCAAGATCACCGCCGCCGGCATCGAGGGCGCGGGCGAGCACGGCGGCGACTACCCGGCGATCGTGCCCCTCCTGCCGACCGGCATCGACGCCTCGGCGCCGCACCTGACCTGGGACGACAAGCCCTTCGAGGTGGGTGCGGGCACCTTCTTCGAGATCGCCGGCTGCCACCGTCGCTATCACGCGCCGCTCTGCCGCACGGTCTATCTCGGCACGCCGCCGGCCTTCATGCGCGACGCCGAGCGTGCTCTGCTGGCGGGGCTCGAGGCCGGGCTCGAGGCGGCGCGACCGGGCAACCGCGCCTCGGACGTCGCGGGCGCGCTGCACGGCGAGCTCGCCAAGGCCGGCATCTTCAGGAACGCCCGCTGCGGCTATCCCATCGGCCTCAGCTACCCGCCCGACTGGGGCGAGCGGACCATCAGCTTTCGCGCCGAAGACCGAACGATCCTCGAGCCCAACATGACGTTCCACTTCATGCCGGGCCTGTGGATGGACGACTGGGGCCTGGAGATCACCGAGAGCATCGTCATCGCCGAGGACGGGCCGGCGACGTGCCTGTGCACCTATCCGCGCGAGCTCTTCGTCGTCGATTGACGCCCGGGACGCCTCGCCGCAGCGCCGTTTCGTCCAGCCGACCTACAATATGGGGGTCGGGCGGCGCATCGGGCGCCTGCCCATCGTCGTCGAGAGGCTTCGTGCAGCAAAAGGCATACTCCGCGCGCGCGCTCCTGATCGGGTCCGCCGCCGCGCTCGTCGTGTTCAGCGCCATCGTCAGCGTCGGGGCACTGTGGCAGCTCATTCCCTGGGGCGGCGGCGACACGACGGTCCAAGAGGCGCTGCCGCCCGCGCAGGGGGAGACCTCGCCCACCCGCTGAGCGCGCCCTTGCGCTGGACACCCGGCGCGGCCGGCGGCTACACGCAGCACGCCAAGGCCGCGCCGCGGGTGCCGGCGCCGG
>CAYZSE010000092.1:0-6283 GCA_964481035.1 uncultured Geminicoccaceae bacterium | reverse complement strand
GCCGGCGCCGGGAGCGAGATGAGCACGGCCGTCAACGTCGTCTGCATGAAGTGGGGCACCGCCTACGGGCCCGACTACGTCAACCGCCTACATGCCATGGTGACGCGGCATCTCGGCCGTCCGCACCGCTTCATGTGCTTCACCGATGATCCGGCCGGTATCGATGCGGCGGTGGAGACGGCACCGCTGCCGCCCATCGACATCGCCCCGGAGCGCGCCATGCTGCCGTGGCGCAAGATCGCGCTGTTCAACCGCGAGCTCGCCGATCTTGCGGGTGCTACCCTGTTTCTCGATCTCGATCTCGTGGTCACCGGCGCGCTCGACCCCTTCTTCGACTACGAGCCGGGCCGGTTCTGCATCATCCACAACTGGACGCAGCCGCGCCGCAGTATCGGCAACTCGTCGGTGTACCGGTTCGAGGTCGGCGCCGACGCCTACGTGCTGGAGCGCTTTCACTCCGAGCCGCACGAGCGATGGATCGAGACCTACCGCAACTCGCAGACCTTCCTCTCCGACAGCGTGCACGACATGGCGTTCTGGCCGGCCGCATGGTGCGTCAGCTTCAAGCGGCACCTCCTGCCGCCTTGGCCGCTGCGGCTGCAGCGGCCGGCGCCGCTGCCCGACGACGCCCGCATCGTCGTCTTCCACGGCCGGCCCAACCCGGGCGACGTCCTCGCCGGCCGCTGGCCCGAGCCGAACCCGCTGAAGCGCCCCTTCAAGCAGCTCCGCTCGCCCGCGTGGCTCGCCGAGCACTGGCGATGACGGCGCAAGCGCCGCCCTTCGGTGCCTACGCCCCGGGCCCTTTGGCCCGTCGCGCCCGCGCGGCCGCCGCGAACGCCGGCGACGGCAGGCTCGGCCGACTGTTCCGCTCGGCGGCCCTGACCTTGACCGGCTACCACCGCCGCGGGCCCTTCGACGTACCAGTGTTCGGCAGCGAACGGGCGCGGCTGCACCCTTACGACAATCTCTGCGAAAAGCGGGTCTACCGGGGCGAGCGCCATTGGGACGCCCTCGAGCGCGCCTTCATCCGCGAGCGGGTGGTCGCCGGGGGCGGCCTCTTCCGGTTCGTCGACGTCGGTGCCAATGCCGGGCTCTATACGCTCGCCGCCCGCAGTTCCGCGCGCGCCGCGGCGCGCCCCTTTCGCGCCGCGGCCATCGAGCCGCAGCCGGCGATGCTGGAGCGCCTGCAATTCAACATCACGGCTTCCGGCGCCGCGGCCGAGGTCGTGATCCTGCCATGGGCCGCGGCCGCCGCGGCGGGCACGTTGCGGATCAGCGAGCCCGACCGCAACCGTGGCGCGGGCCGTGTCGGGGACGCCGGCATCGAGGTCGAGGCGCATCCACTCGGCGACGCGCTGACGGCGGCCGGGCTCGACGGCATCGACGTCCTGAAGATCGACATCGAAGGCTACGAGGCGCCGGTGCTCGAGGCTTTCTTTCGCGACGCTCCACCGGCGTTGTGGCCCGCCGCCATCGTCATCGAGGCCTACCGCGGCGACCTCGCGCTCCCCGGCGTCGCCTGCTGCCTCGGCCAGGGCTACCGGGTGGTGAGGACCACGCGGATGAACGCGCTGCTCGTCGGCGCGGGCGATGCCGTGGGGCCCGGATGACCGATCTGCCCCGGCTCAACACGCTCTGGGTCGAAGGTCGGCTCGGCTATCTCGAACAGGTCTGCCTGATCTCGGCGCTGGCCCAGGGGCACCCCGTCACCCTCTATCACTATTTCGGCGTCGCTGGCGTGCCGGCCGGCGTCGAGGTCCGCGACGGCCGCGAGATCCTGGCCGAGGACCAGCTCCTCAAGAACAAGGCGCACGACAGCTGGTCGTTGGGCTCGAACCTGTTTCGCTACCACCTGATGCGCCACGGTCGCGGCCTCTGGATCGACGCCGACGTCTACTTCCTGCGCCCGGTGCAGCTGGCCGGGCGCGATCTCCTCATCGGCTGGCAGAAGGAGGGGCTCGTCAACGGCGCGATCTTCTACGCCGCCCCCGACAGCCCGCTGCTCGACGGCCTCTTCGCCTATCTCGGCCAGGAGCATATCGTTCCCTACTGGATGCCCTGGCGCAAGCGCGCCTTCTACCGGTTGCGGCCGCGGCTCGGCCTGCGGCCGCTGAGCCTCGCCGAGCACCGCTGGGGCATCGCCGGGCCGCGCGCCATCACCCATGTCGCCCGCGAGCGCGGCCTGCTCGGGGCCGCGCTGCCGAGCGACGTCTTCTATCCCTACGGCCCCAAGCGGGCGAAGGACGCCTTCGATCCGGCCGTCGACATCATGGCGCGGACGACCGAGCGCACGGTCACCATCCACCTCTGGAACGAGGCGGTGAAGCGGCTGAAGGCGGGTCCGCCGCCGCCGGGCTCCTTCGTCGCCGAGATCTGCGCCCGCCACGGCGTCGCCACCGGCGGCTGACGCATGACGCGCGCGCTCGTGGTCTGGCTGATCGACGAGGGCCACCCCGGCCACCGCGCCCAATCGCTGGGGCTCGTCGCGGCGCTCGAGCGCTTGGGACGGGCGATCGAGCTCCTTCCCATCGCGGCCTCGACGCGGCTCCCAGGCATGCTGCGTCCGCCGGCGCGGCGCGCCTTCGACCACGGCCCGCCCGCGCTCGCCCGCTGGCTGACGCGACGGGTGTCCGGGCTTTCTCGCCCCGAAGGCTCGGCCCCCGGCCTGATCGTCTCGAGCGGCGGCCGAAGCGTCTTCGCCAACGCGCTGCTGGCCCGCGAGACGGGTGCCGCCAACCTCTTCATCGGCGATCCGCGACCCTACCCGCCGGCGTGGTTCCGGGCGGTCCTCTCGCCGGTGCCCGTCCCGGATGCTCCCAACGTCGCCGAGGTCGTGGTGCTGCCGACGACGATCTCGGCCGAGGGCTGCGCCGTCGCGGCGCGGGAGCGCTGGCCCGAGGGCCCACCCGCACCGGTCTGGGCGCTGCTCGCCGGCGGCGACAGCCGCTCGCACCGGTTCGACGCCACCGACTGGCGCGAGCTGGCGGCGGGCGCCGACGCGCTCGCGCGCGCGCACGGCATCCGCTGGCTGATCGCCACCTCGCGCCGCTCCGGCCCGGTGGCGGAGCGGACGTTGCGCACGCACCTCGATCCCGGCGCCGTCGCCGAGGCGGCGCTGTTCGGCGAGCGACCCGAGCCGGTGATCCGCGCCTATCTCGGTGCCGCCGAGGCGATCTTCGTCACCCAGGACAGCCTCACCATGCTGAGCGAGGCCCTGGTCCTCGAGCGCCCGCTCACGGCCCTCGCGCCGCGCCGCGTCCGGCTCGTTGCGGGCTCGCTCATGGCGACGATGCTCGCCCGCTTCGAGCGGCTCGAGGGCTTCGCCCGCCGGCCCATCGCGGCGCTCGGCGCCGGCCCACCGCCGACGCTGGCACGCGCCCGCGGCGTCCTCGAGCACCTCGATCTGACCATCGCGCGGACGCTCGATCGCATCGGCGTTTGAGGGGCGCGCTCTCGGCGGGCTGCCCGCGCGCCGCCCGGCATCGCAGCCGGCGGCGGACGCAGCCCGCAGCATCCCGTCAGCAGCCGCCTTCGAGGACCACGTCGAGCGTCCGCGTGCCGCGCTCGGGGAAGTCCTCGAAGGCGGCGGCGAGGAGCGGGTCGATGACCGCGGCGAAGCTCGGGCACCCGGAGACGTTGCGCACCCGCACCCGCCACGCCTCCTCGCCCGTGGCCGGGTCGCTCAGCGTCATGAGGACGACGCGGGTGTAGACGATCCGGGTGACCAGCCGGGTCTCGTAGGGCCAGCCGTACCGCGGGGGGTGGATGCCGCCGGTCCGGAGGTTCGAGCCCGGCCAGCGGTCGTAGGGTGTGGTGTAGCCGTCGACGACCGTCTGCCCGTCGTCGCCGCGGAAGGCGAAGCCCAGCCGCCAGGCCGGCCCGGCCGCGGGCTCGACCACGGTGAAGCCGCGCCGCTCGAGAAAGCCGGCGACGCGCTCCGCGAAGACCTGGAACTCGAGCGAGCCGGCGTCCACGGGCGGCAGGGCCTCGATCGCCACCGTCGCCGGCGCGGGCGAGGCGGTGAGCGTCGAGAACGCCTCGACCTGCGCCCTGAGCCGCGGCGGACCCGCGCACGCCGCGAGCGCCAGCACGGCGAGGCCGACGCAAGCCGCCCGCAGAAGCGCCCCGCCGCCCGTCCGGGACCGAGCCACCATCGCCGCCGGCCTCAACCGCCCATGGCCGCCCGCAGCCCCGCCACGTCCCAGCCTTCCATCAGGTCGACCAGCGCCGCCTGCTCGGCCAGCGAGCGGCCCTCGGCGCGCAAGAGCGCGCGCCCGCCGACCAGCATCGTCAGCTCGCCGGTGCCGTCGCCGGGCCAGGTCAGCATCGCGTTCTCGCGGTGCAGGCGGACCCGTTCGGCGTTCGGCTGGGCGGCCATGATCGCCGGGTTCTGGAGCATCATCGCGAAGCCCTGCATCATCGGGTTGTCGACCATGAGCTGCGCCTCGATCGCGGCGCCGTCGGGCCCGGCATAGGTCCGCGTGAACATCTGGCCCGCCAGGCCCGGCAGCCCCGCGGTCGGCTCGACCTCGCCCGCCGTCCAGCCGGCCGGCGGCTCGGGGAAGGTGCCGGCGTAGAGGTCGCCGGTCTGGGCGCGGATCGCCTCGATCGCGAACTGCAGTTCGGAGACGGCGCCGTCGAGATCGCCGGCCTCGTAGTACCCGACGGCCGTCTCGATCTGCTCCAGCACCTCGTCGGCCGCCGCCGGCGCACCGAGCGCCATCACCGCCGCACAGACCCAGCCCCAGCACCGCATGCCCGCCTCCTTCTCGCCCGTCTCGTCACGCCGCACCCTTGTGGCGCCGGGCGGCCCCGCGCCTCAAGCGCTTTCCGCGCGGCGCAGCGCCCGCTCGCGGTGCATGACGTAGAGCCCGCTGCCGATGACCAGCGCCGCCCCCGCCAGCGTCATGGGATCGGGCACGGCGCCGAAGAGGACGAGCCCGTAGAAGGTGGCCCAGAGGAGCTGGCTGTACTGAAACGGGCTCACGATGCTGGCCGAGCCCTGCTGCAGGGCCGTCCACAGCCCGAACTGGGCGAGCCCGGTCATCAGGCCCGCCAGCGCCAGAAGCGCCAGCGTCGCCGCGTCGAGGGCCGGCGGTGCCGCCGCCACCGCGGGCGCGGTGATGGCGATCATCAACAGCGCCAGCACCCCGAGCTGGAGCCCGCCGCCGGCCCGCCGGCCGATGACGCGCGTCGTCAGCATCGCCGAGGCCGCGCACAAGGCCGCCGCGGCGGCGAAGCCGTGGCCCGCCTCGAGCGGCGCCGACCCCGGCCGCAGCATGACCAGCACGCCGACGAAGCCGACCGCGACCGCCGCGGCGCGCCGCCAGCGGACCCGCTCGCCCAGGACCGGCACCGAGAGGACGGTGACCCACAAGGGCACGGTGAAGATCAAGGCGTAGGCGTCGGCGAGCGGCAGCCGGGCGAAGGCGCTCCAGGCGCAGAGCGAGGCGCCCGAGACCAGCGCCGCGCGCAGCGCCACGAGGTGCGGCACGGCCGTCCTGAGCCCGCCGAGCCCGCCCTCGCGCCACAGCACGAACGCCACCGGCCCGGTCGAGAAGAGGGCCAGAAAGAACGCGATCTGCATGACCGGCAGGCCGCCGGCCAACAGCTTGACCAGCGCGTCGACGGTGGCGAAGGCGGCGAAGCCGGTGAGCGCCCAGCCGACCGCCCCGATCGCGGGCGTCGCGGGCGCCGCGGGCACGCCGCCGCGGCGCGGCGCCGTTGCGGCCATGAAGGATCCTTCAAGATGCATGCCCGAACCTCATAGCCGAGCGGAAAGCCCCGCGCGCTCGCCGTCTGCGCGAGGCCGCCATGCACCGCCGCCGGCCGCCCTCACCCGCCGGTGGCTCGAAGCGCCGGTGCGTGCTAACCTGGACGATGGGACATGCGGGAGCGACGACGATGGCTGAGGAGCAGATCGGCTGGCAGGAGGCGGTGGCGCGCTTGACCGCCGAGAAGGGCCGGGCGGAGACCGCGGCCGGCATCGTCCAGCGCTTCGGCACCGCGGCCGACATCGCCGTCGCCGAGCTCACCTACGCCGAGGGCAAGGCCGCCATCGACGGCCTCTGCGCCGGGCTCGCCGTCGCGCTCGCCACGGGCGAAAGCCCCGAAAGCCTCGAGAGCCTGCAGGCGCGCCTGGCCGAAGCCGCCGCCGCGCGCGCAGCACTCACGGACCAGGCCCGCGCCCGGATCGAGGCCGCGCGCGCGGCCACCACGGGCGTCAAGGCGATCGAGTGGGCGGCGATCCTCGAAGTTGCCAAGGACCTCCTGCCGACGCTCC
>CAYZSE010000091.1:0-14616 GCA_964481035.1 uncultured Geminicoccaceae bacterium | reverse complement strand
CTCAGGCGAAGAGGGCTGCCACGTCGATGGCGCCCTCCGGCCCCGGCCCGCGGCAGACCTCGACGCAGCGCTCGACGAGGTCGACGATCCAGTATTCGGGGACACCGGCGCGGGCGTAGAGATCGGCCTTGACCGTCCGGTCGAACGGCCGCGACGTCTTGGCCGCCTCGACGACGAGCAGGACGTCGGCGGGGGTGGGGAGTGCTTCGATGTAATCGTCGGCGCGCGGGCGCAGGACGAGGAGGTCGGGCTCCGGCTCGTTGAAGTCGTCGATCCGGAGCGGGCTCGACGCGGTCACGAACGCCTTGCCGGCGAGCGCGAGGACCAGACGCTGGTGCAGCCGAGCCGTGCGGCCGCCGTGCTCGCTGCCGATCGGGACCATGTCGAGGATCGCCCCGTCGATGAGCTCGACCCGGGCGTCGGGCGCGAGGATGCCCGCCTCGGCCATGCGGTGGTAGGCGTCGACGTCGATCTTGTGCCGGCGCGGCAGGCTCGGCGGCGCCACGACGGCTCCCCTCGATGGCCTCACTCGACGCGCCGCAGCATGCCACCGGGTGCCGGCTCAGGCGAGCGGCTCGTCGCCCGCGGTGGTCTCCTCCGGGGGCGGCCTGTCGCCTGCCGGCTCGGGCGCGGCCGCCTCGGCGGCGTCGAACAAGCCGGCGCCGGCCAGCTCCTCGACTCGCGGCAGGTCGTCGAGGCTGGCGAGGTCGAAATGGTCGAGGAAGGCCGGAGTGGTCACCCAGGTCACCGGCCGGCCGGGCACGGGCTTGCGCCCCCGCGGCCGGACCCAGCCCGCCTCGACCAGGAGGTCGAGGGTGCCGCGACTGACGCTGACGCCGCGGATCTGCTCGATCTCGGCGCGGCTCACCGGCTGGCGGTAGGCGATGATGGCGAGCGTCTCGAGCGCCGCCTGGGAGAGCGGCTTGGGCCGGACGTGGAGGCGCGCGAGGAAGGGCGCCATGTCCGGCGCGGTCCGCATCGCCCAGCGTTCGTCGTGGCACTCGAGCTGCACGCCGCGGCCGGCGTAGTCGGTGGCGAGGGCTCGCAGGAGCGGGCCGACCGCCACGGGCACCGGCAGGAACGCCTGGATGTCGCCCTCGCTCAGGGGCTCGGGGGCGGCGAAGAGGAGCGCCTCGACGATCCGCCGGAGCGTGCTCTCGTCGGGTGCCGGCGCGGGCGGGGTCTCGCTCATCGGCCGCGCAGGAGGAGCGGTTCGCGGGGGCCGTCCTGGCGCAGCTCGACCTCGTCGGTGCGGGCGAGCTCCAGGGCGGCGGCGAAGCCCGAGGCCACCGCCGAGCGCGCGAGCCCGGGCCGGAGCAGATGAGCGGGCAGCATCTCCTCGAGGCGGTGCCAGGCGGGGCTCTCCTTCAGCTTCGCCCGCAGCCCCTCGCGGGCGACGTCGATGGGCACGACCTCGGGCCGGGCGAAGGTCAGCCGCTGCGTCCGGCGGCGGCGCACGACCAGGGCGTAGGCGCGGAGCAGCTCGGGCAGGGTCGTCGTGAAGCCGTCGAGGCGGGTGACCTCGAGACCCTCGGGCGCGCCGCGCGCCAGTCGCTCGACGCCGAGCCGCGGCCGCTCTCGAAGCTGGACCACCGCACCGCGGATCGCCTCCAGGCGCTGCAGCCGCTGGGTCAGCGCCTCGGCCAGCGCCTGCGCCTCCTCCGCCTCCGGCTCGCTCGGTGCCGGCAGGAGCAGCCGCGACTTGAGATAGGCGAGCCACGAGGCCGTCACGAGATAGTCGGCGGCGAGGTCGAGCCGGCGGGCCAGGGCCGCCTGCAGGAAGGTTAGATACTGCTCGACCAGCCGCAGGATCGAGATCTTGGTCAGGTCGACCTGCTGCTTGCGGGCGAGGACGAGCAGGACGTCGAGCGGGCCCGAGAAGCCGTCGACGGCGACGATGAGCGCGTCGGGATCGGCCTCCCCGGCACCAGCGGCAGGCACGGACCCGCTCAAAACATCGCTCCCGCGAGTTGCGCCGTGCTCCAGGGGCTCAACGCCGCGACCAGGCCGACGGCGGGCTCCAGGATGCCGAAGACGAAGCTGGCGATCGGGCTGAAGTCGCCGCCGAGCTCGCGGCTCACCGCCGGCACGACGAAGACCAGGACGAGCAGGATCGGCAGGCCCAGGAGCTCCAGCCGGGCGTAGCGCACCGCCAGGGGCGCGGGCAGGAGGCCGACAGCGATCCGCCCGCCGTCGAGCGGCGGCAGCGGGAACAGGTTGAAGATCCCGAGGACGAGATTGATGAGGATGGCGTTGACGAGGTTCTGGACGAGCCACGCCTCGAGCTCGCCGTCGAGCAGGGTGACCGGCACGAGCAGCAACCAGGCGCAGAGGATCGCCAGAAGCAGGTTGCAGGCCGGGCCGGCTGCGGCGACGAGTGCCATGTCGCGCTTCGGCCGCCGTAGCCGCCGCATGTCGACCGGCACGGGCTTGGCCCAGCCGAAGACGACGGGCGAGAGCACGAGCAGAAGGCCCGGCAGCAGCAGGGTGCCGAAGGGGTCGATGTGCCGCACGGGGTTGAGCGAGACCCGCCCCAGGCGCCGCGCGGTGTCGTCGCCGAGCCGATCCGCGGCGAGGGCGTGCGCCGCCTCGTGCAGGGTGATCGCGAGGATCACCGGCAGGAACCAGACCGAGAGGGCGTGGCCGATGGCCAGGACGTCCAAGCTCAACTCCCCTCCGGCCCGCGGCCGGCGTCAGGCGAAGGCCGCCGCGAGCGCGTCGTCGAGCGCGGCGGCGTCGAACGCCGGCGGCTGGGGTAGCCGCTGCGCCCGCGCCGCGTCCAGTCGTTTCCGCGCGGCCGGCGTGAGTGGCGGCGCCGCGTCGAGCGCGGCCTCGAGGTCGAAGCACCGACCGTTGCACTGCAGCGCCACGTCGCAGCCGGCGGCGAGGACGGCCGCGATCCGTGCCGCCGTCGTGCCTGCCAGCGCCCCCATGTCGACGTCGTCGGAGAGGACGAGCCCGCTCATGCCGAGCGCATGTCGGACGTGCTCGACGACGCGCTTCGAGCAGCTCGCAGGGGCTTCGGGATCGAGCGCCGTGTAGACGACGTGCGCGATCATGACGGCGGGGGCGGCGGCGAGGGCGCGAAACGGCACGGCGTCGAGCGCCTCGAGCTCCGGGGCGCTGGCCTCGACCCGCGGCAGGGCCAGGTGCGGGTCGACCCGGGCCCGGCCGTGCCCCGGGGCGTGCTTGACGACGGGCACCACACCGCCCTCGAGAAAGCCCGCGATCATCGCCGCGCCGAGCGCCGCCACCAGCGCGGGATCGGCGGCGAAGGCGCGGTCGCCGATGGCGTCGTGGGTCTCGGGGCGGACGACGTCGACCAGCGGCGCGCAGTTCCAGTCGATGCCGACCTCGGTGAGGTCGAGGGCGATGCGGCGGGCGAGCGTTCGGGCGGCGGTGCTGCCGCGCGCGCGGTCGCGCTCGGCGAGCGCGCCCAGGCGGCGGGCCGGGGGGTAGCGACGCCATTCGGGCGGGCCGAGCCTGGCGACCCGGCCGCCCTCCTGATCGACCAGGACCGGCGCCGCCTCGTCGCCCAGCGCCGCGCGCACGTCCGCCGTGAGGCGACGCAGCTGCGCGCGGCTCTCGACGTTGCGGCGAAAGAGGATGACGCCGAGCGGCCGGTGCCGGCGGAGCAGGCGCGCCTCGTCGGGGTCGAGCGAGGGCCCCGCCAGGCCGACGACGACCGCCTTGGGAGCGCTCAACCGGGGGCCGCGACGACGAAGCACTCGCCGCCCGCCTCGCGCAGGCGGCGGCAGCGCGCCTCGGCGTCGGCCTCGGCGCCGAGCGGCCCCGCTTGGATCCGCACCAGCACGCCGCTTTCGCCGGAGAAGGCCTGGAAGCGCGGCTGGAGATCACCGAGGATCGAGCCGTAGCGCACCTGCAGCTCGTCGAAGGTGGCCTGCTCCTGGCCGGGGCGGACGGCGGCGATCTGGATGCGGTAGCGTCCGGTCCCGCCCAATGCCGCCGTCGCCGGCTCGCCGCCATCGACGTTCGGACGGCGCGCCGGCTCCGCGACCGGCTCGCCCGGCGCGATGGCATTGAGGCTCGCCTCGATGTCGGCGATCTCGCGCTCGCGCTCGGCCTTCGCTGCCAGCGCGCGATCCAGCGTCGGCGATGCCTCGTCGACGAGCGCCGCCGGGTCGTCGGGTGCGGCGAGGAGGTTCAAGACGGTCGAGCGCGGCACCACCTCTTCGACCGCCGGCAGTGCCAGACGCTCCTTCAAGGGGCTGTCCGCGGCGGCGATGACGGGCAGCTCGCCGTCCCCCGGCGGCGCGCCCTCGAGCGCGAGGCCCACCACAAGGATGAAGATGCCCACCACCGAGCCTGTCCACAGCCACCGCCACATCGCACCGCTCAAGCGCCCGCTCCTCGACTTGCCCTTACCATCCCACCCTAATGCATGGCGTCGACGGGTTCGACGCCCAACAAGCGCATCCCGCCCGCCAGAACCAGCCGCGCCCCATGCAGGAGTGCGAGCCGTGCCCGGCTCAGCTCCGGCGCCTCCGCGATGAGAAAGCGCAGGCCCGCCTCCTCCTTGCCGCGGGTCCACAGCCGATGCACCGCACCGGCCAGCTCCTCCAGGTAGAAGGCGATCCGGTGCGGCTCGCGGTGCTCGGCGGCGAGCGCCAGCACGCGCGGGTATTGGGCGAGGATTTCGAGCACCGCCCGTTCGCCGTCGTCCCCGAGCAGCGCGAGGTCGGCGGCGGCGAGCTCGCCCGTGTCCAGCCCGGCCTCGCCCGCCTTGGCGAACACCGAGCAGATGCGAGCATGCGCGTACTGGACGTAGAAGACCGGGTTGTCCTTCGACTGCTCGACGACCTTCTGCAGGTCGAAATCGAGCGTGGCGTCGTTCTTCCGGGTCAGCATGATGAAGCGGAAGACGTCGGCGCCCACCTCGTCGACGACGTCCCCGAGCGTCACGATGCGCCCGGCCCGCTTCGACATCCTCAAGGGCTGGCCGCCGTCCATGAGCTGGACGAGCTGGCAGAGCTTGACCTCGAGCCGGCCTTCGCCATCGGTCATGCCGGCGACGCCCGCCTGCATCCGCTTGACATAGCCGCCGTGATCGGCGCCCCAGACGTCGATCATCTCGGCGAAGCCGCGCCGGTACTTGTCGAAGTGGTTGGCGATGTCGTTGGCGAAGTAGGTCCAGTCGCCCGTCGAGCGCTGGAGCGGGCGGTCGGTGTCGTCGCCGAAGCGGGTCGCGCGGAAGAGGAGCTGCGGGCGCGGCTCCCAGTCCTCGATCGGCTTGCCCTTGGGCGGCTCGAGCATGCCGGTGTAGACGAGGTCGCGGGCCTCGAGCTCGGCGATGCAGCGCTCGACCGTGCCGGCCGCGACGAGCTGGGCCTCGCTGGTGAAGACGTCGTGGCGCACCTTCAGCGAGGCGAGGTCGTCCTTGATGACCTCGAGCATCGCCGCCTTGGCGAAGTCGCCGATGGGGCCGAGCCAATCGGCTTCGGCGGCGGCGAGCCAGCGGTCGCCGTCGCGCCGGGCGAGGTCCTGGGCCACCGGCACGAGGTAGTCGCCCGGATAGCAGCCCTCCGGCACCGGACCCGCCTCCTCGCCGAGAACCTGGCGGTAGCGGTGGTGCACCGAGCGGGCGAGGATCTCGATCTGCGCCCCGCCGTCGTTGACGTAGTACTCGCGCGTCACCGCGTAGCCGACGGCGGCCAGGAGCGAGGCCAAGGCGTCGCCGTAGACGGTGCCGCGGCCGTGGCCGACGTGCAGCGGGCCTGTCGGGTTGGCCGAGCAGTATTCGACGTTGACCGGCACCTCGTGCCCGACATCGACCAGCCCGAAGCGCGCGCCGCCCCTGAGCGCGGCGCGCAGGACATCGTGCAGGAGCCTGTCGTCGATGCGGATGTTGACGAAGCCGGGCTTGGCGACCGTGACCTCGCGCACCCCCCCGACCGCGCGCAGCGCCTGGGCCAAGGGCTCGGCGAGGGCCATCGGGCTGGTGCGCGCGGGCTTGGCGAGGACGAGAGCCGCATTGGTCGCGAGCTGGCCGTGGCTCGGATCGCGCGGCGGCTCCACGCTGAAGCGCTCGAGCGCGAGATCGGCGGGGAGCAGCCCCTGGGCCTGCATCCCGGCGAGCGCCGTCGCCACGTGCTGCGCGAAGAGAGCGAAGAGGTTCATGGGCGGACGTCGTCCAGGCGGGTCAGGCGGGCGTGCTCGTCGAGCGCGAAGCGGTCGGTCATGCCGGCGATGTAGTCGCGCACGGCAGCGGTGGTGCGGGCCCCGTGCGAGGCGTCGCAGCGCGCCTGCCATTGCGGCGGCAGGCACCCGGGCTCGGCCGTGAGCAGGGCGAAGAGCTCCGCGACGACCCGCTTCGCCTTCACCGTCGTGCGCTGGACCTTGTAGTGACGGTAGAGGTGCTGCCGCAAGAACGCTTTGATCGCCGCCACCGCCGCCTCCATCTCCGCCGAGAAGGCGACCAGCGGGCGGCCCGCCCGGCGCACGTCGTCGACATCCTGCGGCGCCGCCGCGTCGAGGTTGGCCCGGCTCGTGGCGACGAGATCGGTGACCATGCTGTCCATGACCCGCCTGACGATCTCGTGCCCGCGCCGCGATGGCTGGAGCGCGGGCCCGCGCGCGCGGGCCTCCGCCGAGGCCTCGCCCACCACCGGCAGCGCCCCGAGGTCGTCGACCGCGAGCATCCCCGCCCGGAGGCCGTCGTCGAGGTCGTGGTTGACGTAGGCGACGTCGTCGGCGAGCGCTGCGAGCTGCGCTTCGATCGGCGCGAAGCCTTCGAGTGCGATGCCCTGCGCCGCCGCCACCTCGGCGACGAAGGGCGGCACGGGCGCGGCGACGGGACCGTTGTGCTTGATCAGCCCCTCGACCGTCTCGAAGGCGAGGTTCAGCCCGTCGAAATCGGCGTAGCGCTGCTCGAGCCGGGTGATGACCCTGAGCGTCTGGACGTTGTGGTCGAAGCCGCCATGGCCCTCGAGGCAGCGGTCCAGCGCCTCCTCGCCGGCATGACCGAAGGGGCTGTGGCCGAGGTCGTGGGCGAGCGCGATGGCCTCGGCGAGATCCTCGTCGACCGCGAGGTTGCGGGCGACCGTACGGGCGATCTGCGCCACCTCGAGCGAGTGGGTCAGCCGGGTGCGGTAGTGGTCGCCGACGTGGTTGACGAAGACCTGGGTCTTGTATTCGAGCCGGCGGAACCCCGTCGAGTGGATGATCCGGTCGCGGTCGCGCTGGTACGGACCCCGCAGCGGATGCGCGGGCTCCGCGAAGATCCGGCCGCGGGTCGCCGCGGGGTGGCAGGCGTAGGCGGCGAGCGCCATGCTGGGTCCGGTCCCTTGGTCGCGATCGGCGCCGTTTGACACGCCTCGCCGGGTGCCTACATTCCACCTATCATAGAGACAAGAGGTGTGCTCATGGGAAGCGGCACGGCACCAGCGCCGTTTCAGGTCTCCGAGCGGGCGGTCGCGCGGGTTCGCGACATCCTCGCGGGCGAGAGCGCGCCCGACTTGCAGCTTCGTATCACCGTCTCCGGCGGCGGCTGCTCGGGCTTCCAATACGGCTTCGACCTCGACACCGACCACCAGCCCGACGACGTCGTGGTCGAGAGGGAGGGCGTTCGCGTCGTCATCGACGGCATGTCGCTGATGTATCTCATCGGCGCCGAAGTCGACTTCGTCGAGGATCTGACCGGATCCTACTTCCGCGTCCACAATCCCAACGCGGCGTCCTCCTGCGGCTGCGGCAACTCCTTCGCGATCTGAGCGGGTGCGCGTCGCGACCTGGAACGTCAACTCGATCCGGCGGCGCCAGGACGCGGTGCTCGCGTGGGCGCGCAAGCACGAGATCAACGTTCTGCTCCTGCAGGAGACCAAGGTCGCCGACGCCGAATTTCCCCGCCAGCCTTTCGAGGACGCCGCCTGGCACCTCGCCGTCTGCGGCGAGGCGCAGCGCAACGGTGTCGCCATCCTCGCCAAGTCGCCCATCTCGGACGTCGCCAAGGGCCTCGCGGGCGACGGCGACGATGCCCAGGCGCGCTGGATCGAGGGCACGGTCGAGGGCGTGCGCGTCGTCTCGGTCTATGTCCCCAACGGCACCGCCGTCGGTTCCGACAAGTTCGCCTACAAGCTCGCCTTCTTCCAGCGCATGGCCCACCGCCTCGACGCCGCCGTCGAGGCCGCGGAGCCGCTCCTCGTCGGCGGCGACTACAACGTTGCCCCCGAGCCTCTCGACGTCTGCGATCCCGCGGGCTGGGAGGGCGGCATCTGCTTTCAAATGGACGAGCGGCGCTCTTGGCGCACGCTCGTCAACAAGGGCTTCACCGACGCCTACCGCGCGCTCGAGCCCACGACCCGCGCCTACTCCTTCTGGGAGCACAAAGGCCGCGCCTTTAAGACCAACGACGGCGTGCGCATCGACCACGTCCTCCTCGCCCCCAGCCTCGCCGACCGCCTCACCGCCGCCGCCATCGACCCCACGCCCCGCGGCGAGAAGGACGCGTCCGATCACGCACCGGTGTGGGTCGAGCTCGGCACGGCCTGACGGCAGGCGAGCGGAAGCCGCCGCTGACCTTGCAGAAGACGACCGAATGAAGGAGCTCGTGCTCGCTCGCGTTGTTGGAGGTTGGCCGCGTCGCTTCCCCCTCGTGTCGCCCGGCCGGTCGAGGCGAAACCGGCCGCCCCATGACGGCGCGTCGCAGCGGTGCTGTGAACCATTGTCGGTGTTGGCGAGGCCAGCTTCTTTGCAGAGGCGACGAGTGGCGGGCGTCAGTTTTTAACTCTTCTAATTCCAGACGACTTGCCCCTCCCTTTCGCTCGACTTGACGCCTCGCCAACTTCTCCATAGCTCTCGAAGCGAAGGGGGACGGGTATGGCGACGATGCTGGCGGAGATGAGGGCGTCGAGCGAGGCGGCGCGGCAGGCGGCGGCGCACGGAGCGCTGCGGCTGCGCGACGTCGCCCACAGCATCGACGGGCGGCACGCGGTGGTGCGCGGCGTCGGCTTCGACGTCGGCGCCGGCGAGGTGCACGCCTTGGTCGGTCCGTCGGGCTGCGGCAAGTCGACCACCCTCAGGCTGATCGCCGGGCTCGAGCACCTGCAGACCGGCACCATCGAGATCTGCGGCCGGCTGGTCGCCGACGGGCGCCACCACATCCCGCCGGAGCGGCGCAACGTCGGCCTGATGTTTCAGGACTACGCCCTCTTTCCCCACCTGACGGCGCGGCGCAACGTCGGCTTCGGCCTCGGCCGGCTGGCCAGGCGCGAGCGCGAGGCGCGGATCAGCGCCTGGCTCGAGCGGGTCAACCTGCCGGGGCACGGCGACCGCTACCCGCACCAGCTCTCAGGCGGCGAGCAGCAGCGCGTCGCACTCGCCCGGGCGATGGCGCCCGACCCCTGCCTGATGCTGCTCGACGAGGCCTTCTCCAACCTCGACACCCATCTCAAGGAGGACATCCGCGGCCTCGTCCTGGCGCTCTTGCGGCAAACCGCCACGCCGACGGTGCTGGTCACCCACGATGCCGACGAGGCGGTGCGGGTGGCCGACCGCATGCACGTCATGCGGGCCGGCGAGATCGTTCAGTCCGGCACGCC
This sequence comes from uncultured Geminicoccaceae bacterium, assembly GCA_964481035.1. Taxonomy (GTDB): domain Bacteria; phylum Pseudomonadota; class Alphaproteobacteria; order Geminicoccales; family Geminicoccaceae; genus JAAAPF01. The sequence continues at coordinate 5,059 of CAYZSE010000091.1, read as the reverse complement.
CGCCGAGGTCTACGCCCGGCCCAACGACCTCTTCGTCTGCAGCTTCTTCGGCCACGCCAGCCGCTTCAAGGGCTGGGCTGTCGGCGGCGTCGTATCGACCCCGCTCGGCGACGTCCGCCGTGGCGATCTCGCCGACGGAACTGCCGTCGACGTGGTCGTCCGCCCGGAGGCGACGCGCCTCGTGCCGGGCGGCGAGGTGCGCGCCCGGGTGCAGTCGCTGCGCGACCTCGGCCCCGAGCGCATCGCCGAGCTCGCGCTCGACGGCGGCTGGACGATCGCCTCGCGGATCCCGCCGGGGGTGACGCTCCGCCCGGGCGAGAACGTTGCCCTTGCGGTCGACGACGCCCACATCTTCGTCTTCGAGGCGACGTAGCCGGCGCCGCTGGTTGCGGCGCCGGGTGCTTTCTGCGAATGTCCGCACCCGGATGGGCTACGTGGCCGGATCCGAGATCACGGGGAGTGGACCATGAGCATCGGCATCTGGCAGGTCGTCCTGATCCTGCTGATCGTCCTGATCGTGTTCGGCGCGGGCAAGCTGCCGAAGGTCATGGGCGACGTGGCCGCCGGCGTGAAGAACTTTCGCAAGGGCATGAAGGACGACGACGAAGGGGGCTCGACCGCCGCGAAGTCGATCGCCGAGGATGCGGAGCCGGCGCGCGCCGACGCCACCAAGGACGAGACCGTCAAGAGCTGAGCGGGCGGCGACGCCCGGCGCGAGGAGAGACGCGTGTTCGATCTCGGCTGGTCGGAGATGGGGGTGGTGCTGCTCGTGGCGCTGCTCATTCTCGGACCGAAGGAGCTGCCGAAGCTCGCCCGCGATCTCGGCCGCTGGGTCGGCAAGGCGCGGGCGCTGTCGCGCGAGTTCCAGCGCTCGCTCGAGGAGATGGCCCGCGAGGCCGAGCTCGACGACGTCAAGAAGCAGCTCGACGCCGCCGGGCGGGAGCTGCGCAACCCGCAGATCGGCAAGCGGGTGGAGCGCGAGATCGACCCGGACGGCGAGTTGCGCGGTGCCTTCGATGTCGAGGGGACGGCTGCAAGGCGGCACGAGCGCGAGGAGGCACCGCCGCCGGCGGGCGGGCCGGCGCCGCGGCCCGAAGGTGCAGCCGAGCGCGCGCCCGCGCCGCAATCCGCCGAGCGCTGAGAGACCGCGACTTGCTCAAGGACATCGACGATCGCGAGATGCCGCTGCTCGACCATCTCGTCGAGCTGCGCAACCGCTTGATGTACTCGGTGGCCGCGGTTTTCCTCGGCTTCCTCGTCGCTTATCTCTTTGCCGAGCAGATCTATGCCTTCCTGGTCCAGCCGCTCGCCGCCATCTACGAGGGCGAGACCGGCCGGCGCATGATCTACACCGGCCTCGCCGAGGCGTTTTTCACCTACATCAAGGTGGCGTTCTTCGCGGGCCTCTTCGTCACTTTCCCCTTCGTCGCCTCGCAGCTCTGGATGTTCATAGCACCCGGCCTCTATCGGCAGGAGAAGCAGGCTTTCCTGCCTTTCCTGGTGGCGACGCCGATCCTGTTCTTTCTCGGCGGGGCCGTCGTCTACTATCTGATCTTCCCTCTGGCCTGGCAGTTCTTCTTGAGCTTCGAGACCTCGGGGGGCGACGGGAGCCTGCCGATCCAGCTCGAGGCGCGGGTCAGCGAGTATCTCGATCTCGTCATGAAGCTGATCTTCGCCTTCGGCCTATGCTTCCAGCTGCCGGTGGCGCTGACGCTCATGGGGCGGGTCGGGCTCGTCACCTCGGCCGGGCTGGCTCGCAACCGTAAATACGCCATCGTCCTCACCTTCGTCGTCGCCGCGCTCCTGACGCCGCCCGACATCATCAGCCAGATCGGCCTGGGCATTCCCGTCCTGCTGCTCTACGAGATCTCGATCTGGTCGGTGCGGCTGGTCGAGCGGCGGCGCGCCGCGGAGGATGCCGAGGGCGAGGACACGACGCCGGCCGATTGAGCCGGATCGCCGGCTGCGCGCCGCCCGGCTAGCGTTCGACCACGCCTCTTCGGGATCCCTCACGACGTGCACGACCTCAAGCTCATCCGCGACGACCCGGACGACTTCGACCGGAGGCTCGCCCAGCGCGGCTTGCCGCCGGCGGCGGCGGCGCTCCTGGCGCTCGACGCCCAGCGGCGCGCGCTCTTGACCGAGCTGCAGGCGCAGGAGGCCGAGCGCAACGCCGCCTCCAAGAGCATCGGGGAGCGCAAGCGCAGGGGCGAGGACGCCGAAGGCGCGCTGGACCGGGTGGCCGCACTGAAGGCCCTGATCCAGGCGGGGCGCGAGCGCGAGCGGGCGCTCGGCGAGCGCCTCGACGCCGAGCTCGCGAGCCTGCCCAATCGGGTCGCGGACGACGTCCCCGAGGGAGCCGACGAGAGCGCCAACGCCCTCGTCCGGCGCTGGGGCGAGCCGCGCGACTTCGCCTTCGCCGTCGAGGATCACGTCGACGTGGGCGCGCGTCTCGGCCTCGATTTCGAGCGGGCGGCGCGGATGTCGGGCGCGCGCTTCGCGGCCGGGGTCGGGCCGATCGCGCGCCTGCAGCGGGCGCTCGGCCAATTCATGCTCGAGCTGCAGACGAAAGAGCACGGCTACACCGAGGTGCTGGTGCCCCTGCTCGTGCGCGACAACGCGCTCTTCGGCACGAGCCAGCTGCCGAAGTTCGCCGACGATTTGTTCCGGACGACGACCGATCACTGGCTGATTCCGACCGCCGAGGTGCCGCTCACCAACCTCGTCGCCGAGAGCATCGTCGACGAGGCGGAGCTGCCGCTGCGCTACACGGCGCTGAGCCCCTGCTTTCGCTCCGAGGCCGGCTCGGCCGGCCGCGACACCCGCGGCATGATCCGCGTCCATCAGTTCTACAAGGTCGAGCTCGTCAGCGTCACCGCGCCCGAGCAGTCGCTGGAGGAGCACGAACGCATGACCGCCTGCGCCGAGGAGGTGCTGAAGCGCCTCGAGCTGCCCTACCGGGTCGTCAGCCTGTGCGCCGGGGATCTCGGCTTCGGCGCGCGCAAGACCTACGACCTCGAGGTCTGGCTGCCCGGCCAGGCGACCTTTCGCGAGATCTCGAGCTGCTCGAACTGCGGCGACTTCCAGGCGCGGCGGATGAACGCCCGCTGCCGCGCCAGGGGCGAGCGCGAGACCCGCTTCGTCCACACCCTCAACGGCTCCGGCCTCGCCGTCGGCCGCACGCTGGTGGCGCTCCTGGAGAACCGCCAGGAGGCCGACGGCGGCGTCAGCATCCCCGAGGCGCTCCGCCCCTACATCGACGGGCGGACGCGGCTGGACCCGGCATGAACGAGGCGGCGCTCGCCAAGCGGGTTCTCGTCACCAACGACGACGGCATCCACGCCCCGGGCCTCAAGATCCTGGAGGCGGTGGCCGCGGAGCTCGCCGAGGAGGTCTGGACGGTGGCGCCGGAGGTCAACCATTCGGGCGCCGGCCATTCGCTGACGATCAAGCGGCCGCTGCGGCTGCATCCGCTGAGCGAGCGCCGCTACGCGGTGGACGGCACGCCGACCGACTGCGTGCTGCTGGCGCTCCAGCACATCATCCGGGAGCCGGTCGATCTCGTCCTCTCGGGCGTCAACCGCGGCGGCAACCTCGGCGAGGACGTGACCTACTCGGGAACGGTCGCCGCGGCCATGGAGGCGACGCTGCTCGACGTGCCGGCGATCGCCCTCAGCCAGTGCTTTCGCGACACCCATCCGGTCAAGTGGTCGACGGCGGAGCGGCACGCGCCCGAGGTCGTCCGGCGCCTGTTGCGGGCGGGCTGGCCCAAGGGCGTGCTGATCAACGTCAACTTCCCGGACCGGGTGCACGGCTCGGTGCAGGGCATCGAGGTGGTCCGCCAGGGGCGCTCCAAGCTCGGCGACAACATCATCGAGCGGATCGATCCGCGCGGCGAGCCCTATGTCTGGATCGGCAGCCTCAAGCACGGCGAGGGCGACGACGTCGGCACCGATCGCGGCGCCGTCCGCGCCGGCGCGATCGCGGTCACGCCGATCCACCTCGATATGACGCATCACACTGAAATGGCGAGGCTCGTCAAGCTGTTAGAATGACTTCTGAAGATACTACATGAAATCTTTGCCGGCGCGCATGCCGACGCTCCGACATCTGCCGGGACGCTCGGCTTTGCAGGCTGAGAACTTCAGACGACTTTCGGCTTACGCAAGTCTAGCGAAAAGCTCGATTGGCCATCTTGCCGTCTTGTCAGATAATCTCCGCCTCGTCATAATAAAGTTGCAAGCTTCTGGAGGCGGGTCATGCGCGGGCGATGGCTTTTGACGATGAGCGCCGTGGTGGCGATGAGCGGCTGCACGAGCTACGTCTCGGTGCCGCACGGCAGCGGCAGTTGGGCCGAGGCGAAGCGTGCGGCCTACGGCGTCGCTGCGGCGCCGGGGCCCGCCGCCACCAGCACGCCAGCGCCGGGGCCTGCCGCCAGCCCGCCGGCGGCGGCGGCCGATCGCGGACGCCCCCCGCCCGCGGAGGCCGCCCCGCTCGCTCCCAAGCCGCTGGCGCCCTTGGCGAACGACGCGACGGCCACCGGCGCGCGCGACGTTCCGGTCGTCGAGGCTGCGCCGACGCGGGTGGTGATGGCGCCCGAGCCCGCGCCGCCGCCCCAGCCACCGTCGCCCCAACCGACGTCGGCGCCCGCGGCGGCCGACCCCAAGGCGGAGCGCCCTGCCCCGCCACCGGCCGGGCGCGGCACCGACGTCGCCGCCGGGCGCACCGACCCCTTGCCGCCGCCGTCCCTGAGCGGGGTCGGCTTCCTCTGGCCGGTGCCGTCGCTCGGCGACACCGCGACGGTGCGCGAGAGCGGCGGCGAGGGCGGGCTCGTCATCGACGCCGGCGCGGGCGAGACCTTCGTGGCGGCGGAGAATGGCGTCGTCGTCTTCGCCGCGGACTCTCTCGAGACCTACGGTAACATGGTCGTCGTGCGACACGACGGCGACTACACCACGACCTACGCTCATGCGGAAACTCTCGACGTCGATGTCGGCGACGTCGTCCGCCGCGGCCAGCGGCTCGGCACCGTCGGGGCCAGCGGCGCGGCGAGCGCGCC
>CAYZSE010000090.1:0-14684 GCA_964481035.1 uncultured Geminicoccaceae bacterium | reverse complement strand
ATCTCCTCCGGCACCATCTTGATCGCGCCGCAGGGGCATTCGGCGGCGCAGATGCCGCAGCCCTTGCAGTAGTCGAGGTCGATCTGAAAGCGGTTGCCGGGGCCGAGCTTGATGACGGCATTGTCCGGGCACACGCCGTAGCAGTTGTCGCACTCGAAGCAGTTGCCGCAGGAGAGGCAGCGCCGGGCCTCGTAGAGGGCGTTGGTCTCGTCGAGCCCGCCCTTGACCTCCTCGAAGGTGGTCTGACGGCGGAGCGCGGCGAGCTCAGGCTGCACCGTCTGCGGCGCGTCGGTATAGTACCAGGTGTTGAGCTTGTCGAAGGTGGCCACCTCGAGGTTCTTCTTGGGCTGGTAGGTCTCGCCGCGCAGATAGGCGTCGATGCAGCGCGCCGCCTTCTTGCCGTGGCCGACGGCGACGGTGATCGTTCGCTCGGCCGGCACCATGTCGCCACCGGCGAAGAGGCCGTCGAAGCCCGTCATCATCTGGCCGTCGACCTGGATGACGCCGTCCCGGGCGATCTCGACACCCGGCACGGCGGCGACGAACGAGGTGTCGACGTCCTGGCCGAGCGCCATGACGAGGGTGTCGGCCTCGATGGTCTCGTACTCGCCCGTGGGCTGCGGCCAGCCCTCGGCGTCGAGCGCCATCTTCTCGACCTTGAACGACCCGCTCTCGTCGATCTCCTTGATCGTCTTCAGCCAGTTGAGGACGACGCCTTCCTCCAGGGCCTCTTGGACCTCGAAGTCATGGGCCGGCATCTTCTCGCGGGTCCGGCGGTAGACGATGATCGCCTCGGCAGCACCGAGGCGCTTGGCGGTGCGGGCGACGTCCACGGCGGTGTTGCCGCCGCCGTAGACGACGACGCGCCGGCCCAGCATCGGCGGGTTCTCGCTCGTCTCCATGTCGCGCAGCACGCCCACGGCATCGAGGATCTTCGAGGCGTCGGGGGCGGGAATGTCGACCCGCTTGGCGAGGTGCGCGCCGATGGCGAGAAAGACCGCGGCGAAGCCGCCCGCCTCCTTCTCCTTGACGATGTCGTCGACCTTGCGGTTGAGGTGGATCTCGACGCCCATCTCGCGGATGCGCGCGATCTCGCCCTCGACGACGTCGCGCGGCAGCCGGTAGGCGGGGATGCCGAAGCGCATCATCCCGCCCGCGACCGGGCCCGCCTCGTAGATCGCGACCTCGTGGCCGAGCCGGCGCAGATGGTAGGCGGCCGAGAGCCCCGACGGCCCGGCGCCGATGACGAGTACCTTGTGGCCGGACGGCGGGCCCGCCATCTGGGGCGTCCAGCCCTGCTTGATCGCCTCGTCGCCGAGGAAGCGCTCGACCGCGTGGATGCTGACCGCGCTGTCGATCTCCTTCCGGTTGCAGGCGCTCTCGCAGCTGTGGTAACAGGCACGGCCCATGACGGCCGGCAGCGGGTTGTCGGCCATGATCTGCTGCCAGGCCGCCTCGTAGTTGCCTTCCTCCGCGTGCGCGAGCCACGCCTGGATGTTCTCGCCGGCGGGGCAGGCCTGGTTGCAGGGCGGCAGGCGGTCGACGTAGACCGGCCGCTCGGTCCGCCACGAGCCGGTCTTGTTGGCGAGGCTGGTGGCGGAATCGAGGGTGATGGCGAAGGGGACGGTCGGGTGCAGCACGCTCATAGGGCGGGCTCCTTGTCGTCTTGGAGCAGATCGAAGCGCTTGATGTTGTGGTCGGCCATGCGCTGCAGCGCGGCGATCCGTTCCTCGTCGCGCTCGGGCTTGAACAGGTGCGCGAAGCGTCGCTGGGTCTTGAGGTAGTCCTCGACCAGGACCTTGCGGCGGATCGGCAGGGCACCCGTGATCATCCCGTGCTCGCCCTCCCACAGCGGAAAGAGCCCCGATTCGGAAGCCAGGCGCGCGATCTTGATGGTGTCTTGCGAGGCCGAGCCCCAGCCGAGCGGGCAGGGCACGAAGATGTGGATGTAGCGCGCGCCGTGGAAGGTCATCGCCTTTTGCACCTTGGCCTCGAGGTCGTGCAGGTTGGCGACCGAGGCGGTGGCGACGTAGGGGATGTTGTGCGCCAGGGCGATGAGCGGGACGTTCTTGCCGGTGCCGAAGACGTTGCCGGGCTTGTCGCCGACGGCGGGCGTGGTGCTGGTACGGGCGGTGGGCGGCGTCGCGCTCGAGCGCTGCACGCCCGTGTTCATGTAGGCCTCGTTGTCGTAGCAGATGTAGAGCACGTCGTCGTTGCGCTCGAACATCCCCGAGAGGCAACCGAAGCCGATGTCGGTCGTCCCGCCGTCGCCGCCCTGGGCGACGACCCGGACCTCTCTCTTGCCCTTGACCTTCATCGCCGCCGCGACGCCGGTCGCCACGGCCGGCGCGTTGCCGAACAGCGAGTGCATCCAGGGTAGCTGCCAGGAGGTCTCGGGATAGGGGGTCGTGAAGACCTCGAGGCAGCCCGTGGCGTTGACCGCGATGGCCTGGCCCCCGGTCGCCCGCATCGCCGCGTCGAGGGCGTAGCGGGCGCCGAGCGCCTCGCCGCATCCCTGGCACGCGCGGTGTCCCGAGGTGATGGCGTTGGAGCGGGTCTCGCTCGCCTGGACGCCCCGGTTCTCCGGGTCGACGAGGCGGTTGCCGACGGTGAAGGTCCCTTTCTGGTAGAACTTGACCTTCTGCTGGTCGGTGAGGTCGTCGAGCTTGACGTTGGGCATGTCGCTCCTCACTCGGCGGCGCCGTGGACGGCGACGTCCTTCAACAGGGCTTCGGCGGTCGGGCCGGACGCGATGCCGCGCCGCTGACGGGCGAGCTCGCGGTCGACCATGCCGCGGTTCAGATCGAGGAAATGCAGGTCGGCGAGCTCGCCCTTGAGGGCGCGGCGGATCATCGACTGCAGCGACGGCACCGTGACGGGCCGGCCGCCGAGGCCGGCGACCACGGTCTTGACGACCAGGTCCATGCCCTGCGTCGCCATCCGGAGGTCGGTCGAGACGATGCCGCCGAAGCCCGGCGCCAGGCACTTCTCGACGACGATGACCCGGCGCGCCCTGGCCAGCGCCTCGCGCAGCTCCGCCTTGGGAAAGGGGCGGTAGCACGAGAGCGTCAGGACGCCGACGTTGGGACCCTCCTGCCTGAGCTCGTCGACGGCATCCTTCAAGGTGCCGGCGAGCGAGCCCATGGTGACGACGATCGTCGCCGCGTCCTCGCAATGGTAGGTGTGCAACAGCCCGCCCGACTCGCGGCCGAATTGCTCTTTGAAGGCGGCCTGGATCTCGGGGATGACCTCGAGCGCCTGGAGCTGCTTGTCGTGGGCGAGGTAGCGGACCTCGGTGAACGCCTCGGGCCCGACCATCGCGCCGATCGAGTACGGGTCGGCCGGATCCAGCATCTGACGTGGCACGAACGGCGGCAGGAAGGCGTCGACCGCGGCCGGCTCCGGCAGATCGATCCGCTCGTAGGCGTGCGTCAGGATGAAGCCGTCCATGCAGACCATGACCGGGCAGGAGAGCTGCTCGGCGAGGCGAAACGCCTGGATGTGGAGGTCGACCGCCTCCTGGTTGGTCTCGGCGAAGAGCATGATCCACCCGGCGTCGCGCATCGACATGGCGTCGCTGTGGTCGTTCCAGATGTTGATCGGGGCGCCGATGGCGCGGTTGCCGATGGTCATGACGATCGGCAGGCCCAGGCCCGAGGCGTTGTAGACGGCCTCGGCCATGAACAGGAGGCCTTGGCTGGCGGTCGCCGTGTAGCTGCGCGCGCCGGCCGCCGACGAGCCGATGGCGACCGAGAGCGCAGCGAACTCGCTCTCGACGTTGATGTACTCGCAGCCCTCCAGCTCGCCCGACTTCACGAGCTCGCCGCAGGCTTCGACGATGTGGGTCTGCGGCGAGATCGGATAGGCGCAGATGACCTCGGGGCGGCACAGCGCCACCGCCTCGGCGACGGCGCGGCTGCCTTCGATCTGCTTGAGCATGAAGCCCTCCTCAGGCCGGAACGGCCACGGCGTCGTAGGCGGCGCGGGCGGCGGCGACGTTGCCCGCGCCGACCGCCCCTTTGAACTTCTCGCGGATGGCGGTCTCCACCGATTCGAAGTGGAGAAGCCGGGAAACAGCGGCGAATGCGCCCAAGAGCGCGGCGTTGGGAACCGGCCGGCCGACGTGGCGCATCGCCAGATCGGTCGCCGCGACGAGCCGGACATGGTCGGCGGGCAGAGCCGCGAGCGCCTGCTCCAGCCCGAGCTCGGCCAGCGACTTCGCCGAATTGATGAGCACGTAGCCGTCGGGCTTCAGACCCTGGAAGACCGGGACGGCGCTCAGCAGCGTCGTGTCCTGGATCACCAGGGCGTCGGGCTCGAGGATCGGCTCCCTGAGCCGGATCGGCTTGTCGTCGATGCGGCAGAACGAGACCACGGGCGCGCCCGTGCGCTCCGAGCCGAAGCTCGGAAAGGCCTGGGCGTGGCGACCTTCGAGGAAGGCCGCGATCGACAGCATCTCGGCGGCGGTGACGACCCCTTGGCCGCCGCGGCCGTGCATACGGACCTGGAACATCTTCAACGCGTCAACGAACTCGGCTCGGTGCGGTCATGATCGTGCCCCCCTCGATCGGACATGCTCGAGAACATCCCACGCGCTTGGCCCGCGGAAGAAAACGCCACATTGGTCGCGCCGCCTTGATCCCGGCCAACTCGCGGGTGTGGCGTAAGGTCTCGGCGCGCGCCGGACGCTGCCGACTGGCCGCTACGCGGTTGCCAGCGGCACCGCGCCGCCGAGCGCGCATCGAGGCCCGCGGCGGGGGGCGGACCGACGGCGGCGACTGGTCATGGACCGCCGTTTCGTTCATCAACCCCGCGGTGACCGAGCGAGGGCGGCCATGGCGGAGCGCGACGACACGGACTGGCGGGCGGCCGCGGTAGTCGACACGGCGGTCCGGCTCGCGGCCCTGGGCCTGCTCGGCGCCTGGTGCTTCGCGCTCTTGAAGCCCTTCATCGCCGTCGTCGTCTGGGCGGGCATCCTCGCCGCCTCGCTGCACGGCCCGACGCGGTGGCTCGCCGACCTTCTCGGCGGTCGGCAGGGCCTCGCCGCGGCGCTGGTCACGCTCCTCGGCATCGCCGTCATCCTCGGTCCCGTCGGCCTCCTGCTCGTCAACCTCGCCACCAGCATCGAGGCGCTGGTCCAAGCCGTGTCGCAGGGCTCGGTGCGCGTCCCGCCGCCGCCGCCTGGCATCGCCGCCTGGCCGGTGATCGGCGACGATCTCGCCGCGCTCTGGACCGAGGCCAGCACCAACCTCGCCGCCCTGCTGGAGCGGCTCGCGCCGCGGCTCCAGGGCGTGGCGACGACGCTCTTGGGCGCCGCGGCGGGGGTGGGGCTCGTCGTTCTGCAGTTCGTCGCGGCGATGATCCTCGCGGGCCTGCTCATGCCCAACGCAGAGGTGATCCGGGCCGGCCTCGCCGGCTTCGCCGACCGCCTGACGCCGCGCCGCGGCCGGAGCTTCATCGAGATGGCCGCCGCCACCGTCCGCAACGTCGCGCGCGGCGTCGTCGGCGTCGCCGTGCTCCAGGGGCTGCTCTTGGGCATCGGCTTTCTCGGCGCCGGCATTCCCTTCGCCGGGCTCTGGGCGATCGTCTGCATCGTTCTCGCGATCGTCCAGGTCGGCCCGACCGTCGTCGTGCTCGGCACGCTCGTCTATGCCTGGAGCTCCCTCGCCACCGTCACGGCGCTCCTGTTCACGCTGTGGATCATCCCGATGACGCTCCTCGACAACCTCTTGCGGCCGATCCTGATGGCCCGCGGCCTGCCGGTGCCGATGCCGGTCATCCTCCTGGGCGTGCTCGGCGGCACGCTGGCGCACGGCCTGGTCGGCCTCTTCGTCGGCCCCGTGGTGTTGAGCCTCGGCTACGAGCTCGTGCGCGGCTGGGTCCGCGAGGGTGACCCGGCGCGCGCGCCGGAGGCCTGATCTCGCGGCGCTGCCGCTCCGCGCCGACGGCGCCGTCGTCCCGCCCGAGGAACGCTGGCCACCCGATGGGCACTGGCCTTCGCCGGACGGTCGTGCGACACCTCCGGGGATGCGCATCACCACCTGGAACATCAACTCGGTCCGGCTTCGGCTCGCCCTTCTCGAGCGCGTCGTCCACGAGCTCGAGCCGGACGTGCTGTGCCTGCAGGAAACCAAGGTCGAGGACGCGCGCTTCCCGCACGAGGCCGTCGCGGCGCTGGGCTTCCCCCACGTTCGCGTGCATGGCGCGCGCGGCTATCACGGCGTCGCCGTCCTCTCCAAGGTGCCGCTCGCCGAGCACCGGACGCATGCCTGGTGCGCCGTCGACCATCCGCGGCATCAGGTGGCGGCGCTCCCCGGCGGCATCGAGCTGCACAATCTCTACGTACCCTCGGGCGGCGACGTGCCGGATCGCGCGCAAAACCCGAAATTCGCCCACAAGCTCGACTTCCTCGCCGAGCTCGCCGCCGACTGGCGCCGCAATGGGGCCGCGGAGCGCGCCATGATCGCGGTCGGCGACTTCAACATCGCACCGCTGGCGAGCGACGTGTGGAGCCACAGGCAGTTGCTCGACGTGGTCAGCCATACGCCGGTCGAGGTCGCGGCGCTCGGCGAGCTGCAGGCGAGCGCGGGGTGGATGGACGCCGTGCGCGCCGTCGTCGGCGCCGAGATGAAGCTCTACAGCTGGTGGAGCTACCGGGCGCGCGACTGGGCCGCCTCCGACCGCGGCCGGCGGCTGGACCACGTCTGGGTCACGCCGCCGCTCGCCGGCCGCGTGCGCGCCGCGTCGATCCTGCGGGCGGCGCGCGGCTGGGAGAAGCCCTCGGACCATGTGCCCGTCAGCGTCGACCTCGACGTGGCGCTCGCCTGACCGATGCCTCATACTTTTGTCTCATGACACAACCCGTGTTTCGCCGGTTTTTCGGGCTACGACCCTCTCACCTTCGGGCCGCCGCTTTCCTAAATATGCGTCATGAGAATCCTGATCATCGAAGACGACGCGCGGACGGCGGACCACGTCGCGCGCGGCCTCACCGAAGCCGGCAACGTCGTGTCGCACGCCGCCGACGGTGTGCAGGGCCTGGCACTCGCCGGTGCCGAAGAATTCGACGTCATCGTCGTCGACCGCATGCTGCCGGGACGCGACGGCCTCTCCATCGTCGAGATCTTGCGCGCCTCGGGCAACCAGACGCCGGTGCTCGTCCTCTCGGCTCTGGCCGACGTCGGCCACCGCGTCGAGGGCTTGCGCGCCGGCGCCGACGATTACCTCGTCAAGCCTTACGCCTTCTCCGAGCTCCTGGCGCGCATCGAGGCGCTCGGGCGGCGGCGCGAGCCGGGCAGCGCCGAGACCAAGCTGCAGGTGGGCGACCTCGTCATGGACCGGCTCGCGCGGACCTGCTCGCGCGGCGGCAAGGCGCTGGCCCTGCAGCCGCGCGAGTTCAAGCTGCTCGAGTGCCTGATGCAGCACGCCGGCCAGGTGCTGACGCGGACGATGCTGCTGGAGAAGGTCTGGGACTACCAGTTCGATCCGCACACCAACGTCGTCGACGTCCACATCGCGCGGCTGCGCCAGAAGGTCGACCGCGGCTTCGACCAGCCGCTGATCCACACGGTGCGAGGGTCCGGCTATCGTCTCAGCCTCGATACGTAGGCTCGCCGGGACGACCGCGTTCCGCGAGGCCCTCGTCTATGTCGGCCTCCTGGTCGCGATCCTCGGAGCGGCGCTCACGGTCATCAAGGTGCTGGCCGAGAACTCGATCGAGGCCGAGACCCACTCGGCGATCCTCGCCGAGATCGACGGTCTCGGCGCGATCTACCGCCAGCAGGGGCTCGAAGCCCTCCTCGAGGAGGTCGAGCGCCGGGCCAACCAGCCCTATCGCGGCGGCATCTACGTCGTCACGGGCGCGGACGGCGAGGCGCTCGCCGGCAACGTCGCGGGCTGGACCGAGCGGCTGCCGGAAACGCTCGACTGGATCTCGTTCTCGGTCACCTCCGCGGGCGAGCGGGCGATCCCGGTGCGCGCGCGCGCCTTCGTCCTGCCGGCCGGCGAGCAGCTCGTCATCGGCCGCGCGCTCGTCGCCCAGGACGCGTTCCGCCGGGCGCTCAACCGCTCGCTCCTGGTGGGCTTCCTCGGCGCGCTCGCCCTGGGCCTGCTCGGCGGCTTTCTCCTCGCGCGGCAGACCGAGCGGCGCGTCCAGGTGATGTCGCGGGCGATCGACGAGGTGCGGGCGGGCAGCCTCGAGGCGCGCCTGCCGGCGCGCAGCACCGGCGGCGACGAGTTCGACCGCCTGTCGCTGCGGATCAACAAGCTGCTCGCCGAGAGCGAATCCCTGATCCGCGGCATGCGCCAAGTGACCGACGACGTCGCCCACGACCTGCGCACGCCGCTGCAGCGGCTGCACGCCCGGCTCGAGGACGCCCTCGCCGGCGCCGAGGGGACGACCCGGGTCGCCATCGAGGAGGCGCTCGACGACCTCGATCGGCTCTTGCGCCTGTTCCGCACCGTGCTGTTGATCACCAACACCGAGAGCGGGGTTCCCAAGCAGAGCTTCCAGGACGTCGACCTTTCGGCGATCGCCGACGACGCCGGCGAGCTCTACGAGGCCGTCTTCGACGAGCGCGGCATCGTCTTCGACCGCGACGTGGCGCCGGGCCAGCACGTCGAGGGCAACGCCGCGCTCATCGCCCAGGCCGTGGCCAACCTCCTCGACAACGCCGGCAAGTTCACCCGGGCCGGCGGCCGCGTCGCCCTGCGGCTGCGACGCGACCCCTTGTGCATCGAGGTGCGCGACACCGGGCCCGGCATCCCGCCGGAGCGGCGCGCCGAGGTCTTGCGCCGCTTCACCCGGCTCGAGACCGCCCGCGACACCCCGGGTCACGGCCTCGGCCTCGCCCTCGTCGCCGCCGTCGCCAAGCTGCACGGCGGCCGGCTCGAGCTCGACGATGCCGGCCCCGGCCTCGTCGCCCGCTTCTTCATCGCCAAGGAGCCGACCGAGGCCTGACGCCGCCCGACCCCGCGTGGCGTTGCCTGCGCGCCCCTCGCCGCGCGCACCATTTTGTCGGGTAAGTGGTTCTACCAGAACGATAATCCTTCACTCTGGCTTCGTTTCGCAATCGGCGGTCTCGCCTCGCGCGGGGTCGCCCACGAGCGGTCGCCCACGACCAGCCGGCCCAGCCGCAACCTACAGCGCCCCGTCATAAATTCCTAGTCCAGGAGGAGGTCGACCACCTGGTCGGTCGGCGTGCGGGCGAGGTCGAGGGAGGCTTGCCGGTGACGGCCAGCTCGGCCGCGGCCCGGCTCAGGGCGAGTGCGGCCTCGAGCCGCTCGACCTCGGCGGCGAGGGCGCGGCACCTGGCCAGCCGCTCGCCGCCGCCATCTCCCGCCGCGCCGGCTCGGGGTGGCGGTGCCGCTGCCGTCCGCGCGCAGGATCTCGCCGTGGCAGGAGAGGTGCGGCGCGTCGAAGGAGCCGTCGCGCCGGGCCCGCTCGGCCAATACGTCGAGCGCCCCGTTCTCCTCGACAATCAAGAGGCGCTTGCGGTCCTCGGCGAGGAAGAAGAAGCCGTCCCGCGCCAGAATCTGCCAAGGTGGCGCGTGCAGCGCGCCGCCGAGACGGCGCAGCGCACCGTCGTCCTCGAGGCTGCTCGAGTAGCGCTCGGCCCAGTCGGTGAGCCGCTACGGTGCCTCGTCCGGCAGCGCCGCGGCACAGTTCCCCCCAGTTGCTCGCGGCACAGGGGGCGATGGTGTCACTCCTGGCAGGTCGGCCCGATCCGATCGGCCCAAGACAACGCCGAACGGATCACGATGAGGGGTGCAGGGTCCGCCGGTCGGGTCGTCGGGTCAGAGGCGGTAGACCCGGCGCGCGTTCTCGGCGAACAGCTTGGCGCGGTCCGCCTCCGGCCAGTCGGCGACGGCGGCGGTGACGATCTCGAGCCAGCCCCGGTAGGTCCCGGCGAGGCGGATCACCGGCCAGTCGCTGGCGAACAGCACGCGGTCGGGACCGAAGGCCTCGAGCGCGTGGCGGATCCAGGGCTGCAGGCGCGCCGCGTCCCACGCCGCGGGCGTGGCGTCGCCGGCGCTCGCCGCGATCTTGCAGACGACGTTGGCGAAGCCGGCGAGCCGGCGGATCTCGGCGGTCCAGGGCTCGCCGATCGCCGCACCGGCGCCGGGCGTGGCGAGGTGGTCGAGGACGAAGTCGACCTCGGGGCAGGCGGCGACGAGATCGCCGACCGTGGCGAGCTGGTCGTGGGCCGGGCCGAGCTCGCAGTGCAGCCCGTGCCGCGGCAGCATCCGCACGGCGTCACGAAAGCCGTCGGCGAGGAGCGCGCGGGCGTCCTCGCCCCGGAGCCGCCGGCGCACGCCCCGGACGAGCGGCGTCGCCGCGAGCTTCTCCAGCTCCGAGCCGACGGCGCCGCCGAAATGCAAGGGCGCGTGGGCGACGATCGCCCCGATTCGCGGCTCGCCGGCGGCGAGCTGGGCGAGCCAGGACGCCTCCTTGAGGTAGAGGCCCTCGTCGACCTCGGCCTCGACGACCACCATCGCCTGGAGCTCGACCGCGGCCTCTTCGGCGGCCCCGTCGGCAGCCAGATCGGCGGCCAGGTCGGCGGGGAGGAAGGGCCGGTCGAGGGCCGGGTAGGTGCGCGTCCAGGCGAGCGGGTTGACGCCGCCGTCCCAGAAGCGGACCTGGCTGTCGACGATCGGCAAATCGGCCATGGCGGGGCTCCTCGAGGACGCGTGGGTCACATGCGGTTCGTGCAGGGCGGCAGCCTACAGGAGGCGACGGGCGAGCGACACCGCGGCGGCGCCGCCGACCGGCGCGGGCGCCGCTTCAAGGCGTCGTTAACATTTGCCCGACAACGTGGCACTTCATCGAATCCGCGACGAAGAGGAGCCCAGGATGCGCACGAGCGAGCCGACCTTGGACACTCCGATCGAGGAGGGCTTCGTCCTCTGGTTCGTGGCCCCCGAACTCGGCGAGCTGGTGGTCTTCGCCGCGGACGATGATGCGGTCCGGCCGGAGCTGGACGCCGCCCCGGGCACCACCGAAATTTCCGCCGCCGCGCCGCCGTCCGCCTCGACCCGCGCCGGAGCGCCGTCGATCGCGCTGGAAAGCGTCGTCGTGGCACCGGCGACGAGCGCCGTGGAGACTGCGCCCCCCGTATCGGAGGCAGCAGCGGCGATGTCGGCGCAGCCGGCGCCGGCCGAGACGCTGGCCGGGCGCGCGGTGGCGGGCGGCGCGTTCGCCACTTTGACCTCGGCGCCGTTCGTCGACTACGACGGCACGGGGACCGCGATCGTCGTCATCGACGATGGCTGGAGCCCCTACTACGACCAGTCGAACCTCCGCTGGGCGTTCGACTTCAGCGGCGCCAATGATCCCTACGCTCGTCAATATACGTACCACAGCCACGGCTCGTGGGTGGCGAGCGTGGCGACCGGCGTCGCCGACGACGTCGACATCATCCACCTCAAGGTCGTCGCTGACGGTGCCGGCGGCGCCAGCCTCCGGGACATCGAGGAGGCGCTGCAATGGACGCTGCGGACGACCGATGTCTTCAACACGGTCGCCGTGAACATGAGCCTCGGCTACGGCAACGCCACCGCCGAGGTGAGGACCTCCTTCAGCGACGAGATCGCAGCGCTCGCCGCCAAGGACGTCGTGAGCGTGGTCGCCGCCGGCAATGCGGGTGCCACCTACGCCGACGGGGTCAGCGTGCTGGCGGCGGATCCGAACGCGGTCGCGGTCTCGGCAGTCGACGGCGCCGATCGTTTCACCAGCTGGACGCAGAAGAGCGCCGAGCTCACCGACATCGCCGCACTCGGCGCCGGTGTGCGCGTCGACACGATCGACGGCTCGGCTTTCCGGGTCTCGGGCACCAGCTTCGCCGCGCCCTATGTCGCCGGCACGACCGCGGCGTTGCAGGAGGCGGCGCTCGACCTCATCGACCGTAGGCTCGGCGTCGAGGAGATCGTGGCGATCCTCCAGGCCAGCGGCGACGACGTGCGCGGCAGCGATGTCGCCGCGGACGGCTATCGCGTCGCCGACGCCGAGGCGGCCGTCGACTGGTTGGTGGCGCACGCCGAGGACCATGCGCGGCTGGATGATCTGGTCGCCTGACGCAAGTCGCGCAGCGAAGATCAGACCCAGCCGCCGACGACCTGCTGGCTGGTGATGGCGCCGGCGTCATAAAGACCGGCGAGAGCGATCTCGCAGCTCCGCCGGGTACGGGCGTCGACGAAGCTCGACCCGATACTGCGGGCACGGCCGGTCACGAGCGCGATGCCGCCCGCGAGGTCGGCATGGATGCGCGCCGCCGGGGCCCGGTCCCGGTGCTGTTCGAGCCGCCGATGCGAAGCACCTCAGCCGGGCGCCATCCGACCAAAGCCCACGACCTGGTCGTTCTGGTCG
The DNA here is from genome assembly GCA_964481035.1 of uncultured Geminicoccaceae bacterium. GTDB lineage: Bacteria > Pseudomonadota > Alphaproteobacteria > Geminicoccales > Geminicoccaceae > JAAAPF01. The sequence continues at coordinate 2,320 of CAYZSE010000090.1, read as the reverse complement.
ACGATGCAGCGATAGTCGATGCCGGCACCCGCCGAGACGTTGAACATGCGCCGCCCGTCACTGTCGACGCCCATGTAGCGCACCCCGAACGAATTGGGGTCGCGGCCGTCGATCGCCGCCCGGTCGGCGCACGCGTCCGGGGCGGCCTGCGTCTCGTTGATCTCCTCTCGGGTGCAGCCGACCGCCACCGTCGCCATCAACGCCACCGCGCCCGCTACCTTCCACATCCTCGCCTCTCCGTGCCACCCGCACGGGCAGGATGCCAGGGCCGCCGCACGCGGTCCACGCTGTTGATCCCCGGAGCCCGAAACGGGCGTTCGCGACTTCGTTATGCCCCCGTCGGCACATCGATCTCCGTCGTCTCCTTCAACACCTCCATGGAGATGCTCGAGGTGACGTTGAAGAGGTCGATGCGCTCGATCAGCCGCTTGTAGAAGGCGTCGAAGGCGCGGGTGTCGGCGACGCGGACCTTCAACAGGTAGTCGACGTCGCCGGTGAGCCGGTGCGCCTCGACGATCTCCGGCATCTCGGCGATGGCGCGGGTGAAGGTCTCGAGCCAGCCGGCGCTGTGCTGCGCGGTGCGGATGGCGACGAACACCGTCTCGCCGAGACCGAGCTTGTGGGCGTCCAAGAGCGCCACCTGCCGCTTGATGTAGCCGTCGCGGTCGAGCCGCTGGACGCGGTTCCAGACCGCGGTCTTGGAAAGCCCCAGCCGCTTGCCGAGGCGCTCGTAGGAGATCGACGCGTCGGCCTGAAGCAGCCGCAGGAGGCTGCGGTCGGTCTCGTCGAGCATGGCATTCGTTCCGTATTACGGCCTCATCTCAGGAGAAAGTTTGCCATGCTGCCCCACGAACCGAAACTTCTTTTATCGACTGACGCCTCTGTCTTGTTCGGTAGGGAAAATGGTTCGCATAATGCGGCATCATACGAAAGCGCATAGCGACCCTTTCAGGGAGGGATCATGCCGCTCGTGACCAACGATGGCCTGGCCGTCGACCGGTGGCGCCGTGCCGCCGCCTCCGATCCGCTCACCGGCGGGCTCGCCCTGCTGGTACCGCTCGACCGCCTCGACGAGGCGCTCGCCGAAGGCGTCCAACCGGTCGGGGTGGAGGTGCATCGCGACAGCGGGTTGGGCCTGTTGGTTCGGCGCCTGCACTCCATCGCCCTGATCGCCGTGCGGCTGGACGGCTTCACGGGCGAGCGCGCCTGCGCGCTCGCGCGCGAGCTGCGCCGCCTCGGCTTCGACGGCCGGCTGCGAGCGGTCGGGCACGACCTCGGCGACGACATGGGTGTTCTCGAGGCCTGCGGCTTCGACGAGATCGAGATCGACGTGGCGGTGGCGCGGCGCCGCCCGGAGGTCGCCCTCAACGGCGCATCGGGTCCAGGTCCGGCGCGCCGGCGCCGCGTCGCCCGCGAACGGATCGCGGACGCGCTCGCGGTTCTCTGAGGTCCGCGGGCGCTCGTCCCGGCAAGGGGATCGGGCTGGCGCTCGATCCCGCGGGGCGGGTGGCGAGCCGCACGCCGAAGGCGCTCATGCCTGTCTCGGCGATCCGACAAGCCGCCGGCTTTGTTCCGGGCCCCGAGCCCGAGGCAAGACGTCGCGCCGCGCATCCGACCGACGCGCGCTCACCGTAACTCCACCGTTCAACACGGCTTGGAGAACGAGCGTGCCAATGCCCAACTGGCTCCAGCGCTTGCGCTGGCACCACGTCCTCGTGCTCGTGCTCGGTGCCACGTCCCTCGGCGCCGGCGCCGCGGTGCTGATCGACGGGCTGGCCACGGTCTTGCTCTGAGCAACGGTTCGGGTGTCTCGCGGTGCCGCTCCCTGCTGCGTGACGTCGCCCCTTCTTCCACGCGCGCACCGCCGCACTCGCGTCCTCCGGCGCGCCCGCTGCACCGCGGAGCCCCCGCCCGTTAGCGCGTTTCCCGACATGCTTGACCCTCCCGCACCCCCGCCCGGCCGCCCATGGCAGCGTAACCTCGCGGGCGGCCGGGCGGGGTGAGGGATGGGCGTAGATCAACCTGACCGGGAAACGCGCTAGCGCGCAACGGGGACGGCCCCGGCGCCGGTATTTGGAGACCACCCCTCACCCGGCGAAGGCGGACCCGACGCGGCCGATCGCGACCCGCGAGAACCTGGTGGGGCATGATCCCGCTGATACGCCTTGGACGGGTCTTCGCCGCTCTCAACGATGCGCTGCGGACGGCTGCTCTCCTCGCGCTCGCCCCTGGGGCGTCGGCGGCAGCGCGTGGGCATGGCGCGTCGCTTCGGGTTTGCGCTCGGCGCCGGCGTCGTTCTCGCAGGCTCGCACGTTCGTCT
>CAYZSE010000089.1:0-14854 GCA_964481035.1 uncultured Geminicoccaceae bacterium | reverse complement strand
GGCCATGGCCGCCTGATGCAAACGCCGTGTCTCATTTCCGTAGACCGCTACACCTCGTCGGCCTGCGTATGCCGCGGGCACTCGAAGCGCTCGACCACACCGTCCGCCGCCTCGAGCGCGGCGAGATCTCCGCCATCGAAGCCATCGACGATGTCCTCGCCGAGGAACACACCAACCGCGAGAGCCACCGCGTCGGCGTCGCGCTCAAGACCGCCCGGCTGACGCCGCCCAAGACCCTCGAGGGCTTCGACTTCGCCTTCCAGCCCTCGCTCGACCGCAACCGCATCCCGGCGCTCGCCGAGCTCCACTTCATCAAGCGCTGCGAGGTGGTCCATCTGCTCGGCCCGCCCGGCACCGGCAAAAGCCACCTCGCGGCGGGCCTCGGCGTCGCCGCGGTGAGGGCCGGCAAGAGCGTCTACCGCTGCACGCTGGCCGAGCTCATCGAGGCGCTCGGCCGCGCCGAACGCGAGGGCCGCCTCGGCGACAAGATCCGCTTCCTCGCCCGCCCGAACCTGTTCATCGTCGATGAGATCGGCTACCTACCGATCACCCCCGGTGGCGCCAACCTGTTCTTCCAGCTGGTCAACGCCCGTTACGAAAAGGGCGCGATGATCCTCACTTCCAACCGTGGCTTCGCGGAGTGGGGTGAAGTGTTCGGCGATCCCGTCGTCGCTACCGCCCTGCTCGATCGCCTCCTGCACCACGCCGTCGTCGTCCAGATCGAGGGCGCCAGCTACCACCTGCGCGAGCACGCCGACCTCATTCCCGAGCATGCTCGCGCCCACGCCGCCATCACCCCACCGCCGCAGCCCAAGCGGCGCGGCCGGCCGCCCAAAAACCGGAGCGCCGATCACCTTCCCGGCTGATCACCGGAACCCGAAACTGGGGAATTTTGCCTCGGCGCTTCTGGGGAGATTCCGATCGCCCTTTACAAGCTCTCGGAGGCCGGGACCGCGGAGGCATCCCGGCCTCCTCGGCCGTGGCGCTCGGCGGGGAGCATCGGCTCGGCTGTCGTCATTCGCCGACGAAGCCGCGCTCGATCTCCCAGAGGTCGACGACACGGCGCGACACGGTCTCGGCCAGGCAGAGGGCCGCCAGCGGCGCGTAGATCGAGCCCTCGTAGGTCGCATAGACCCGACAGCGCTGGTCGCGCCAGGTCCGCCATGCCTCCTGCGCCGCGTCGATCTTGGCCAGGCGCGCGGCCGGCTCCGCCTCCGCGAGGCGGCGATAGGCCGCGTCGAGGAGCGCTTGCCAGACGTCGTATTCGCGCTGCGCGCAGGTGATCAAGTCCACCGTCGTGCCGGCGCTCGAGGCGACGCACACTTCGCTGACCTGAGCGAAGCACGTGTCGCGGGCGGCGTCGGTGTAGCCGCCGGCGGCGGCAAGGCAAGCCTCAAGATAGGCGCCGTCGCCTTCGGCGCGGGCCGCGCTCGCAACGGGCGCCGCAACGAGCAGGAAGAGCAGCAGCGCGGCGAGCATCGGCATGGCCTCAACTGTAGGGATCCGCGGCGTCCCGCAGGCCGTCGCCCACGAAATTGAACGCGAGCACGACCAGGATCACCGGTACGACAGGCAGCATCAGCCAAGGATAGAGCGCCACGGCGTTGATGTTCTGCGCTTCAGTCAAAAGCACACCCCAGGACGTTATCGGCGGCCGCAGGCCGAGGCCGAGAAAGGAGAGCGCGGTCTCGCCGAGGATCATCGACGGGATCGCCAACGTCACGCTGGCGATGAGGTGCGAGCTGAAGCTCGGCACGAGATGCCGGCCGACGACGCGCCTCGGCTTGGCGCCCATGAGCACGGCCGCCTGGGCGAAGTCCTCCTCGCGCAGGCTCAAGATGCGGCCGCGCACGGCGCGCGCGAGCCCGGGCCAGTCGACCAAACCGAGGATGATCGTGATGCCGAAATAGATCCACAAGGGATCCCAGCTCACGGGCAGCGCCGCGGACAGCGCCATCCACAACGGGATGACCGGAAAGCTGCGGACGACCTCGATGACGCGCTGGATGGCGCTGTCGACGAAGCCGCCGAAATAGCCCGCGAGCCCGCCGAGGCTCACGCCGAGGACGAAGCTGACGGCGACCCCCAAGAGCCCGATGGTGAGGCTGATCCGGGCACCGTAGATGATCCGCGAGAGCATGTCGCGGCCGAGCCGGTCGGTGCCGAGCAGGAAGGCCGTGCCGCCCTCGGGCGCGCAGACGAGATGGAGGTCGCTCGCGAAAAACCCCCAGAAATCGTAAGCGTCCCCCCGGCAGAACCACCGCAGCCTCTGCGGCGCGGAGGTGTCGACCGTGTACTCGCGCTCGAGGGTCTCCAGATTGAGGGTGAACCCGTAAGGATAGACGAACGGGCCGACCAAGCGTCCCTCATGGAACAGATGGACGGCCTGCGGCGGCGCGTAGACGTGGTCGGCGTGGCGGCTGTCGAGGCCGTAGGGGGCGATGAACTCCGAAACCAGGATCGACGCGTAGAGCACGGCGAGAAACCAGAAGGCGACGACGGCGAGCTTGTGCCGGCGAAAGCGCCACCAGACGAGCTGCCACTGGGAGGCGGTGTAGAAGCGCTCCTGCTCCGGGGTGAGCGGGCGTTCGCCGGCCGGATCGAACGGCTCGGGGTCGACATAACGCCTCACCGCCGGACCCCCTGGCCGAGACGGATGCGCGGATCGAGCGCGGCGAGCGCGAGGTCGGAGACGAGGACGCCGACGACGACCAGCATCGCCTCGATCATGACGATGGCACCGGCGAGGTACATGTCCTGGCTCTGCAGGGCGTTGACCAGGATCGGGCCGTTGGTCGGCAACGACAGGACGAAGGCGACGAGCACCGAGCCGGAGATGAGATCCGGCAGGAGGTTGCCGATGTCGGCGATGAACGGGTTGAGCGACAGCCGCAGCGGATATTTGAGGAGCGCTCGAACCGGCGGCAGCCCCTTGGCCCGGGCGGTGACGACGTAAGGCTTCTGCAGCTCGTCGAGGAGGTTGGCTCGGATCCGCCGAATCATGCCGGCGGTGCCGGCCGTGCCGATGACGACGACGGCCACCCACATGTGCTCGAGGATCGACAGGAACTTGCCCCAGCTCATCGGCTCGCCGATGTACTCGTCCGCCATGATCTGTCCGACCGACGTGCCGAAGTAGACCTGCGACAGATATAGCAGGATCAGTGCCAAAAGAAAATTCGGAGTCGCTAAACCGAGAAATCCTATAAACGTCAGGATATGATCTCCTATCGAATATTTGTAGACAGCCGAATAAATGGCGATAGGAAAAGACACGATCCAGGTAAAAATAACAGTGCCGAGCGCCAAGATTGCAGTCAGCCAGAAGCGATCGCCGATGATCTCCAAGACGGGGCGATCATATTCAAATGAATATCCGAAATCCCAGTGGAAGACGATGCGGCCGATCCAGTCGAGGTACTGCCGCCAGAACGGCTTGTCGAGACCGTACTCGGCGCGCAGGTAGGCGATCTGGTCGGCCTGGAGGCGCTCGCCTTGGGCTTCCATCTCCGCGACCATGGCGTCGAGATAGTCGCCCTCGGGAAGCTGGATGATGACGAAGACCACGAAGCTGATGGCGATCAGCGTCGGGATCATCATCAGCACGCGCCAAACCACGTAGCGCAGCAAGATCACCCTCCGCGTGCGGCCGGCCGGTCGCGGCGCGACGCGCTTGTCCCTTCCCGGCTAGCCGCGCGGCGGCGGCGCAGTCAGGCGCCGACCACGTCGACCAGCGTCTCGGCGACGCGCAACGCCTTAGCGGCCCGGTCCCGTGCCGGGCCTTCCTCCGTCAGATCGTCGAAATCCCGCCGGGCCGTGTCCAGCCGACGCTCCGCCGTCTCCTTTGAGGCTTCGGCGAGATCGAGCGCCTCCTCGGTCAAGAGGATGCACCCATGCTCGTTGACTTCGGCGAAGCCGCCGGCGACGAAGAAGCGTTTGTCGATGGTGTCACCCTGGTAGACGGCGACCACACCCGGGCGAACCAGCGTCACGATCGGCGCGTGCTCGACCAGGATGCCGAGATCGCCTTCCTCGCCCGGCACGACCACCATGTCGCACGTCTCGCTCACCAGCAGCCGCTCGGGCGAGACGAGTTCGAAGTTGAGCTTGTCCACCAACGCCCGCGCTCCCTGTTCAGGCCTCGGCGGCCATCTTCTTGGCCTTCTCGACCGCCTCGTCGATGTTGCCGACCATGTAGAAGGCCGCCTCCGGCAAATGATCGTAGTCGCCGGCGACGATGCCCTTGAAGCCCTTGATCGTGTCCTCGACCGAGACGAGCTTGCCGGGCGAGCCCGTGAACACCTCGGCGACGAAGAAGGGCTGCGACAGGAAGCGCTGGATCTTGCGGGCGCGGGCGACGACGAGCTTGTCGTCCTCGCTCAACTCGTCCATGCCGAGAATGGCGATGATGTCCTGAAGCGCCTTGTACTTCTGCAAGGTCTCCTGGACGTCGCGGGCGACGCGGTAGTGCTCCTCGCCGATGACGGTCGGGTCGAGGATCCGCGAGGTCGAATCCAGCGGATCCACCGCCGGATAGATCCCCTGCTCGGCGATCGACCGCGACAGCACCGTGGTCGCGTCCAAATGCGAGAAGGTGGTTGCCGGCGCCGGGTCGGTCAGATCGTCGGCGGGCACGTACACCGCCTGCACCGAGGTGATCGAACCCTTGTTGGTCGAGGTGATCCGCTCCTGCAGGCCACCCATGTCGGTGCCGAGCGTCGGCTGGTAGCCCACCGCGGACGGGATGCGCCCCAAGAGCGCCGACACCTCCGCGCCCGCCTGGGTGAACCGGAAGATGTTGTCGACGAAGAAGAGGACGTCGGCACCTTCGTTGTCACGGAAGTATTCGGCAACGGTGAGGCCCGTCAGGCCGACGCGGGCGCGGGCGCCGGGTGGCTCGTTCATCTGACCGTAGATGAGCGCGACCTTCGACTTCGTGATGTCGTCGAGGTCGATGACCTTGGAATCGACCATCTCCCAGAAGAGGTCGTTGCCTTCGCGGGTCCGCTCGCCGACACCGGCGAACACCGAGAAGCCGCCGTGCGCCTTGGCGATGTTGTTGATGAGCTCCATGATGAGCACGGTCTTGCCGACGCCGGCCCCGCCGAAGAGGCCGATCTTGCCGCCCTTGACGTAGGGGGTCAGCAGGTCGACGACCTTGATGCCGGTGACCAGCACCTCGCTCTCGGTCGACTGGTCGACGAAAAGCGGCGCCGGCTGGTGGATCGGCATGGTCGCATCGGCGCCGATGGGCCCGCGCTCGTCCACCGGCTCGCCGACGACGTTGAGGATGCGGCCGAGCGTGGCGCGCCCCACCGGCACCGCGATCGGCTCGCCGGTGTTGATGACCTCCTGGCCGCGGGTCAGGCCGTCGGTGCCGTCCATGGCGACGGTGCGGACCGTCGACTGGCCGAGATGCTGGGCGACCTCGAGGACCAGCCGCTTGCCGTTCACCTCGGTGTGCAGCGCCGTCAAGATGGGCGGCAGCTCGCCCGCGAACGCGACGTCGACGACGGCGCCCATGACCTGGGCGATCTTGCCCGTCGAAACGTTGGTGGTGCTCAGCTCGTCCATCTTGGTTCTCCAGCCGGCTCAGAGCGCTTCCGCGCCGGACACGATCTCGATGAGTTCCTTGGTGATCGCCGCCTGGCGCTGACGGTTGTAGCTCAAGGTGAGCTTGTCGATCATCTCGCCGGCGTTGCGCGTCGCGTTGTCCATCGCCGCCATCCGCGCGCCCTGCTCAGAGGCGGCGTTCTCCAAGAGCGCCTTGAAGATCTGCACCGCCAGATTGGTCGGCAGCAGCTGATCGAGGATGACGCCCTCCTCCGGCTCGAACTCGTAGATGGCGGCGGGCGTGTCGTCGGCCGCGCCGGCCGCCTCGACTTCCGGGATCTCGACCGGCACGAGGCTCTGAAAGGTCAGCTCGGAGCTGATCGCCGACTTGAAGCGGTTGAAGATGATCGTCGCGGTATCGATCCGGCCGGCGTCGAAGCGGTCGGTGATTTGCCGCGCGATGCGCTCGGCGTCGGCATACTCGAGCACCGTCTTGCCGACCACGCCGGTGACGTACTCGTCGATGAGATCGGCGTGCTCGCGACGGAGCAGGTCGTAGCCCTTGCGGCCGACGCAGATCAGCCGGACCTGCTTGCCGTCGGCGCGCAGGTCACGAATGCGGCGCAGAGCACCGCGCGCGATCGAGCTGTTGAAGCCGCCGCACAGCCCGCGATCGGCGGTGGCGACGACGAGCAGGTGGGTCTCGTTCTTGCCGCTGCCGGCGAGGAGCGGGGGCGCCTCGGACATGCCCTGCACCGAGCGGGCGAGATTGGCGAGCATCGCCGCCATCCTCTCGGCGAACGGCCGCGCCCGCTCGGCCTGCTCTTGCGCGCGCTTCAGCTTCGAGGATGCCACGAGCTTCATGGCGCTCGTGATCTTGCGCGTCTGCTTGACGCTGCCGATGCGATTGCGAAGGTCCTTGAGGCTTGGCATCGTGGCTCTCAGGCGAAGGCGTTGGCGTAGGCCTGAAGCAACGACTTCAGCTGCGCCTCGGTCGCATCGTCGAGCGCGCCCGTGTCGCGGATCGAGGTGAGGATGTCCTCACCCTTCGCCTCGACCTCGTGGACCAGACCCTGCTCGAACCGACGCACGTCGCCGACCTTGACCGGATCGAGGTAGCCGTTGACGCCCGCGTAGATGACGCACACCTGCATCTCGTTGGTCAGCGGCGAATATTGCGGCTGCTTCAAGAGCTCGGTGAGCCGCGCGCCGCGGTTCAACAGCCGCTGCGTCGCGGCGTCGAGATCCGAGGCGAACTGCGCGAAAGCAGCCATCTCGCGGTATTGGGCGAGCTCCAGCTTCACCTTGCCGGCGACCTTCTTCATCGCCTTGGTCTGGGCCGAAGAGCCGACGCGGCTGACCGACAGGCCGACATTCACCGCGGGGCGGATGCCTTGATAGAAGAGGTCGGTCTCGAGGAAGATCTGCCCGTCGGTGATCGAGATGACGTTGGTCGGGATGAACGCGGCGACGTCGTTGGCCTGCGTCTCGACGATCGGCAGCGCCGTCAACGAGCCGGCACCGTGCTCGTCGTTGAGCTTGGCCGCACGCTCCAAGAGCCGCGAATGGAGGTAGAACACGTCGCCCGGAAAGGCCTCGCGGCCCGGTGGACGACGTAGGAGCAGCGACATCTGACGGTAGGCGGTAGCCTGCTTCGTCAGGTCGTCGTAGACGATCATCGCATGCATGCCGTTGTCGCGAAAGTACTCGCCCATTGCGCAGCCCGAATAGGGTGCGAGGAACTGCATCGGCGCCGGATCTGAGGCCGTCGCTGCCACGACAATCGAATACTCCATTGCCCCGTTTTCTTCGAGCACCTTGACGAGGCGGGCGACGGAGGAGCGCTTTTGGCCAATGGCGACGTAGACGCAATAGAGTTTCTTGCTCTCGTCCGCGCCGGCGGCCTGATTGTAGGGCTTCTGGTTGATGAAGGCGTCGACGCAGATGGCGGTCTTGCCGGTCTGCCGGTCGCCGATGACCAGCTCGCGCTGGCCACGGCCGATGGGAATCAGCGCGTCGACGGCCTTGATGCCGGTCATCATCGGCTCGTGCACCGACTTGCGCGGCATGATGCCCGGCGCCTTGACGTCGACGAGACGCCGCTCGGCGGCATCGATCGGCCCCTTGCCGTCGATCGGGTAGCCGAGCGCGTCGACGACGCGCCCCAAGAGCCCCTTGCCGACCGGCACGTCGACGATCGACTTGGTGCGCTTGACGGTGTCGCCTTCGCCGATGCCGCGGTCGTCGCCGAAGATCACGACGCCGACATTGTCGACCTCGAGGTTGAGCGCCATGCCGCGGGTGCCGTCGGCGAACTCGACCATCTCGCCGGCCTGGACCTGGTCGAGACCGTGGACGCGGGCGATGCCGTCGCCCACGCTCAACACCCGGCCGACCTCGGCGATTTCCGCCTCGGCACCGAAGTTGGCGATCTGTTCTTTGAGAATGGCGGAAATCTCCGCCGCCCGGATGTCCATCAGCCGGCCCCTCTCATGGCGAGCTCGAGATGTCGAAGCTTGGTCTTCAGCGAGGCGTCGATCATGCGCGAGCCGACGCGGACGACGAGGCCTCCCAGGAGATCGGGATCGACCGCGCTGTCGAGATGGACGCTCTTGTCGAGCGACGCCGCGAGCATGTCCTTGACGGTCGTCTCCTGCGCGTTCGACAGCGGTATGGCGGAGACGACCTCGACGGTCATCTCGCCGCGCGTCTCGGCGAGCAGGCTGTCGAACGCCGCGATCACCCCGCCCAGCGCCGGCAATCGCCCCTGACGCCCGAGAACGCCGAGGAAGCGAACGGTGAGATCCTGCAGGCCGGCCTTCTCACCGAGTGCGCGGACGATGCCGATCTTGGCGTCCTGCGGCACCAGGGGGCTCGCCAGCGCACGCGCCAGCTCGGGCGATTCGTCGAGCATGCCCGCGACCGCCGCGAGATCGGCGCTGACGCGATCGAGCAGATCTTGCTCGCGCGCGAGGTCGAAGAGGGCCGAGGCATAGCGGCCGGCAACGCCGACTGCACCGACAGCAGTGTCTGACACGTCCTTCTCGTCCTGCTTTGGGTAGGTTCGCGATGTCGAGTGCACACGACGGGCCCGCGACGAACGACCACGCGCGGCCGGGTGCTAGCACACGGGCAGGGGCGGTTCAAGCCGAGCCCGGGCGCGCCGCTCGAACACCGTCCGCCCCGCCGCTCGCATCGCGGACGTCTTTGCTGCACCGCACACGTGCCTGAAGACCTCTACAGGAAGCTCTGCGGGTCGGGATCGACCTGCACCCGCAAGCGACCGGGGGCGCGCACGCCCGCGAGCCAGCGGCGCAGCACGGCCACGAGATCGACCTCGGGCGTCGCCAGCACCAAGAGGCGCTCGCGGTGGCGCCCGCGCAGCAGCGCCAGCGGCGCCGGCGCCGGTCCAAGGACGCGCAAACCCTGGAGCCGCGGCGCGGTGCTGGCGAGGCTCTGGCCCAGCGCTCGGACCGCCGGTGGCTCGGGCCCCGAGACGATGATCGCCGCGAGCCGGCCGTAAGGCGGCAGTCCCGCCGCCCGCCGCTCCTCGGCCTCGCGCGCCCGAAAGCCCGGCAGATCGCCCAGCGCGACGGCCCGGATCGCCGGGTGGTCGGGCAGGTGCGTCTGGACGATGGCGCGGCCGGCGAGCGCGGCGCGGCCGGCGCGGCCCGCGACCTGATGCAGGAGCTGCAGGGTGCGCTCGCCCGCCCGCAGATCCCCGCCACCCAGGCCGATGTCGGCGTCGACCACGCCCACCAGGGTGAGCGCCGGGAAATGGTGCCCCTTCGCCAGGACCTGGGTGCCGACGAGCACGTCGAGCCGGCCGGCGGCGGCGTCGTCGACGAGCTCGCGCAAGGCCGCCGTCGAGCCGGGCCGGTCGGCGGTCATGACGGCGATGCGCGCCGCCGGGACGAGGGCTTGGGCCTCCTCGGCGACACGCTCGACGCCGGGCCCCGCGGCGACGAAGCCGTCGACCGTGCCGCACGCCGGGCAGTGGGCGGGCTCGGGCTTGCCGTAGCCGCAATGGTGGCACAGCAGGCGATGGCGCAGGCGGTGCCAGACCAGCCACGCGCTGCAATTGGGGCAGCGCTCGCGGTGCCCGCAGGCGCGGCAGATCAGCAGGGGCGCGTAGCCGCGGCGGTTCAAGAACAACAGCGCCTGCTCGCCGCGCCCGACCGTCGCCCGCAAGGCGTCGGCGAGCGCCGGGCTCAAGAACCGCCCGCGCGGCGGCCGCGCCCGCTTGAGATCGACGAGCTCGATCGCCGGCATCGACGCCCCGCCGTGCCGCTCGGGGAGCTGCAGGAGGTGCAGGGGCCCACGGCCCGGCGCCGGCGGCAGGATCCCCGTCCGCGCCAGGCTCTCCAGCGACGGCGTCGCCGAGGCGAGGACCACGGGGCACCCCGAGAGGCCCGCCCGGACCTCGGCGACGTCGCGGCCGTGATAGGGCACGCCGTCATCCTGCTTGAAGCTCGCGTCGTGCTCCTCGTCGACGACGACGAGGCCGAGGTCGGCCAGCGGCAGGAAGAGGGCCGAGCGCGCGCCGACCACGACCCGAGCGTGGCCCTCGAGGGCGGCCCGCCAGTGCCGCCGCCGGACCGCCGGCGGCAGCCCGGAGTGCCAGAGGATCGGCGGCGCACCGAAGCGGGCCTCGAAGCGGGTCAGCCATTGCGCGGTGAGGGCGATCTCGGGCAGCACGACGAGTGCCCGCCGGCCGGCGGCGAGACAGGCCGCGATCGCCTCGAAATAGACCTCGGTCTTGCCGGAGCCGGTCACCCCCTCGAGCAGGAAGCCCGAAGGCTCGCGGGCCGCCACTGCCGCTGCGATCGCCGTTGCCGCACGCCCTTGCGCCGGGTTGAGCGAGGGCCCGATCGTGGCGTCCCGCGGCCGTGGCAGCGGCGGCGCGGGCAGCGCCGCCGGCACGAGCCAGCCGCCGTCGGCGAGCCCTTTGACGACGGCGGCACCGACCCCGGCGGCCCGGGCCAGCTCCGCCGCCGTCCACACGTCGTCGCCGACGGCCGAAAGAACGCGGGCGCGGGCGGCGGTGAGCTTGCCGGCGGGCGCCGGGTCGGCGCGCCGCCAGCCGAGCTTCGGCGCCTCGGGCTCGAGCGCGGCTGGCACGTTGAGGACGAGCTTCAAGACGGCGCCGCGCGGGCTCAAGGTGGCCGCGGCAACCGCTTCGACGAGCGCCAGCACCTCGGCCGGCAAAGGGGGCGCCGTGAAGCTCCGCGCCACCGCCTTGAGCTCGGCCGGCGGCGGTTCGGCGCCGGCCTCGGGCCAGACGACCCCCAGGGCGCGCTGGTGGCCGAAGGGCACCTCGACGATCGCCCCTGGCGCGGCGCCGCTTGCGCCGAGCGGACGGTAGTGAAAAGGTCCATCGAGCGGGGCCGTGACCAGCACGGGTACGGCGTCGGTTTGCGGATCCAGCGGCATCGCATGGGGGTGGCGGGTGGTGGACGTCGCGTCAATGCCGATCGCGGACGAGGTGCGGGACCTGCTCGCGGGCTGGCGGGCTTGGCTCGTCGTCGAGCGTCGGCTCGCCGCCTCGACCCTGCGCGCCTATGACGACGATGTGCGGGACTTCCTTCGCTTTCTCGTCGACCACGAGGGTGGCCCGGTCACCCGCGGCGGGCTGGAGAACCTCGACCTGCGGGGCTTTCGCGCCTTTCTCGCCGCCCGCCGCCGGCGCGGCCTCGTCGCCCGCTCGAACGTGCGGGCGCTGGCCGCGGTGCGCAGCCTCTATCGCTACCTCGAACGCCGCCATGGCGTCGTCAACGCCGCCCTCGCCGCCCTGCAGACGCCCAAGGTCAGCCGCAGCCTGCCTCGCCCGTTGTCGGTCGAGGCGGCCGATCGGCTCCTCGAGGTGGTCGGCGCGGAGGCCCGCGAGCCCTGGATCGAGGCGCGCGACCGGGCGCTCTTGGGCCTTCTCTGGGGCGCGGGCCTGCGCATCGGCGAGGCGCTCGGCCTCGATCGCGGCGCCGTGCCCTACGAGCCTCGCACCCTGCGCGAGCTGGAGGTGCGCGGCAAGGGCGGCCGCAGCCGGCGCGTCCCGGTCGTGGCTGCCGTGGCCGAGCTCTTGACCGCCGCGCTGGACGCCTGCCCGTACCCGCAGGAGCGGACCTCGCCGCTGTTTCTCGGGGCTCGCGGCGGCCGGCTGCAAGCCGCCGTCGTCCAGCGCACGGTCCGCCGCTGGCGCCGGGCGCTGCACCTGCCCGAGAGCGCGACGCCGCACGCGCTGCGCCACAGCTTCGCCACCCACCTGCTCGACGCCGGCGCCGACCTGCGCTCGGTGCAAGAGCTCTTGGGCCACGCCAGCCTGTCGACGACGCAGGTCTACACCCAGGTCGACGCCGTGCGCCTGCGCGCGGCCTACCGCCTGGCGCATCGCCGTGCCTGAAGCCGCACCTGCGCCCGGTCGATGAGGCGCGCGCTCCTCGCCTTGGCGATCTCGGCCGCGCTCGGTATCGCCGCCGTGGCGCTGGCCGTGCGCCTCGTCGACGGGGTGCGGCTGGAGGCGCTGGTCCTCGACCGCCTCGCCGCCGCCGCCGGCGCCGAGATCGAAACCGAAGCGCCGGTCGCCCTCGCGCTCTGGCCGCGGCCGCGCGTGCAGCTGGGGCACGTTCGGGCGCGGCTCGGCGCCGCCACGCTCGAGGTGGCGGAAGCCGACCTCGTCCTCGACCTCGGCGCGCTTGCCCGCGGCCGCTTCGGCGTCGCCGAGGCCCGGCTGCGAGCGGCAGGTCTGGCCGTCCCCACGTTGCCGGCGCTGGAGCGGCTCGCCCCGGTTCTCGCCGCCCTTGGCCCGGAGCTGCGCGTCGACGGTGGCGAGCTGCGCGTCGGCACGGCGCCACCGCTCGCCCTCGCCACCGTCTCCAGCCGGCGCGACGACGCCGCCCGATCGTTGGTGGCGACCGGGCGCTGGAAAGGGCGCGCGGTGCGGCTCGACAGCCGGCTGGCGGGGCCGGCCACCGCGCCACGCCTCGAGCGGCTCGTCGTTGCCGCCGGCGAGGACCGGCTGCGCTTTCTGGGGAGCCTCGAGCCGGGCGCGGGCGCCGGCGAGATCGGCCTCGAGACCGCGGACGTCGCAGCGCTGCGGCGCTGGCTGCCGCCCTTGCCGTTGGTGCCGTTGCTCGACACGGCGCTCGCCGCGCTCGACGGCCCGCTCACGCTCACAGCCGATCTCTTCGTCGTCGCGGATCACAGCCGGCTCGAGGCGCTCGAGCTGAAGCTCGCGGAGGCCCGGATCAGCGGCCGTGTCGGCTATGACGGCGGGCTCGACGCGAGCTTGGCGATCGCGACGGAGCGGGCGACGCTCGATCTGGCACGCACGGCGTTGCGGGCGCTGCGCGCCGCCCCGGACCTGCTCGGGGACGTCCGCGCGCTCGCCGTCGACGGGGCGGATCTGCGGCTGCGGCTGGAGCGTGACGACGCCGGCGGGCTCGCTGCCTCGGCGCGGCTCGGCTTGGCCGGCAACACCGAGCTCACGCTCGACGGCCGCGTCGCGCTGCCGGAGGGGCGCTTTCGCGGGCCGCTCAGTCTCCGCAGCGACGATCCCGCCGCGCTGGTCCCGCAATGGGCGCGATTCCTGCCGGCCGACACGGGCACGGTGAGCCTCTCCGGCGAGCTCGACACCGATCTCGCGGGGTTCGCCCTGGGCGCCGCCCGACTCGCCGCCACCTCCGTCGCCTTCGCCGGCGACGTCCGCTATGCACCGATGGCCGACCCGGCGCTGCATGTCGCCGGCCGTGTCGAGCGAATACGCCTGCCCACGATCGCCGTGGACGCGCCACTGACCGGCGCGACGCGCCAGCGGCTGTGGGCGGTCGCCGACGCCGGCGGCGTCGCCTTGGATCTGGAGCTGGGTCGCATCGACCTCGGCCTTGGCCCCGTCACCCGCGGCCGGATCGTCGGCCAATTGGACGGCAAGGGGCTGTGGCTGACGGCCCTCGAGATGGGCGGGCGTGCGGCGTCGGTCTCGCTGACGGGCGCGGTCACGCGGCGGCCCGAGACGGTCGAGCTGCTGGGAGCGATCGACCTGCACGCCCCGGCCCGCGCGCTCACGGCGCTGCATCCCGCGGCCGAGCGCCTGGCCGGCTTGGCCGGGGGCCGGCTCGAGCTCGTCGCCAGCGGGCCCGTTCGAGCGGCCGACGTCGGCCTCGAAGGTCGCCTCGACGACCTCGAGATCGCCCTCGACGGCACGGTGGATCTCACCGGGGAAGCCGCGCCGGCGGGCGAGATCGACCTCGCCCACCCCGATGTCGCGCGGCTGCTCGTGCGGCTCGGCTGGCCCCCCCATCCGGCACGCCCCCTCTCCGGGCCCGTGCGGCTCGAAGGGGCTGCAGTCTCGGGTGCCTCGGCCTCGCTCGACGCCCGTCTGTCGATCGGCGGCCTCGCCGGCCGCATAAGCGTCATGCCCGAAGCGCTTCGCCTGAGCGAGCTCAGCGGTCCGATCGCCGGCTGGCACGGGCTCTTGACCGCGCTCACCCCGTGGCCGGCCGAGCCCGAACGGTGGCGCCGGCGCCATCAGGGCGACTGGCCGGCGACCGGCGCGCTGGTCGCCGCGTGGCCGCACCCGCGTCGCCTGGAGGTCGAGATCGCCGGCGGCGGGCTGACGGACGACCTCGGCCGCCGCGCGCGGATCGATCTCGCGCTCGCCGTCTCGCCCGAGCGGATCGTCCTCGACCGGCTTTCGTGGCACGGCGCGGAGGCCGACTACAGCGTCGCGGGAGAGGTCCGCCGCGGCCGCCGCGGCCTGGCACTCGCCGGCTCGCTCGCCCTTGCCGACCGTCTCGACGCGCCGCTCCCGCGAGCGCTCGGCCTCGGCTGGCTGGGGCCTGGGCTTGCAGCCGTCGAGGGCACGATCGCCGCCCGAGGGGTGAGCCTGGCCGAGCTCTTGGCGGATCTGAACGGCACCTTGCGAGTAACGGCGACGGCGCCGCCTCGGCGGCTGCGCACCCGGGACGGACGCCCGATTCGGCTGCCCGCGCAGCGCCTCGACGGCACGGCGGCGCTCGTCGACGGTCGCTATGACGTCGCCGGCCTGGCGGCCGACGGGCCGACCCTCGACGGCACCGTCGACCTCTTCGCCGGGCGGCTCGCGATCTCGATCGACGGGCTCGGCGGCGAGGCGCCGCGCATCGTCGTCGAGGGGCGCCTCGGCGAGCCGCGGTGGCGTCGGCTCGCCCCCTGACGGCTCAGGGCTTGGGGCCGAGCATGGTCTCGGGGCGGACCCACTCGTCGAACTCGGCGGCGGTGAGCAGGCCCAGCGCGAGCGTCGCCTCCTTGAGCGTGGTGCCCTCGGCGT
>CAYZSE010000088.1:0-14946 GCA_964481035.1 uncultured Geminicoccaceae bacterium | reverse complement strand
ACCCGCGCCGCGGTCGAGGAGGGCATCGTCCCGGGTGGCGGCGTGGCGCTCCTGCGCACGACGGAGGCGCTCGACGGCCTGCACCCGGCCAACGACGACCAGCGGCGCGGCATCGACATCGTTCGCCACGCCATTCAGTCGCCGGCGCGTCAGATCGCGACCAACGCCGGTGTCGATGCGTCGGTGGTCGTCGGCAAGCTGCTGGAGAACGGCGAGTTCACCTACGGCTACAACGCCGCGACCGATTCTTACGAGGACCTCGTGAAGGCCGGCGTCATCGACCCGGTCAAGGTGGTGCGCACGGCCCTCGAGGACGCTTCGTCGGTGGCGGGCCTGTTGATCACCACCGAGGCGATGGTCGCCGAGAAGCCCGAGAGGAAGTCGGCGCCGGCCGGCGGCCCCGACATGGGCGGCATGGGCGGCATGGGCGGCATGGACTTCTGAGCCGACGCTCCGGATCGTGCTCGGCGAGCGGCGGGGCCTCGGCCCCGCCGTTGTCGTGTGTTTAGCTAACGCATGGGTTGAGAATATCGCTTCTGGTCGCTAGACACGCATCTTGCTCAAAGAAGGTGCGCCAGCGGACCGAGGGGAGCCTACGCCCATGCAGATCGTGATCACCGGCGGCGCCGGCTTCCTCGGCCAGAGGCTAGCGGCCGTGATCCTCGCCCAGGACGGCGTGGCGATCGACGGCGAGCACCGCCCGCTCGAGCGCCTCAAGGTTCTCGATGTGGCGCCGGCCCGCGGCCTGCCCGACGATCCGCGCCTGGTCCACGTCACCGCCGACCTCGCCGCGCCGGGCGTGCTCGAGGCTGTCGTCGACGACCGCACCGACGTCGTCTTTCACCTGGCGGCGGTCGAGAGCGGCGCCGCCGAGACCGACTTCGACCTCGGCATGCGCGCCGACCTCGCGGGCACCATGGCGCTGCTGGAGCGCTGCCGCGTCCTGCCCGAGCCGTGCCGCCTGGTCTTCGCGAGCTCGATCGCGGTCTATGGCGGGCCGGTCGTCGCCGGCACCATCACCGACACCACCCATCTGCTCCCGCAGACCTCGTACGGCGTGCAGAAGGCTGCGGCCGAGCTGCTCGTCATGGATGACACCCGCCAGGGCTTCATCGACGGCCGCTCGCTGCGCTTGCCGACCGTCGTCGTCAGCCCCGGCGGGGCCAACGAGGCGGCCTCGACCTGGGCGAGCTCGATGATCCGCGAGCCGCTCGCGGGCCGCGAGGCGATCTGCCCGGTCGCGCGCGAGAGCGCCATGTTCCTGCTCTCGGCGCGCCGGGCTGTCGACGGCCTCTTGCACACCCTCGACCTGTCGTCGACGGCCATCGGCGTCGAGCGGTCGATCCAGCTGCCCGGGCGGACCTGCACGGTCGCCGAGATGCTCCAGACCTTGGGCGAGGTCGCCGGCCCGCACGTGGTCGAGCGGGTCCGCTTCGCACCCGACGCCCGCATCCAGAGCATTGTCGACGGCTGGGCTCGCTATTTCACGCCCGTCCGCGCGCCCAAGCTCGGCTTCAAGGCCGACGCGAGCTTCCACGAGATCGTCGAGGCCCACGTCGAGGACGAGCTCGGCGGCCGGATCGCCTGACAGGACCGTCTCCGCCGTCGATCGGGCGTTCGACGCCGCCATCGAGGCCACGGTATGGGCGATCAGCCGAAATAACACTCGCGCATTCGGCCATGGGGGGCTATATGTATCGAGGATTACAGTTCACATTTATTCGAAGTCCGAGCCGATGTTGTCGGTACGTCGCGATCTCCTTCAGCACCTGCGATACCGGCAAGTCGCCGTCGGCGCCGGCTTGGCCATCGTCTGGTTTGCGCTGTGGTGCCTGGCGGCCGTAAATGGCGTCAACGACTACGCCAGCTTGTGGTATCCGCCGGCGGGCCTGACGTTCGCCGTGGCGCTGGTGCTGCCGGCGCGGCACTGGCCGGTCCTGGTCACCATGGCCCTGCTCGGCTCGGCCATGGGCCGGGACGTCGCCGCCGCCGCTTCGGATCTGAAATTGCATCTCGTTCTCGTGGTTCTTCAGGGCTTGGCGCACGGGTTGCCGTACCTCGCCGGCGGCTTGCTCGTTCGACGCCTCGGCGCCGACCCGGACGGGCCGGCGATGTTCCGGATGATCCCGCTTCTGGTCGTCGCCACGGCGGCCGCGGCGACGGCGGCCCTCGCCGGCGTCGCCGTGCTCACGGCCGCGGGCATGGTCACCAAGGAGGCCTTCCTCGCCACCGCGGTCCCTTGGTTCACGGGCGATCTCATCGGCGTCGCGACGGTGACGCCCTTCGCCGCTACCCTGCTGGTCCGTACCTTGCCCGGCTGGCTCGACGCCGTGCCGCATCGCCGGGCCGCCGACGTCACGGCGGACGTCTCGCCCGGGTGCCTCTCCTTGCCCTGGCTCGCCCTGCTCGTAGGCGTCGCCGTCGTCGTGCCGACCGCGGTGGCCCATTGGGCAGTGTTGCCGGGCGGGGAGACGGCGGCCGCCCTCGTCCCGCTCGTCGTCATGCTCATGGTCGCTGCGACAGCACCGGCGGCGCACGCCTACGGCGCTCTGTTCTTTCTTTCGTCTGGCCTCGGCGGGGTCGCGGCGATCCCGGGCACGGCGCTGCCCTGGGCCGAGCCGACGGTGGTGCTGAGCGCGCTCGCCGTCGTCACCCTGCTCGGCGTCGAGCTGCGGCGCGTGCGGGACGAGAGCGCGCGGGACGGGCTGACCGGCACGCTGACCCGCCGGCACTGGTTCCATCGCGCGGAGCGCGCGGCGCGGTGCGAGCCAGCCTGCAGCGTGATCCTGCTCGATCTGGATCACTTCAAGGGCATCAACGACGCCTTCGGCCACGCGGTCGGCGATGCGGTCTTGCGGCGGAGCGCTGCCCGGCTGCGCGAGCATGCGCCGGAAGGAGCGCTTCTCGGGCGCCTCGGCGGCGAGGAGTTCGCCGTGCTCGTGCCGTCGCCGATCGACGGCGCCTTGACGCTCGCCGCCGGCCTCAAGGCGGAATTGGCCGCGCTGCGACACCCGCGGCTACCCCGCGATTTGGCCGTCACCGCGAGCTTCGGGGTCGCCGAGCTCGCTGCCGGCGAGGCCCTGGCGACCGCGCTCGCCGAGGCGGACGCCGCGCTCTACCGGGCGAAAGCGGCCGGCCGGGACCGGGTCTGCGGGCCGGAGCGCGTCCCCGGGCCGGCGCCGTCACCGCATCGCCCGTGCACCCGGCGCCGGTCGCTGGTGCGCTCCGCCTGATCGGCGAGGCCGGGCCCGGACGCCGACGCGCCTGCCGGCTCGTTGCCGACACAGCGGCAGCGGCGGCCCTGGACGGCGGCCGCCAAGCCGCGCACCAACTCGTGGGGCCCGCGCGCGACGTTCGCGAAACGGGCGCAGCGTGGGCGGACGGCGTGACACGTCCGTTTGCGGGTCGATTCGAGAGGAGGAGGGCAGCGATGCGGCTCGCGGGCAGGACGGCGGTGGTGACGGGTGGGGCCTCGGGGATCGGCCGCGCCATCGCCTTGCGTTTCGCGGAGGAGGGGGCCAACGTCGTCATCGGCGACGTGACGAGCGAGGTCGTCGAGGGCGGCGCGCCGACCCACGAGGTCATCGCGGAGGCGGGCGGGACGGCGCTCTTCGAGCGCTGCGACGTGAGCGTCTGGGCCGATGTCGACGCGCTGGTGGGCTGCGCCGTCGAGCGGTTCGGGGCGCTCGACGTCATGGTCAACAACGCCGCGATCAACGGCGCCGGCACGCCGCTCCTGGAGACCACCGAGGCGGACTGGGACCGCGTCATGGCGGTCAACGCCAAGGGCGTCTTCTTCGGCTGCAAGCGGGCGGTCCAGCAGATGTTGGCGCAGCCCGTCCGCGGCGACGCCCGCGGCCGCATCGTCAACGTCTCCTCCCAGCACGGCATGGTCGCCGCACCCGGCAACATCGCCTACGGCACGGGCAAGGCGGCGGTCGTCTATCTGACCCGCCAGATCGCGGTCGACTACGCCCGTGACCACATCGTCTGCAACGCCGTCGCGCCGGGCCGCATCCTCACCGGCAAGCCCTTGGACGGGCCCGGCGCCGACGCCCTCGACTACTCGAGGATGCGCACGCCGATGCCCCGGCTCGGCACCCCCGCCGATGTCGCCCGCGCCGCGCTTTTTCTCGCCAGCGACGAGGCCACCTACCTCACCGGCCATAACCTCATGGTCGACGGCGGCTGGATGGCGTTTTGAGGCGCCGGCGGATGAGCTGGCGTGTGGCTCACTGGTGCACCTTCGGGCTGGTGGAGCCGGAGCGGCGTAGCATTCGCCAGCCCGACCAGCGGTCTTCACGGCCTGTCAAGCTCGCCGCGCGACGGCCCGTTTGAGACCCGCCGCGCGGTGGGGCCGATTTTCACGTCCTTCGAGGAAGGTCAACCGGTCCGACGCTCTTTCGCATCGGCGTTGGGCGCCGCGGATCGTTCCGGCGCGGCGGCGCGGGGCCTTCCGGTGGAGAGGTCGGCCGCCCGGAAAAGGCGGCGCTCACCGCCGCTCGAGCTCGGCCAGCATGGCGAACAGGTGGTAGAAGGACGAGGCCGGGATGTGGGTGACGGACCGCGTGCCGGTGATGGTGAACTGATCGCACCAGGTGCCGAGCGGAACGCCCGTGAGGTGGGTCGCGAAGGTCCGCTCGCTGAGCGCCGCCGCCCGCTCGGCGAGCGTCGCATCGCCCCGGGCGCGGGCCTCGACGGTCAGCGCCTTGAGATATTCGGTGACCGTCCAAAGGCGGCGGACATCGCTGCGCGGCCGCCCCTCGAGGTCGGTCTCGTTGATGAGGAAACCCTCGGATCCGGGCTGCTCGCCGAGGCGGGTGCCGCTCGCCAGGAGCCGCGCGCAGAACCCGTCCACCGGCCGCGCGGCGAGGCTGCCGTAGCGCCGCAGCAGCCACACCCATTCGACCATGTGCCCCGGCTCGACATGGTCGCTGCGCCCGTTCGCCAAGAGCGTCCAGTCGGGGGCGAAGAACTCGCGCAGCACGCCGGCCTGATCGTCGAAGAAGCGCGTGCGGAACAGCTCGAACATCTCGCCGGCACGGGCGAGGAAGCGAGCCTCGCCGGTTGCCACGTGGAGCGCCTGCATCGCCTCGAACAGGTGCATGTGCGGGTTCTGGCGACGTTCCGCGCCGACAGCAGCGTCGTTCTCGGCGAAGCCGCCGTGCGGCGCGGCGAGCAGCTCGTCGACCACCGCGAGGGTCTCGTCGATCCAGACCCGCGCGAAGGGCTCGCCGCTCGCGCGGAGATAATAGGCGAGCATCATGAGCACGAAGGCGTGATCGTAGAGGTCGCGGGTCGGGTCGTCGACCGAGCCGTCCGGGCCCAGCGCGTGCACCCACCCGGGCCGACCGTCGACGCGCCACGCCCGGCGCCGCAGCTCCAGCAGCGCCCGGCGCGCGACCGCGAGACCCTCGACGTCCAGCCCCATGAGGTGGGCGTGGGCGTAGACGTAGATCTGGCGAGCCTGCGTGCGCACGCGCAAGGGGCAGCCGCGGTCGGCCCGGCCGTCGAGATGCAGTCGCTCGTGGAAGAGGCCGAGCTCGGCATCGAAGGCTCGGCCCCGCCAGAACGGCAAGGCCGTATCGCGAAACCAGCGCCGCCACTCGGCAGCGACGGCGGCCAGCACCTCGTCGACACGGCTGGGCAAGGGATGTCTCCCGCGAGCGGATGGACCACGGTCAAGGCGCGCCGGTTCTACCGGAGCGCTTATCTTGTCAGAGCAGGCGGTGCCCCGCACCTCGTAAGTGCGTGGCGCGGCGGCTCCCGGCACGGTGCGCCGCCGTGCACGATGCGTGCACGATGCGTGCACGATGCGCGCGGCGGCTGGACAACGGGGCCGACCCGGCCCTAGCTACCGCAGGCCCGACCGCCACCGGAGCGTCGTCGATGCAAGCCGCCGACTGCGATCGTTTTCCGACCCTGCACGTCGTCCGGCATCCGCTGATCGAGCACAAGCTGACGCTGATGCGGGAAGCGACCACGCCTGTCGCCATCTTTCGCCAGCTCGTCCGCGAGGTGGCGATGCTTCTGGCCTACGAGGTGACGCGCGACCTGCCCCTCGACGACGTCGCCATCGAGACGCCCTTGATGGCGATGCAGGCGCGCAAGCTCTCGGGCAAGAAGCTCTGCGTGGTCTCGATCCTCAGGGCGGGCAACGGGATGCTGGAGGGCATGCTCGATCTCATCCCCTCGGCCCGGGTCGGCCATGTCGGGCTCTACCGCGACCCGAAGACGCTGATCCCGGTCGAGTACTACTACAAGATGCCGCACGACATCGATGTCCGCGAGGTCATCGTCGTCGACCCGATGCTGGCGACGGCCAACTCGGCGGTGGCGGCGGTCGACCGGGTCAAGGAGGACGGCCCACCCCACATCCGCTTCGTCTGCCTCCTGGCCGCGCCCGAGGGCGTCGAACGCCTCCAGGAAGCGCACCCGGATGTGCCGATCTACACCGCCGCGCTCGACGACGGGCTCAACGCCAAGGGCTACATCCTGCCGGGCCTCGGCGATGCGGGCGACCGGATCTACGGGACCAAGTAGGCGCCGTCGCAGCGCCGGGGAGGCGATGATGATCAAGGTCCGAATACCCGTGGGCAGGAGCCCCGAGGGCGCCCCGTCGGTCCTCGTCTGCGACCTCGGCGCCGCCAACCTCAAGCTCTGGTGCTCGCGGACCGGGGCGAGCGCGGCAGCCCCCTCGGGCGTCGACTACACGCCCGGCGAGATGATCGCCGACATCCGCAGGCTCAGCGCCGGCTGGCCCGTCGACCGCATCAGCATCGGCGTGCCGACGGGCGTCGCGCACGGCCGCTGCTACAGCGAGCCGCACAACATGGGCGAGGGCTGGCTCGCGCTCGACACGGCGGCCGCGTTCGCGGTGCCGACGATCCTCATCAACGACGCGGTGATGCAGGCGCTCGGCAGCTATCAGGGCGGCGTCATGCTGTTCTTGGGTCTCGGCACCGGCCTCGGCACGGCGCTGATCCACGACGGCCACCCGGTCGGCCTTGAGATCCAGCATCTCCCCTACAACGACGGCATGACCTACGAGGACGTCACCGGCACCCGCGGGATCGAGCGACTGGGCGTCGCCGCCTGGCGGGCGGCGCTCGAGGATGTCGTCAGGCGCATGAAGGACGCGACCGTGGCCGACTACGTCGTTCTCGGCGGCGGCAATCTCCGCCACCTCGACGACCTGCCGCCGCACTGCCGCCGCGGCGGCAACGCCAACGCCTTTCTCGGCGGCTGGCGTCTCTGGGCCGGCCCGGAGGCCGAGCTGGTCGTCCCGTGACCGTACTCGCGGTCGCCTGAAAGACAAATGAGCCAAGATCCGTATCGCCATCGTGAGCGTCCTGGCTAGTACTGACCGCAACGTTGTACTGCGGAGGTCACAACTATGGCGATCGTGGGTCCAGGCGGCATTGTCGTTACAGTACCTACCTATCCGGCGACCCACGAGTTGCAGTTCACGGGTACGATCACGGACATCGTCTGGCGAGCGTCTTCGGGCGCCGACCAGTTCGAGGTGTCCGAGGTCACCTCCTTCGAGGGCGTGACCTTTGCGGTCGGCGAGCGAATTAGCGGCGCGCTCGCCTATCACGCGGAAGGAAGTCCGGGCAGAACGCTAGACGCGAGCACGACGCTCTATCGCCAACGTGTCGAATCCGCCGAGCTGGGTGATGGCCGGCAAGGCTTCCCGACGCGTGACCGCTTCAATGAGAGCGGCAACATCACCGTCACGAACGACGGCGAACCCATCCTCGGCGGCCTGCAAGACTCCCTAACGGTCGATTTTCTGGCCCGAGCAACGCGGGATCAAACCGCGGTGTCTTCCAGCATCCGGGTGACGCTGAAAGACAAGTCGGCCGGCAGCTTTGCCGATGCCGCCATCCCGTTGGCGGCCGAGGGCGCGATCTTCGATCCGGCCAGAGACGACGTCTCGGGCGTGTTCGCCTTGACCCAGATCGTCGGAACGACCGAGGCGAGCTTCTTTTCGGTCAGCGGGACGATCGACGGCATCGACATCGTCCCGACGCCGTTGCCGCCGGCCGCCCTCGGCTTCGGCGTGGCGGTGCTGGCGCTCGCGGCCATGCGGCGGCACCGCGCCCGCCGCGGCTGAGCACGGCGGGCGGTCGTCGACCGGCAGCGGGCGTCCTTGCGCCGGCGGCGAGGATGAAGGTGCAGGCGAGGGCCCGGGGCGCGCCGGAGACGGCGATGCGCTCCGGCTTGCCGCGCGCGGCACGGCCGGCGACGGCGCGTGATCGGTGGGCCGCGCCCACCCTCACAGCGACCAGCCGCCGTCGATGACGAGGCAGGTGCCGGTGACGAAGGCGCTGTCGTCGGCGAGGAGGTAGAGGCTGGCCATCGCCACCTCGTCAGCGGTGCCGAGCCGGCCCAGAGGCTGGCGGGCGACGAAGGCCGCGCGCGCCGCGTCGGGATCGGCGAAGGCGTTGATCCGCCGGTCGAGCGAGGGCGTCTGGATGGTCCCGGGGCAGACCACGTTGCAGCGGATGCCGCGGCCGACGAAGTCGACGGCGACCGACTTGGTGAGACCGATGACCGCCGCCTTGGTCGTGGCGTAGACAAAGCGGTCGGGCGCAGCCTTGATGCTCGAGGCGGCGGAGCCGACGTTGACGATGCTGCCATGTCCTTGCTCCAGCATCGCCGGCAAGAAGGCGCGGATCATCCGGTGCATAGACTGCACGTTGAGGGTCCAGGAGAATGTCATCGCCGCGTCGTCGGCATCGAGCACGGTGCCGTGGTGGACGTGGCCGGCGACGTTGACGAGGCCGTCGATGGCGCCGATCTCGGCGGCGGCGATGGCGATCGCGTCGGTGTCGGTGACGTCGAGGACGCGCGCGGTGACGTTCTCGATCGCCTCGAGCTCGACGAGCAGCGTTTCGTCGACGTCGGTGGCGATGACCAGAGCGCCTTCGCGCGCCGCTGCCTCGACGGTGGCGCGGCCGATGCCCTGGGCGGCCGCGGTCACCAGGATGTGCTTGCCTTCGAGACGTCCCATCTCGCTCTCCCTCTCGGATGGCGCCGATCCTGACACGCGGCGCTTCGCTCGTCTCAGCCGTCGATCCAGGTGGCCCGTGGCAGGTCGCAGGCGACGGCGTTGAGCGCCTGCAGCCGCGGCACCAGGGCGTCGGCGATCGCGCGCCGTCGGGCACTCGGATCCAGGCCGGCGAGCGCGTCGGACCAGAACGACGCCGGCACGAGGAAGCCGGCGCCGCCCGGTCCGCCCACTGCGCCCGGATCCGTGGTCGTGCGGATGCGGGCGAGGCGCCCGGCCGCATCGAGGCCGATGTCGGCGTCACCGTCGGGTCCGAAGCGCGGCAGCTCGGGCGGTGCCGTCGGGCCGAGGACCCCGTCGGCCGCGGAAGCCAGGGCGAGCGCCGCGCCGGCGGCGTCGGCGCAGCCGTCGAGCCGGCCGATGTGCGGCGAGCCGTAGCGCCGCCAGAGGGGCTGGTCGGGGTCCGCGCGCAAGACGACGCCCGTCGTGAAGGGGGCGAGGCCGGTGAGGAGGTCGACGAGCACGGCCGACTCGGCGCCGCGCAAGTCCGCGAGCATGAACCGGCCGCCGTCGTCGGCGAGCCGGCGCAGGCGCATGTGGGCGCCCGTGGCGAGCGGCACCACCGCCGTCAGCCCCAGCTCAGGCGGGTGATCGCGTAGTCGGGCAGAGCGCCGCCGTGCGCGCGCGCCAGGGCCTCGACGGCCGCGATGTTGGCCGCCGCGCCGGCCGCGAGGTCGAAGGCGTCGCCGTGGATGCCCTCGAGGCAGAAGACGGCCGCCAGCCCGGCGTGGCGCGCGCCCTGGATGTCGTGCTCGAGGCTGTCGCCGATGGCGACGACCCGCGAGCTGGCGACGTCCGGCAGCGCCCGCAGGCAGAGGTCGTAGACCGGCCGATAGGGCTTGCCGACGAAGAGCGGTGCCGTGCCCGTCCGCTCGCCATAGGCATGGGCAACGCCGCCCGGGGCGAGGACGTTGCCCGCGGGGCCGACGGCGACCCGGTCGGGATTGGTGCAGACCAGCAAGAGGCGCCGCGCCATCGCCGGCGCCAGCTCGTCGAGGTAGTCGTCGAGCGAGCGCGTCTCGCCCTCGATGCCGCTCAAGAGCACGAAGTCGGCCTCCTCCGCCGCGGCGACGCGGTCGACGCCGGTGCCCTCGATCACCGAGGCGTCGGCGTGCCGGCAGATCACGTAGGCCCGGCGGCCCGGCAGCCGCACCCCGCCGATCTCGCCGCGGGCGAGCCCCGCCACCGCCGCCTCGCCCGAGGTGACGTTGGCGCGAAAGCGCTCGACGGGCAGGCCCAGCGCCTTCATCTGCGCGCGGGTCGTCGCCGCGCGCCGGCCCGTGTTGGAGAGGGTGACGATGATCTTGCCCGCGGCGAGCAGCCGCTCGACCGCGTCGAGCGCGTGCGGAAAGGCCTCGGCGCCGTTGTGCAGCACGCCCCACTGGTCGAGGATGAAGGCGTCGAACGGGTCGAGCAGCGGCAGGAGCGAACGGAGCGGCTGGAGCGGCATGGGCCCTCTCGGCGGTGCTGACGGGGGCTTAGCCGACGGCGTGCCCGCTTGACAACGCGGCGCCTCACGCGAGGCTTGGCCGAGGACGGGGAGGACGAACCATGCGGCATCTCAGGCGGCATCACGACCTGGGCGGGCGCGACGCCGGCCCCGTGGCGCACGACGCCGACGGTGCCCACGCGCACGACCATGCGCCCTGGGAGAAGCAGGTCGACGCCATCCAGCGGCTCCTGTCGGCCAAGGGCAACATGACCGTCGACGAGCTGCGCCGCGGGATCGAGGAGCTCGGCCCCGGCGTCTACGACGAGCTCTCCTACTACGAGCGGTGGATCAGCTCGATCACCAACATCCTGATCGAGAAGGGCGTCTTGCACGTCGACGAACTCGGCCGCCGGATGGCCGAGGTCGAGGCCGAATGGGGCGAGCCGTGAGCGCGCGATTCGAGGCCGGCGACGTCGTTCGTGTCCGCGCGGCGTTCCCGCCGGGCCATGTGCGCACGCCCTTCTACACCCGCGGCAAGCGCGGCGAGGTCGTGGCGCTCGCCGGCCGTTTCGCCGATCCCGAGGAGCTCGCCTACGGCCGGCCCGGCACGCCCGCGGTGCCTCTCTACCGGGTCCGCTTCGCCCAGGCGGAGCTCTGGGGCTCGGCCGAGGCGACCGCGGACGAGGTCGTCGTCGATCTCTTCGAGCACTGGCTGGAGCCGGCCCATGGCTGAGACGCACGCTCACCCGCACCAGCCCGACCTCGAGGACAGCGCACCGACGCACCACCAGCTGATGACCGAGGCGGTGGCGCGCCTGCTCGTCGACAAGGGGGTCATCACCGCCGACGAGCTGCGCGCGGCTCTGGAGGACATCGACGCCAAGAGCCCCGCCGAAGGGGCGCGGCTCATCGCCCGCGCCTGGGTCGACGACGGCTTTCGCGAGCGCCTGCTCGCCGACCTCAACGCGGCCGCGGCCGAGCTCGGCATCGACGCCGGCGGCATCCCGATCCGCGCCGTCGCCAACGCGCCGGGGCGGCACAACCTCGTCGTCTGCACGCTGTGCTCGTGCTACCCGCGCCTGCTCATCGGACTGCCGCCGGACTGGTACAAGAGCCGTGCCTACCGCTCGCGCGCGGTGCGCGAGCCGCGCGCCGTCCTGCGGGAGTTCGGCCTCGAGCTGCCGGCCGGGACGCGGGTGCGCGTTCACGACAGCACGGCCGATTTGCGCTACCTCGTGGTGCCCGAGCGGCCTGCGGGAACGGAGGCGCTCGACGAGACCGCGCTCGCCGCCCTGGTGACCCGCGACTGCATGATCGGCACGGCCCTACCGCGCCTGAGGGCTTGAAGGGAGGGAGCGTGGCAGCAAGGCTGACGTTCTGGTTCGAATTCGCCAGCACTTATTCGTACCTCGCGGCGGAGCGGCTCCGCGCACTCGGCGAGGTACCGCCACGCACCTCCTGGCGCGCCTTTCTGCTCGGTCCGATCTTCGAGGACATGGGGCTCGCCACCTCGCCGTTCGTCGCCTGGCCGGCCAAGGGCGCGTACATGTGGCGTGACCTGGAGCGGCTGTGCGCGGCCCGTGGTCTGCCGTTCCGCCGGCCGGAGACGTTTCCGCAGAACGGGCTGCTCGCCGCGCGGGTCGCGACGGCCCACACGGCGGCACCGTGGCTCGCCGACTTCGTTTGCGCGGTCTACCGCGCGCAGTTCGGCCAGGGCCGCGACATCGGCGATCGGAACGTGGTGGCGGAGGCGATGCGGGCGGTCGGCGTCGATGCGGACGCCGCGCTGCACGCCGCGGATGCTGCGACGACCAAGACAGCGCTCCGGGAAGCCACCGATGGGGCGCGCCGCCATGGCCTCTTCGGCGCGCCGAGCTTCACCATCGGCGACGAGATCTTCTGGGGCCAGGACCGCCTCGACGACGCGGTTCGGTGGCGCGGGAGCTGACGGCGCTAACGCATTTTCCGCTCAAGATGATCTGCGCCCATCCCGCACCCCCCGCGCGGCCGCCCCCGGCCGCTTATGGCATCGTCACCTCGTGGGTGCCCGGGTGGGGGTGCGGGATGGTCAAGCACTTCGGAAAACGCGCTAGGCCGCCAGGTCCACGAGCGAGCGGGTCGCCTCCAGCCGCGCCTTCGCGCGGCCGACGCCGGCGCCGGGGGCGAAGCGCGCCCCGGCGTGCAGCAGCGCGGCCTCGACGCCTTCGAGGAAGTCGAGCAACGCGGCGTCGTCGGCGAGGCTGCCGTGCCGCAAGGTCAACGCGCTGCCGGCGAGCCGGTCGCCCACGGTCGTGACGCCCGAAGGCGCCAATCGTGCCGCGCGGTCGGTGTCGATCCCGGCGGGCACCCGGCAGGCGGTCGTTGCCGGCGCCGCGACGGCGTCCCTTGCCAAGATCTCCATGCCCCAGGCGGCGACGGCGAAGCGCACGGCCTCGGCGTGGCGCCGCCGCGCCGCCTCGGCGGCGCCCGCGGCGACGTGGCCGACGAACGTCTCCAGGTGCGCGCGGTCGAGTTGCGTGCACGGGCTCGAGCCGCCGCGGCCGCGATGGGCGCGACCGCCCCAGGCGACCAGCGCCAGCTCGCGCTCCGCGCCGGCGAGCTCGCCGGCCACGGCGGCGTCGACGCCCCACATCTCGAGGTGCAGCGGCGCGCTGCCGATCGAGCCGCTCACGTCCGCGAGCAGCAGGGCGAGATGATCGGCGACGTCGAGGGCGTCGCGGACTGCGACGAGGTTGCTCGCGACCCCGAGCGCCGCGTCGTGGTGGACGACGAAGACCGCCTTGATCCGGCCGTCGACGTCGCGCGCGAGCGTTTGCGCGAGGTCGTCGTAGGCGGCGGGCTCACCCCACGGGGCGTCGATCGCCTCGACCGTGAGGCCCGCGTCGGCCGCGCGCGCGCACCAGCGGTCCGAGGCCGGGCCGTTGCGTAGCGCCAGAACGGTGTCGCCCGGGGCGAGCAAGGTGTCGAGCGCGAGACGCCAAGCCTCGTCCAGCCCGCTCGCCCGTGCGGTGACGTCCCCGTCGTACAAACCCAGATGCGCGCGAAGAACGTCACGGCCGTGATCGACGAGATCGTCGCGGGCCGCGCTCGTCCCGAGCGCGCGGTACGGCGGGTCCAGCTCGGCGGTGGCGGCGTGCGTTGGCGACATGACCCTGATCCCCCATCGTTCGTGCGGCATGGCGCCGCCGACCCGCCGATGGATAAGCCCAGGGCCCCGCCAGCCCAACGAAAAGCGGGTGGGCGTGTCGTCGAGGTGATTGACTTCAACACCTTTTGTAAAGTTGTAATAGGTAAGGTTCACGGAGGAGGCCGCGATGCGGATCCGCAAGACGTTCGTCGGCCCGCGCCTGCGCCAGCTCCGCAAGGAGCGCCAGCAGAGCCAGGTGCAGATGGCCAAGGCGCTCGGCGTGAGCCCGTCCTATGTCAACCTGCTGGAGAACAACCAGCGCAGCGTCTCGCTGCCCGTGCTCTTGCGCCTCGCCGAGGTCTACGGCGTGGACTGGCGCGATCTGGTCCAGGACGACGCGCCGACGACGCTCGCCGACCTGCGCAACGCGCTCCAGGACCCGATCTTCGGCGCCGACCGGCCCGACCTCGAGGAATTGCGCGCGGCGCTCGACCACAGCCCCGGTCTCGCCGTGAAGTTCCTCGCCCTGCATCGCGCCTATCGCGGCCTGACCGAGCAGATCCTCGTGCTCAGCGCGGGCGAGGGCGCGCCCGCGCTGAGCAGCGTCGAGACGGTGGTCCACGACCTGTTTCGCGGCCATCGTAACCACTTCGAAGCGCTCGAGGAGGCCGCGCAACGCTTTCGCGCCGCCGAGGCCATCGCCCCCGACGAGGTCTACGTCTACCTCAAGCGGCGCCTCGCCGACCGCTTCGGCATCGACGTCGTGCCGACCTCCGTGCGCGAGCTGCCCTACGCGCTCAGGGACTACGACGAGGACAGCAAGCGCATCCGCCTGTCGGACGCGATGGACTACCCCAACAAGGTCTTCCAGCTCGCCCATGTCGCCGGCCTGATCGAGTGCGGCGAGGACATCGACGGGATCATCGCCGCCGGCGGCCTCGACGGGGCGCGCGAGCAGGCCCGCTGCCGGATGGAGCTCGCCAACTACTTCGCCGCCGCGGTGCT
This sequence comes from uncultured Geminicoccaceae bacterium, assembly GCA_964481035.1. Lineage (GTDB taxonomy): Bacteria > Pseudomonadota > Alphaproteobacteria > Geminicoccales > Geminicoccaceae > JAAAPF01. Next base: position 306 of record CAYZSE010000088.1, on the reverse strand, counting down.
CATGCCCTATGAGCCCTTCCTCGAGGAGGCCGAGGCGAGCCATTACGACATCGACCACCTCGCGGCCCGCTTCGGCGTGTCCTTCGAGCAGGCCTGCCACCGCTTGACGACCCTGCAGCGCGAGGGCCGCCAGGGCGTGCCCATGTTCTTCATGCGCATGGACCGCGCCGGCAACGTCACCAAGCGCTTCAACGCGACGAGCTTCAACCTCGCCCAGTACGGCGGCGCCTGCCCGCGCTGGGACGTCCATCAGAGCTTCGCCGTCCCCGGCCGCATCCTGCCGCAGTTCGTCGAGCTGCCCGACGG
>CAYZSE010000087.1:0-15020 GCA_964481035.1 uncultured Geminicoccaceae bacterium | reverse complement strand
CCAGGAGGTCGATTGGAGCGGCGGCTGGGACACCCGCTGGCGCGACGGCGGCGCGGCGATCTTCTTCGAGCAGGACGGCGACGTCGTCACCGGCACCTATCCCGTGCTCGGCGGGACGATCCGCGGCGAGGCGCGCGGCAAGCTGCTCGTCGGCACCTGGCAGGATCCGAGCGACAGCGGCCGCTTCACCTTCTCGATGGGCCCGGACGGCCGGACGTTCACCGGCCGCTTCGGCACGGGCGAATGGTGGACCGGCGAGCGGCTCGGCCCGCCGGTCGCCGGCGGCGTCGTCGCTGCGGACGCGTCGAGCCCGGGCACCGCGCTGCAGACCTTCGTCTCCGCCGGCAACGCCGCGCGCGACAACCGGACCGACCGGATCGGCCCGGCCCTCGACGTCTTGGATTTTTCCGAGCTACCGCCCGAGCTGACCGAGACCCCGTCGGAACGCCTCCGGCTCGCGCAACAGCTCTTTACCGTCCTGGATCTATTGACCTTCCGGACCTGGGAGATGCCCACACCCGCACCCGGCGAGCAGGAGGTGGCGGCGGAGCTGCGGCAGGCCGGGACCGGCGAGACCTTCGAGCTCCGCTTTCGCTATTCGGTGCGTGAGAATGGCGCGGCGGGCTGGTTCATGGTCGTGCCCGAGCCCGAGGCCATGGCCGCCACGATCGAGCGCCTGCTCGTCATCTTCGACGGTGAGCGTCCGCATCCACGCGCCCACGAGGAGCTGCGCTCGCCGCGCGACACCATGCGCACCTTCCTCGAGCAGTGGTGGGAATGGCAGTCGGGCGGCGAGCCGACGTTGCTCTTCGAGACGCTCGATCTCTCCGACATCAACCTCACCGCCCGCGCGGACGAGGCGTCGCTGCGGGCGCAGTACCTGAAGGAGGTGATCGATCGGGTCGGCTACGTGCTGTGGCAGGAGATCCCCAACAATCCGGCCCAGCGCGCGCCCTTGACCTATTTCGTGCACCCCGCCGGTCGGGTCGAGATCGCGCCCTACGAGCTGGAAGACGGCCGGCGCGTCTGGCGGTTCACCGCCGCCACGCTGGCGGCGGCGCGCCCGCTGTTCATGGCGCTGGAGGACATGCCGCTGGACGAGGGGGTGGCGGCGCAGGCGACGACCAGCTTCATCGCCTTGCGCAACGAGATACGTGCGCTCGATCGCGACCTCATCCGCGACGTCTTCGGCGTCGAGATCTGGCAGTGGATCGCGCTCGTGCTGGTCTTCACCTTGAGCCTGCCCCTGAGCTGGCTCGTCGCCTGGTTTCTTCTGCGCGTCGTGCTGCGTCTCGAGCGCGGCGAGGACGAGGTCATGGGCATCAAGGCGCGCTTCGTCTGGCCCGTGCAGTTCCTCATCATCGCCGGCGTCGGGTTTCTGACGCTGCGCTTCTTGGGGCTGCCCGAGCACGTCGACGTGCCGCTGCGCGTGCTGATGGGCACGGTGCTCGCGGTCGCCGGTGGCTGGCTCGCCTTCCACGCGGTCGACAAGCTGGGTGCCGTCGCCAAGGAGGCCTCGGGCCGCTTCGCCTACCGCGACGAGATGCTCCAATCCCTGGTCATCGCCGTGCTCAAGGTCGCCGTCGTCATCGGGGCCATCTTCTTTCTCGCCCACGTCCTGTCGCTGCCCTACCAGGGCGTGCTCGCCGGCCTCGGTATCGGCGGCCTGGCGGTGGCGCTGGCGGCCCGCTCGACGCTGGAGAACTTCATCGGCGGGCTGACGCTGCTCGCCGACCGGCCCGTGCGTGTCGGCGACTTTTGCGCCTTCGGCGACCGGATCGGCACGGTGGAGAGCACGGGCCTGCGCTCGGTCAAGATGCGCTCGCTCGACCGAACCGTCGTTACCGTGCCCAACGCCGAGTTCGTCAATCTTCATCTGGAGAACTACACCAAGCGCGATCGCATCCTGCTCAAGACGATGCTCGGCCTGCGCTACGAGACCTCGCCGGATCAGCTGCGCTGGGTGCTCGCCGAAATCCGCAAGATGCTCTTGCAGCATCCCAAGGTGCTGGCCGACCCGTCGCGCGCCCGCTTCGTCGGCTTCGGCGCCTACTCGCTGGACATCGAGATCTTCGCCTATGTCGGGACCAGCGACTGGGACGAGTACCTCAGCATCCAAGAAGACATCTTCATGCGGTGCATCGACATCGTGGAGGCCTCGGGGACGGGCTTCGCCTTTCCCTCGTCGGTCAACTACCTCGCCCGCGACAAGGGGCTCGACGCCGAGCAGACGAGCGCGGTCGAGGCGCGGATTGCGGCGTTGCGCGAGGCGGACACCCTGCCGTTCCCCGAGTTCGCCGATCAGGAGCGCTGGGGGATGTTCAACCAGATGCCCTATCCGCCGCCGGGCTCGCCGGACAGCGAGCGCGCCCGGCGGCGCCGCGAGCAAGCTGCCGACTAGATGCCGCGCGGGGCGTCAATCGGTCGGGGCGAGGGCCGTCGTCCGGTCGAAGCTCTCGACCTTGTTGGCGTCGATCACGTCGAGCGCGGGCCGCACCTCGGCCAGGAACGGCGCGTCCTCGAGGGCGCGAACGGCGAGATCGACGGCGATGCGGCCCTGGACGACGGGCTTGTCGTTGACCGCCGCGGCGATGCGTCCGGCCTCGATCCCTTCGATGACGCGGCGGCTGAGGCCGGTCGAGATCACCGCGACGTCCTGCGCCTTGCCGCTGGCCGCGAGCTCCTCGACGGCGACGACCACCGCCGGGCTCGTGCCGGCGAAGATCTCGAAGCCATCGGTCTCCGCTATCAGGGCCCGCACGCGCGCGCGCAGCGGGGTCGGCGTGAGCGGGACGAACTCGCTCGCGGCGATCTCGATGGCGCCAGCGCGGATGCCCGCGCGGAAGCCGCGGTCGTAGGCCTCGGCGAACGCGGCTCCCGGCGGGCCCGGCAACCAGATGGCGCGCGCGGTGTCGCTGCCGACCGGGTGACGATCGGCCAGATAGGCCGCCGCGATGCGGCCGACGGCAGCGGCATCGGGAAAGATGCGGGCGGTCACGCGGTCGCTGCCGGTACCCGTCGCGACGTCGACGACGACGGTTCCCCGGGCTCGTGCGCGGGCGATGATGTCCGTCAGGGACTGGCTCTCGGCGGCAACGATCAAGAGCGCGTCCGCATCGTCCTCGAGGCAGGCCTCGAGCTGCGCGCGCTGCCGGTCGACGTCGAAACCTTCCGCGTTCTCCAGTTGCAGGGAAACGCCTTGGCGGCGCGCTTCCTCGACCATGCCGAAGGCCACCGCCTGCATGTAGCCGGCTTCGAGGTCCGGCAGGGAGGCGCACAGCCAATGGAACTCGCTCGCCCGCTCCAGGGGCACGTAGTCGCTGCGGGTGAGGGTGCCTTGCGGATTGAAGGGCGGGTGGCGCGTGTCGACGCGCACTGGCCACCAGCGCTCGGCCGCGCCGTCGCCGATCTCCTGGGCGGAGGTCGCGCCGGCGGCGCCGAACAGGACGAGGAAGGTGAGGGCGCGGACGAGGAGAAGGCGGGTCGGCATGGCGCTCCTGCTCGGCTGCCACAGGTGGACGCAGCCCGTTGGTGTAGGCCCGCTTGGTGTAGGCCGGAAGGCCGCCGGGGCCAACCCGGCGCGCGATCCGATCCGCAGCGTTGCGCCCGGTGGCGCGCCTGGGCGCGGGCAGCGCGTCCACGCCACGCCGCGACCGCCCGCCGACCGCGACGCTTTGCTATCGCCAAGCGTGCCGAGATCTGCGATCCGAACCTCCCGTCGTCCTTCGGGCAAGCAGCAAGGGTTTTGGATCGAGCGGATGAGCATCAAGGTCTTGGTCTTCGCGGTCGCCGCAGCGCTCGCGGTCGGCGTTGCCACCCCCGGTACGGCCGACGGTCATCGGCTTGGCGCCGTGGTGGTCGAAGTGCCGTGGGCGCGCGCGACGCCGACCGGCGCCAGTGTCGGTGCCGGCTACATGACGGTCCGCAACGAGGGCGACGGCCCGGTCCGGCTCACCGGCGGCAGTGCCCCCTTCGCCGGTCGTGTCGAGATCCACGAGATGGCCATGGACGAGGGCGTGATGCGCATGCGCGCGCTCGACGACGGCCTCGAGATCCCGCCCGGCGCCGCTGTCACGCTCGAGCCCGGCGGCTACCATGTCATGTTCATGCAGCTCCGCGAGCCTCTCGTCGAAGGCGAGCGCCGCGCCGCCACGCTGGAGTTCGGCGATGCCGGCTCGCTCGAGGTCGAGTTCCTCGTCCGCGGGATGGCGGCGCGTAACGCCGGTTGAGCCGGCGCGGAGGCGTCTCAGCGCAGCGGGTGCGAAGGCAGGGTCCAGGCGGCGTGGGCGAGCAGGAGGCCCAGGACGAGGAGCGCGACCCCGCCGGCCAGGGCCGCCCCATCGGTCCAGCGCCCCCGGCCGCCCGGCAGCCTTTCGGCGACCTTCAGCGCCGTGCCTCGGGCGAGCACGGCGAGTGCTGCCAAGGCGCCGGTCGTGATCGCCGTACCCGCGGCCATCGCCAACGCCGCGGCGACGCCGACGAGCCGGACGTCGCCCGTATAAGCCAAGAGCAGGACGACGACGGCGCCCGAGCACGGCCTCAGCCCGATCGAGGTGACGACGCCCAGCGCCGCCCAGAGGCCGCCCGGGGCCGCGGCCGGCGCATGATGGCGGCCGCCGCACACGTGGCACGCGGCGCTCGCGGGTGCGCCCCAGAGCCGTCGCCCGGCACGCCCGGCGAGAAAGGCGCCGAGCGCCGCGACCAGCACGAAGCTGATCAGCTCGAGGTCGGTGACGCTGCCGCGGGCCTGGCGCAAGGTCAGGCCGAGGAGCGTCACCGCGGCGTGGACCGCGACGACCGCCGTGGCGGCCTGGGCGAGGGCGGCGGCGGCGGTCAGCGCCAGGGCGCCCGGCAGCCGGCTTTCCTGGGTGGTGAGGTAGGTGGCGACGACGACCTTGCCGTGGCCCGGTCCGGCCGCATGGAAGACGCCGTAGCCGAAGCTCAGCGCCACGAGCGGCCAAGCGGCGCCCATGCCCTCTTCGCGGACGGTGGCGAGCGCCTGGGCGAGCCGGCGGTGCAGGTCACGCTGCACGTCGACCAGCCAGATCGTCCAGCGGTCGAGGGCCACGGGCGCGCTCGCCAGAATGACCGCGACCGCAGCCAGCGTCAGCCCCGCGAGGACGACCAGCCACGCCTGCCGCGAGCTCACCGCTCGCATGCGAGCTGGATCGTCTGGGCGAAGTGGCGGCCGAGGTCGTCGCCGCCGAAGGCATACATGTCGAGGCTCGCCGCCAGGTTCGCGATCTCCGTCGGCGGCGCGGGCTCGACGATCGAGGCCGTGCAGGCGTCGCTGCCGGGCCCCGTGAGCTGAACCGGCTCCTCGCCGACGTGCAGAACCTCGATGTAGTAGGTCGGATCGAACACCACGTAGGTAAGCTCGCCCGCGCCGGGCGCCACCGGCTCGGCCAGCGGCAGCTCGAACTTGAGCCAGATCCGCTCGTCGGCGACGCCGTTCGCGTAGGCGGTGACCGCTGCGAAGGGCTGCGCCTCGCCGGCCACCTCGAGCACGGTGAAGTAGTCGAACGCCGCGAGCGCCGCGATGTCGTCGCGGGCCAAGCGAGTCAAGCCGTCCTCGACGCTCTCCCCGTTGAGCGCGAACTCGTCGAGGATGAAGGCCGAGTAGAGCTCGTCGAAGAGCCACGCCTGCTCCAGTGCCCGCACCCGCCCCTGCGCGTCGAAGACGACCTTGCTCTGCATGTCGATCCAGCCGTGGGGGTGCGCCGCCACCGGCGCCGGCGGCGGCATCAGGACGAGGCACGAGACGATGAGAGCAGAGCGCAGCATGCCGGCCTTGTGCCGCAGATCGTGCGCATCCTCAACGGCGGTCTAGAGCGCCCAGTGCCAGACCGCGCGGCGCGGCGGCGGTGGTAGGAAGGCTTCGGGCTGGAGGGCCTGCAGGCGTGCCAGGCGCTCGCGCGTCGGCGGGTGGGTGCTCAGCCACGACGGTGGCGTGCCCAGGGCATAGCCCAGATAGCGCAGCCTCGAGCGCCAGCGATCGAGGCGGACGAGGGCCGAGGCGAGCCCGTAGGCGTCGCCCGTGAGCTGGGTCGCGGCCGCGTCGGCGGCGAACTCGCGGCGCCGCGACAGCCAGAGCTGGAGGCCGAGGGCCAGGCTCGGCGCGCCGAAGAACGCGAGCGGCAGGAGGAGCGGGATGGCCTCGCCGGTGAACGCGGCGAGGACGCACAGGACGAGCCCGACCTGGCCGACGGTGCGCGTCGCCTGCACGAGCGCGCCGGCGAAGCGCATGACGTCGGTGTCGCCGGCCTGGATATGGCCCATCTCGTGGGCGAGCACGCCGGCGAGCTCGCGGTCGTCGAGGGTGTCGACGAGCCCGCGCGAGACGGCGATGGCGAGGTCGTGGCCGCTGCCGGCGGCAAACGCGTTGGGCGCGCCGCCGGGGAGGAGATAGAGGTCGGGCGGTGCCGGCAGCCCGGCGCGGGCGGCGAGCGCTCGCGCCAAGCGATGCAGGCCCGGCGCGCGCCAGGCCGGCAGCGGGACCGCACCTTGCAGGCGCATCAAGCGGAGCGTGCCGAGCGCGGCGATCGACCGGGCGGTGACGAGGGCGAGGCCGAGTGCCACCAGCACGCCGGCGAGCCCGCCCAGGAGCCAGCCGACCAGCGCCACGGTCAGGGCGAGCGCCGCGAACAGGGCGAGCGTCTCGCCGGCATAGCCGCGCTGCGCCGCGATCAGGCGCTCCTTCGACTGTGGCACGGCGAGCTCAACTCGCGGCCTTGCTCGACGCCCATTCGCGCAGCGCCGCCAGGTCCGCGGGGTCGGTCGGCAGGGCGATGAGCACGTGCGCCAGCTGGTCGCCGGCCGGCTGCCCGCGACCCGCCGGCACGCCGCGACCCTTGAGGCGGAGCGTGCGCCCGGAACTGGTGCCCGCGGGGATGCCCATGGACACCTCGCCCTCGATGGTGGGGATGGTCACCTTGCCGCCGGCGATCGCGGTGGCGAGCGGCACCTCGATGTCGATGTGGACGTCGCGGCCGTCGCGGCGAAAGCGCGGATGCGGGCGCACCTTGACGGTCAAGAGGGCGTCGCCGCCGCCTTGGCCCTGGCCCTTGAGACGCAGCACCTGACCGTCCTCGGTGCCCGGCGGAATGGCGACGTCGAGGCTCTGGCCGTGCGGCAGGGCGAGGCGCTGCTTGCCGCCGCGGGCGGCGTCGATGAAGGCGACCTCGACCTCGTAGCGGGTCTCGGCAGCACCGCCCGCCTCGAAGCCGAAGCCGCCCCGGCCGCCGCCGAAGACCGAGCTCAGGATGTCCTCGAAGCCGCCGAAGTCGGTCGGCCCGCCGGGACCGGTCCGGGTGCGCTGGTGAAAGCCGCCACGGCGCGCGCCGCCGGCTCCGCCATTGCCGAAGCCGCCGGGTCCGAAGCCGCCGGGTCGGAAGCCGCCGCCGAAGCCCTGGGCGAAACGCTCGCGGCCGTCCTCGTCGATCTCGCCGCGGTCGTAGCGCTGCCGCTTCTCCTTGTCCTTCAAGATCTCGTAGGCCGCCGAGACCTTCTTGAAGCGTTCTTCCGCCTTGGCGTCGCCCGGATTGCGGTCGGGGTGCAGCTCCTTGGCGAGCTTGCGGTAGGCGCGACGGATCTCCGGCTCCGCCGCTCCCTTCTGCAGGCCCAGCACGCTGTAGAGATCAGCCACCTCCTCTGCCTCCAACGCTTGCGACCGAGACACGGCCGCCTCGGCCCGTCACGATGGCCGCAGGCGCGGCCTTCCACAAGGCGCGCCTGCGGGGGTGAGGATCGCGCTCGGGACCTTCAAGCGGCCCTGGCGATCTCGATGCTGCGCGGCCGCAAGGCTTCGGGCACCTCGCGGACGAGGGTGATCGACAAGATGCCGTCGGCAAGCGCGGCGTCGGTGACGCGGAGGTGCTCGCCGAGCGCGAACCGCCGCTCGACCGGGCGGCGCGCCAAACCCGCATGAACCACCTGCTCGTCGCTCGGCCGCGCGGTCGGCGTGCCGCGGACGAGCAAGCTTCCGGCCTGGGTCTCGATGTCGAGATCGGCCTCGGCGAAGCCCGGGCACGCGAGATCCAGGCGCCAGCTCTCCTCGCCGGTGCGGACGAGATCATAGTCGACGCGCTCGGCGGCGAGGGGGCGGGGGCCGGCGAAGGCGACGTGAACGGACGGGAACGTGGGGTAGGTCGACAAACGCATCGTATCCTCTCCAAGCGATACGTACAGGCGCGCCACCATGGCCGCGCCGAAGACGTGGGAGCGGGCCCAGACGGCACCCGATCGGATACTGATGTAAGAAGCCGTCCGCGACGCGCAAGTCAGGCGTGCCCGAACCGCCGCCGCGCCGCTTCGAGATCGGTGTTCGTGTTGAGGTTGGCGAAGGCGCCGCCGGCATCGGCGCCGAAGTCGACCTCGGCGGCGCCGACGCGTCGGATCCAATCGTCCACTCGCCGGATATCCTCGCCGATGACGGCCCGGGCGAGCGGGTCGGCGAGCTCACCGTGCCAGATGGCGATGACGCCGTGGCGACGGCCGCCGGCGACGACGACGGCTGCCGGCCGCTCGCCGCGCCCGGCGTGGAGGCGGTCGACGAGATCGAGCGGCAGGAACGGCGTGTCGACCGGGGCGGTGCAGAGCCATGGGAACGCGGGCTGGTGCGCGCGCAGCCAGCGCAGCCCGGCGAGCAGGCCGCCGAGCGGCCCGGCATCGGCCACCTCGTCCGCTACCACGGGCAGGCCGAGACCACCGAGCCGCGCGGGTGGGCCGTTGACCACGACGAGCGCGCACTGGCGGGCGAGCCGCTCGGCGACGCGCGCCACGAGCGGGCGACCGGCGAGGGCGACGAGCGCCTTGTCGGTCCCCATGCGCCGGCTCCGGCCACCGGCGAGGATGCAGCCGACCGTCGCCGGCACCTTCACGGGCGCGCTCGCTCGGCCCGCCGCCGCATCCGGCGCCGCTTCTTGTAGATCAGCCGCAGGTTGCGAAGATAGACGACCAGTCCCGTGGTCTGCCCGACGATGATCACCGGGTCCTGACGCCAGATGGCGTAAGAGAGCAGCGTCATGCCGCCGAGAATGCTGAAATACCAAAAGGCGAGGGGGACCACGCTCTCCCGGGCGCGCTCGCTGACGACCCACTGGACGATGAAGCGCATCGAGAACATCGCTTGGCCGAGAAAGCCCACGGCCAGCCAGATCATCTCGCCCCGCGTCATGTCGGAAAACAAGCCGTCGAACATGCTCTAGAACTCTTTGCGATGGCGTCGACGCGGGCCGGTCCCGGCCTGCGGCCCGCCGCGGCACGCCGCAACGGGTGAGGTCTCGAAGCAGCGGGACATCGGCTAGCGCTCCGTGATGCCGGCTGTGGAGCGGCGCCGCCGGCAGAGCCAGGCGACGCCCCAGAGGTCGACGACGCCGACGGCGAGGCGGTCGAGCGTGCCGTACTTCGAGCGACCCTTGGTTCGCGGGCGATGGCCTGCCGGCATCGAGCGGACCATGAAGCCCTCGCGCAGGAACAGCGCCGGCAGGAAGCGGTGCTGGTGGTCGAAATAGGGCAGCAGCAGGTAGGCGTCGCGGCGGAACAGCTTGAGGCCGCAGCCAGTGTCGGCCGTTCGATCGCCCAGCAACCACGCTCGCACGGCGTTGGCGATGCGCGACGAGGTCTGCTTGATCCACCGATCGCGCCGCTTGCCGGTGCGATCCCCGCCGATCAGCGCCAGAGGCGATGATGCCGGCTCCGCCCGGAAGGCGTCGATCAGGACGCGCAGCTCCACCGGGTCGTTCTGACCGTCGCCGTCGAGCGTGGCGATCAGCGGGGCCCGGGCGGCGAGGATGCCGCTGCGCAGCGCCGCGCTCTGGCCGGTGCCGCGTTCGTGCCGCAGCACGCGCAGGCGGGGCTCGCGGGCTCTGGCGGCGGCGAGCTCGTCCGGCGTCTCGTCGTCGCTGCCGTCGTCGACATAGAGGATCTCGAAGCGCACATGCGAGGTCAGGGCCCGTCCGATCTCGTCGACGAGCCCGGCGATGTTGGGCGCCTCGTTCCGGACCGGGACGACGACGCTGAGCTCCAGCGCCGGATCGCGCGGCGCCGTCACCGCCTCGGCCGCCCACAGGACCGGCACCGCGCTCACGGCGTCCGCCCGCGGCGCGCGGAAGCGACGCGCGGTCGGCGACAGGCGAGAGCGGGGCGAGACGTCGTCGGGCAAAGCCGGAGCGCCGCCGCCGCCGAGATGGCGAGGCGGATCGTGTCGAGAGCCTCCATGCGCGCCAAGAAACCTCCTTACATCGTCGCACGAGAGCGCGCCCGGCGGCCACGGCGAGCGGGCCGGCGCGGTCGAAACGGCTCGCGACATAAGCCCGCCGGACGAGGCATAGCAAGAACGGCGTCACGCGCGCCGCCCCGGGCGATCTCGTCCAGCGGGCGCGACCGGCAGCGGTGAGCCCGCGGCGGCCGCAACGGCTTCGCCTCATCCGGCGGCCCCGCGCTCGCCGGCCGTGGCGCGAGCGTTCTTCACCGGCGATGGATCGAGAAATGCCTGTCAAGGCTGTTATTGCTGAAAAGCGACGTTAATGTCGCACCCGCGTCATACAGCGGCACCCGTCGCTGTGTCTGCGGCGCCCGGCCGCGCCATTCCCCCTGCCGGATGGTGACGGCCCATCACCGCAACCGAGAAGGAGCACCACCGATGACCGATCCCAGCCTCGCGCGGATCAAGGCCGCGCACGACCTATCGGGCGATCTCGACCACCTCGCGACCTACTACCGCGACTGGGCGGCGGCCTATGACGAGGACGTCCACGAGGAAGGCTATGTCGCCCCGAGCTTCCTCGTCGATTGCCTCGCCAACGTCGCGTCGCGCGACGACGTCGACCTCGCCTTCGCGCCAACCCTCGGCGTCCTCGACGTCGGCTGCGGCACGGGGCTCGTCGGCGCGGTGCTCAAGGACCGCGGGATCGAGGCCGTGGACGGCTTCGACCTGTCGGCGGAGATGGTCGAGCGCGCCCGCGAGATCGGCGCCTACCGCGATCTCTGGGGCGGCTTTCCCCTCGCCGGCGCCGCCCAGCGCGTGGGCGAACGCCAGTACGACGCGACGCTCGCCTGCGGCGTCTTCACCCTCGGCCACGTGGCGCCCACCGAGCTGAGCGAGATGTTCCGCCTGACCCGGCCGGGCGGGCTCGCCATCGTCAGCACGCGCAAGAGCTACGCGGACGCCACCGATTTCGCCGACGAGGTCGTCCGCATCCAGGATCGGGGCGAGGCCCAGCTCATCGACCGGGTTCTCGACGGTCCCTACATCGCGGAGGAAGGCGCACACTATTGGGCCTTCCGCGTCAACGGGGCGCGCTGAGCTCGGCGTCGTCCTCGCGGTTGGGGTGCCGACGGGCCTTCGAGATCGTCTCGCGCGGGGGGAGATCCAAGCCCGAGACGATCGCCGAGGCCTCCTCCCGCAACGACGCGACATGGCGGTTGACCCGGTCGGGATCGCTGCCGGCCGAGGTCAGCGCGAGGCTGCCGAGCTGGAGGCTGCTCTCGGCGGCCTCGGCGACCGTCGCCGTCGCCCCGAGACGGCGCAGCTGCATCGCGTGGGCGTGGTCGTGGGCTCGTACGACCACCGGCAGCTGGCGTCGATGCGCGCGGACGGCGGCGAGCGCGCGGCTGGTGGCGATGGGGCTGTCGAGGGTGATGACGAGCGCGCGCGCCCGGGCCAGCCCCGCCGCGTCGAGCACCTCGCGGCGCGTCGTATCGCCGAAATAGACCGGCAGCCGTCGGGCGCGCGCCTCGTCGACGCGGCGGTGGTCGGTGTCGAGGGCGAGCCACTTCACCTGCTCGAGCTCGCACAGGCGGGCCACGGTACGCCCGACACGGCCGTAGCCGGCGATGACGACGTGGCGGTCGAGTTGCGCCGCGTCCTGGGCGAGCGCCGCGTCGTCGTCGCGCGCCGGCCCTGCGAGCTGGTGCGACATGGCGACCCCCAGGGCGCACAGGCCGGGGGTGAGCAAGAGGCTCGAGGCGACGACGGCGAGCAGCGTCTGCGCCACCGGCGCGTCGACGACGCCGAGCGACACCGCGAGCGTCAAGGCGATGAAGGCGAACTCGCCGCCCTGGGCGAGCGTCGCCGAGAGCCGCGCCGCCTCGGGCCGCGCCAAGCCGAAGGCGCGCCCGAGGACGAAGAGCACGACGCCTTTGAGCAGGAGCAGCGCCGCCAGGAGTGCCACGAGCTGCGGCCAGCGTTCGACGATGATCGGCAGGTCCATCGCCGCGCCGGTGCTCATGAAGAAGAGCCCGAGCAGAATGCCGCGGAAGGGACGGATGTCGGCCTCGATCTGGTGCCGGTAGGCGGTCTCCGCGACCAGCAGGCCGGCCATGAAGGCGCCGAGCGTCATCGACATTCCGGCGTGCTCGGTGATCCAGCCGGTGCCGAGAACGAGCACCAGCGTCGCGATGGCGAAGAGCTCGCTGCTCTGCGTCGACGCGACCATCCGAAAGAACGGCTGCAGCAGGAAGCGTCCGGCGAAGATGATCGCGGCGAGCGCGAAAGTCGCGACGACCGCGGTGTCGAGCAGGGTGCGCGCGAGATTGGCGCTGTCGGCGGCCATGAGCGGGATGACGACCAAGAGCGGCAGCACCGCGATATCCTGAAACAGCAGGATGGCGAGGGAATTGCGGCCGTGACGCGTCATTTGCTCGCCGCGTTCGGAGAGCAGTTGCAGGACGAAGGCGGTCGACGACAGCGCGAGTGCGCCGCCGATCACCAGCGCCGCCTCGGGCGGTTGGCCGAGCGCCAGAGCCACGGCGCCGATCAGCGCGCTGGTCACGCCGACCTGGGCGAGGCCGAGGCCGAAGACCATGCGCCGCATGACCCAGAGCCGCGCCAACGACAGCTCCAGGCCGATGTAGAAGAGCATGAAGACGACGCCGAACTCGGCGAGGCTCGCGAGGGTCGCCTCGTCCGCGACGAGGCCGAGGCCGTGCGGCCCGACGAGGATCCCCGCGGCGAGGTACCCGATCACCGGGCTGAAATGGAGCTTGCCCGCGAGCGGGACGACGAAGACGGCGGCGACGAGGAAGACGAGCAGGTCGGTGAGGATCGGGGGCGGATGCAAGCGGGCGGCCTCGGCGGGAAGCGCGGCCTAGCAAGCTACGCGCGCCGCGCGGGCAATCCAACGGCGAAAGCCGTTCACGCGCGTCCGGCGGCGGCCATGATCGTCCGCGCGCTGTCGGCGAGCGCCGCGCGCTCATGCGCGACGAGCTCGGGCATGACCGTGCCGACCACGCCTCGCCGGCCGACGATGCGGGGCAAGGAGAGCGCCACGGGACCGAGGCCTTCGACGTCGTCGGCGAGCATCGACACCGACAGGACCGCGCGCTCGTTGCCGTCGATGGCGCGCAGGATCCGCGTGACGCCGCCGGCGATCCCGTAGTTGGTGTAGCCCTTGCCGTCGATGATCCGCTGGGCGGCGCGGCGGACCCCGGCATCGATGGCCTCGCGGGCGGTGTCGTCCAGCGGACGCCCGACCTGCCGCGCGAACTCGCCGACCGGAATGGTTCCGATCCGCGCGGTCGACCAGGCGAGCACCTCGCTGTCGCCGTGCTCGCCCAGCACGTAGGCGTGCACCGACCGCGCGGCGACGTCGAGATGGTCGGCGAGGAGCGAGCGAAAGCGGGCGGTGTCGAGGATCGTGCCGGAGCCGATCACGCGCGTCGGCGGCAGCGCGGACAGGCGCGTCGCGATCTCGGTCATGACGTCGACGGGGTTGGTCGCGACCAGGAGGATCGCGTCGGGCGCCGCCTCCAGGGTGGGCTCGATGATGGCGCGAAAGACCTCGGTGTTCCGCTCCAGCAGCTCCAGCCGGCTCTCGCCCGGGCGCTGTGCCACGCCGGCGGCGATGACCACGACCGTCGCCCCGGCGAGCCCGGCGAAGTCCCCGGCGCGCACCGTGCAGGCATGGCCGAAGGGCGCGGCGTGCTGGATGTCCTGGGCCTCGGCCGCGGCGCGCGCCGCGTCGCGGTCGACCACGACGATCTCGTGGGCGACGTCGGTGAGCATCGCGGCGTTCGCAGCGGCGCTGCCGACGGCACCGGCACCGACGACCCCGAGCTTCATCGCCACTCTCCTTTCCGATCCGGACACGCCGCCCCAGGAGCCGCTCCGGCCTGGAAGACCTGCGCGCCTTAGAGTGCCGTGGCGGGCCGGCACCTGCAACGGCGGGACGAGATCCCGCCGGGCGTGGCGGGCGTCGTTCCCGTCCGTGAGCCAACCGGTCGCACCCGTGCCCGGTTCCGTCGGCGGCGCGAGGGGTTAGCGTATCGGTGCTGCGCGCTCGCCACGCGCGGCTTCCGGATGTTGGCCCCGGCAGGCGTGCCTGTCGGGGCCTTCTGCGCCAACGCGACGGCGCACGGGACGGCGAGGGCGTTCCGGGCCCTGCGGCGATCGCCGAGAGCGGGCCGTTCGGTGCCGTTCGACGACGTCGAGGATCGGGCCGGAACGTCCGCCGGTCAGAACCAGGCGTCGGGTGCGATGCTGCCCAGGACCTCGAACTCGTCGGTGCCGAGCGGACGCAGCACGAACGCCACGCCCATCGGCTCGGGATAGGTGCCCGTCGCCGCCTCGAACGGGTCGTCGTGACCGACGAGCACGAGGTTGGAGCCGGCGGGCGGAACGCTCGCGAGATGCGGCCGCATGCGCTCGCGCATGGCCGCGATGTGCTCGTCGCTGTAGTCCTCGGCCGGCGCGAAGTTGAGGTCGGCGTTCTTGGCATAGCGGCCGAACGCCAGGTCCGCGGTCTGCCAGGCGCGGCAATATTCGCTGGAGACGACCTGCGCCACGGGGATGCGATGCAAGGTGAAGGCGGCACCGATCCGGCGCGCGTCGTGCCAGCCGCTTTCGCTCAAGGAGCGCTGCGTCGAGCAGTCGCCCATGACCGCGTCGACCTGATCGGCGTAGTCGGTCTCGGTCGCGGTATGGCGAATGAAGACGACGTGGCCGCCGCCGCGCAAAGCCTCGATGAGCTCCGCCGCCGTGTCGCCGTCGTCTGCACCGACCGGCGAAGCGACCGCGAGCG
>CAYZSE010000086.1:0-15024 GCA_964481035.1 uncultured Geminicoccaceae bacterium | reverse complement strand
AGAACAACGCCTACACCAACGTCATGGCCGCCTGGGTCCTCGCCCGCGCGCTCGATGTCGTCGACATCCTGCCCGAGCAGCGGCGCCGGGCGTTGCTCGACCTTCTCGCGCTCGACGCGGCGGAGCTGGAGCGCTGGGACCGGGTGAGCCGGCGCCTCGTCGTCCCGCTGCGCCCGGACGGCATCATCGAGCAGTTCGAGGGCTTCTGCGCGCTGGAGCCCTTCCCGTTCGACGACTACGCCGAACGCTATCCCAATCTCCGCCGCCTCGACCGCATCCTCGAGCAGGAAGGCGACGACCCGAACCGCTATCAGGTCGCGAAGCAGGCCGACGTGCTCATGCTCTTCTATCTCTTCTCGCGCGAGGAGCTGCAAACGGTCCTCGAGCGGCTGGGATACCGCTTCGAGCCGGACGCGATCTTCAAGAACATCCGCTTCTACATGGATCGGACGGCGCACGGCTCGACCCTGAGCTGGCTCACCCACGCCTGGGTGCTGGCCCGCGCCGACCGCGAGCGTTCCTGGCAGCTCGCGGAGACGGCGCTCGATGCCGACTTCGCCGACATCCAGGGCGGCACGACCGCCGAGGGCATCCATCTCGGTGCCATGGCGGGCACCATCGACCTCATGGAGCGCTGCTACACGGGCCTCGAGGTCGGCGCGCAAATGTTGACCTTCAATCCCCACCTGCCGGCCGAGGTCACCTGCCTCGCGACCAGCCTGCGCTACCGCCGCCAGCTTCTCGACGTCGAGGTCGACCGCGAAGCGCTCACGATCACCAGCCGGCCGACGTCCGCGCCGCCCATCATCGTCGCCTATCGCGGCAGCGTCCGCGCGCTGAGCCCCGGCCAGCGCTGCGTCTTCAAGCTCGTGGCCGAGCCGAAGCCGGATCGGGCGCGGCGCGAGCGCGAGCAGGCGCGCGTCCGCGAGCAGGCGCAGTGCCTGCGCAAGGAGGAGGCCCAAGACCATGACTGACCCGCGCCGCCTCGTCGTCCCCCTGGAGGATCTCGGCCGCGACGACACGCCCCGCGTCGGCGGCAAGAACGCGTCCCTGGGCGAGATGATCGCCCGCCTCGCGAGCCAGGGGATCCGGGTGCCCGGAGGCTTCGCCACGACCGCCGACGCCTATTGGGCCTTCATCGAAGCGAACGAGCTTCAACCCGTCATCGCCGGCACGCTCGGCGCGCTCGCGGACGATCTCGCCAACCTCGCCGATGTCGGCGAGCGCGTGCGCGCCGCCATCCTCGAGGGCGAGCTGCCCTCGGACCTGCGCGAGGCGATCGCCGGCGCCTACGACCGGCTCGGCGCGCCGGCGGTGGCGGTGCGCTCGAGCGCTACGGCCGAAGACCTGCCCGAGGCGAGCTTCGCCGGCCAGCTCGAGACGTTCTTGAACGTCTCGGGCGAGGACGCGCTGATGGATGCGGTGAAGCGCAGCATCGCCTCGCTCTTCACCGACCGGGCGATCGTCTACCGCAAGAACAACGGCTTCGATCATCTGAAGGTGGCGCTGTCGGTCGGCGTGCAACGCATGGTCCGCTCGGATCTGGCCGCATCCGGCGTGCTGTTCTCGATCGACACCGAGACCGGCTTTCCCGACACCGTGCTCATCAACGGCGCCTGGGGCCTCGGCGAGACCGTCGTCCAGGGCATCGTCGAGCCCGACGAGCTCCAGGTCTTCAAGCCGCTCTTGGGGGACAAGCACCTCCGGCCTGTCATCAAGCGCGAGCTCGGCGCCAAGCGGCAGAAGATGATCTACGCCGAGGAGGGCTCGACGCGGCTGGTCGAGACCGACCCGGCTGAGCGCGACCGCTTCGTCCTGCGCGACGAGGAGGTGCTCCAGCTCGCCCGCTGGGCGGTCGCCATCGAGCAGCACTACGGCCAGCCGATGGACGTCGAATGGGCCAAGGACGGCGAGACGGGCGAGCTCTTCATCGTCCAGGCGCGGCCGGAGACCGTGCAGTCGCAGCGCGAGGCGGCGGCCTTGCGCACCTATCGGCTGGAGGAGCGCAGCGAGATCCTGGTGCGCGGCCTCGCCATCGGCGACGGCGCCGGTGCCGGGCCGGTCCTCAAGCTCGAGAGCGCCGCCGAGATCGACCGCTTCGAGGACGGCGCCGTGCTCGTGACCGCGATGACCGATCCCGACTGGGTGCCGATCATGAAGCGCGCGGCGGCCATCGTCACCGACCACGGCGGTCGGACGAGCCACGCCGCCATCGTCTCCCGCGAGCTGGGCTTGCCCGCCGTCGTCGGCACCGGCGACGCGACGGCGACGCTCGAGGAGGGGCGAGAGGTCACGGTGGCCTGCTTCGAGGGCGAGGAAGGCCGGGTCTATGACGGCCGGCTCGCGATCGCGACCGAGGAGGTCGACCTCGCGCGCGTGCCCGCGACCCGCACCGAGGTCATGGTCAACCTCGCCGATCCGGCGGCCGCCTTTCGCTGGTGGCGGCTGCCGAGCGACGGCGTCGGGCTCGCGCGGATGGAGTTCGTCGTCTCCAACCACATCCGCGCCCATCCGATGGCGCTGGTCCGCTTCGAGGCGCTCGAGGACGAGGCGGCGAAGGCGCGAATCGAGGAGCTCACCCGCGGCTACGCGGACAAGTCCGCCTATTTCGTCGACCGCCTCGCCCTCGGCATCGCCCGGCTCGCCGCGGCGCACTGGCCCGAGGTGGTGATCGTCCGGATGAGCGACTTCAAGACCAACGAGTACGCCAAGCTCGTCGGCGGCGCCGCCTTCGAGCCGGCGGAGGAGAACCCGATGCTCGGCTGGCGCGGCGCCAGCCGGTACTACCACGCGGACTACCGCGAGGGCTTCGCGCTGGAATGCCGGGCGATCGCCCAGGCGCGCGAGACCATCGGGCTCGGCAACATCGTCATCATGATCCCCTTCTGCCGCACGCCCGAGGAGGCCGACCGGGTGCTCGAGACGATGGCCGAGTTCGGCCTCGTCCGCGGCAAGGCGGGGCTCGAGGTCTACGTCATGATCGAGATCCCCTCGAACGTCGTGCTGGCGGAGGAGTTCGCCCAGCGCTTCGACGGCTTCTCGATCGGCTCCAACGACCTCACCCAGCTGATTCTCGGGGTGGATCGCGACAGCGATCGGCTCGGGGCGCTGTTCGACGAGCGCCATCCGGCGGTGACTCGCACCATCGCCGAGCTGATCCGCCGGGCGCGGGCGAGCGAGACCCACGTCGGCATCTGCGGCCAGGCGCCGAGCGACCATCCGGATTTCGCGGCGTTTCTCGTCGGCTGCGGCATCACCTCGATCTCGGTGACCCCCGACAGCTTCCTCCGGGTCAAGCAGCACGTCGCCGCGGCCGAGCAGAGTGGGCAGAGCCTTGAAGGATCGAGCCCATGAAGATCGTCGTCTTCGAAGCCGAGCCCTGGGAACGCGAAGCCTTCGACCGGCTCGCCCGGGAGCACGAGATCCTCGTCACCAACCAGCCGCTGCGCGGCGAGGTCGCTGCCGCGTGGCGCGACGCCGAGGTGATCTCGGTGTTCATCCATGCGACGGCCGACCGGCCGGCGCTGGAGCACTTCGAGGCGATGCGCCTCGTGGCGACACGCTCGACGGGGGTCGATCACGTCGCCACCGACTGCTGGCGCGAGCGCGCCATCGCGGTCGCCAACGTCCCCACCTACGCGAGAACACGGTGGCCGAGCACGTCTTCGCGCTGCTCTTGGCGATCAGCCACCACCTGGTCGAGGCGGTCGACCGGACCCGCCGCGGTGACGTCTCGCAGTCCGGGCTGCAGGGCTTCGATCTCCAGGGCCGTACGCTCGGCATCGTTGCCACGGGCCACATCGGCCGCCACGTCGCCACGATCGCCAACAGGCTCGGGAGGGAGGTCGTGGCGCACGACGTCCAGCCGGACCAGGAGGCGGCCCGCAGCTGCGACTTTCGCTACCTGCCGCTGCACGAGGTGATGGCAGCGGCCGATGTCGTCTCGCTGCACGTGCCGGGCACCAAGCAGACCCGGCATCTGATCGCCGCCGACGCCTTCGCGGCGATGAAGGACGGCGTCGTCCTCATCGACACCGCACGCGGCTGGGTCGTGCGGCTGGGTCGTCGATGTCCGGGCGCTGATGCAGGCGCTCGCGTCGGGCAAGGTCGCCGCGGCCGGGCTCGACGTCCTGCCCGACGAGCCGGCGCTGCGCGAGGAGGCCGGGCTCCTCCACCGCGGCTTCCGCGAGGCGAGCGACCTCGAGACCCTGCTCGCCGATCACATCCTGCTGCGGCAGAGGAACGTCATCATCATCCAGCCCAGCGCCTTCAACACCCGCGAGGCGGTCGAGCGCATCTTGGAGACGACGGCGGCGAACATCGAGGCGTTCGCCCGAGGCGAGCCCAAGCACCTGGTGGCTCGCCCCTGAGGCCCGTCAGGCCGGCGCCTCGCCCAGCTCGTCGCGAAGCTTCGCCCGGGCGCGGCTGACCCGGCTCTTCACGGTGCCGACCTCGCAATGGCAGCGCTCGGCGATCTCCTCGTAGGATTGACCCTCGAGGACCGCGAGCACGAGGATCTCGCGCTGCGCCGCGGGCAGCCCGTCGAACGCCTCCTCGAAGGCGAGCATGGCGAGCCGGCCGTGCTGAGGCACCGTCGCCGCCGGCATCTGCTCCAGGCGCTCGTCGGCGAGCTCGGAGGTCATGTGGTGACGTTGGACCACGCTCAAGAAGCGGTGCCGCAAGATCGTCATCAGCCAGGCCCGCATGCTGGTCCCCGGTATGAATTGCTCGCGCGCGCGCAGCGCGTTGGCGCAGGTGTCCTGCACCAGATCCTCGGCGAGGGCGAATTCGCCCCGGGTGAGCCGGCGGGCGGAAGCCCGCAGACGGGGCAGGTTGGCGACCAGGTCGGTCTCGAAGCTGTCCATGCTCGAGCTCCCTTCCTCGAGAAACGGGGCACCGTCGGCCGGCACCGGGGGGTCAGTTGACGGCGAGGCGGGCGGCCTCCTCGAGGCTCGCGCGCTCGCTCCGCAGGTCGTCGAGCGCGTTCTCGAACAGCGGGCGCGTCCGCTCGGCCAACGTGGTGCTGCGCAGCGCCCGCTCGTAGGCGCGGATCGCCGCCGCCTCGCTCTCGCCGAGTGCCTCGAGCACCGCGCCGTCGCCGCCGTCGCTGTTGGCGAGGCGGATCCGGCCGAGGGTGCTCGCCTCGAACGCCGTGCCGTCGACGGTGGTCGTCACCCCGTAGCTCTCGGCGAGGCCGCGCAGGAGCCCGGCGTGACGCTGGTGCACCCGCCCGAGGTGCAGCACCCGCTCGCGCTCGTCGGGATCGGCGAGATAGGGCAGAGCGACGCGACAGGCGGCATAGCCCTCGATCTCCACCTTCAAGAAGTCCTCGACCAGCGTCTCCATGCCGATCTCGGTTCCAATCAGGGCCACCATGGTAGGTTCTCCTGTTGGCGCCGCCGCCCCACAGGCGACGGCGCGGGTGTCAAGGCAGGTCGCTCGGCACGGTCCAGAGCCGCGAGCCCTCGCCGACCGGCGCGGTGAGGCCGATCTCGGCGCAGCGCTGCAGATAGTCCACCCAGTCGGCCGAAGCGCCCTGGAGCCATTGCATCTGCAGCTCGGGTAGCTTGTGCCAATCAGCACAGGTTCCGGCCGTGCGCAGAAAGGCGAGATCCGCGGCCTGGCGCCGGCGCAGCAGTTCCGCCCACGCGGCGAGCAGTGCCAAAGGCGCCATCGGTATCGCCGTCGACGCTCGCGGCATGTCGGCGAAAGGCAGACGTTCCTCGAAAGGTTGCGGCCAAGCTCGCGTCATCGTCTCGCCTCCTTCTCTCTGTGGTGGAGCGAAACCGTGTGAGCGCACGCGTCGCGGTGTCGGCGCGCGGCCGCGAGGCCGCGACTGGGGGTTTCTACGTAGTTTGAACGTCGGAACTCGCTGGGCCCCGGACCGCTAGTCATCGTGTACCTCGTAGTCGTCCGCGAGCATGCGCCAGGGCTTGCGCCCATGGATCCGCTCGAACCGGGCGATGGCGAACGGCGCCGCGTCGTCGCTCGCGACGCCTGGCGAGAGGTAGAGCCGTTCGGTCTCGATGCGGTGCGGCCGGCCGTGGGAATCGAACATGCGACGATAGAAGGCGACCTCGTGCACGGGCGCGCGCTGCGGCGCGTCCTCGACCAGGTCCGAGGCGGCGAGCAGCCCTCGAACCGCCCCCGCCTCGTCGACCACGATGAGCCGTCGGACGCCGGCGGCGACCATGATCTCGCGTGCTTCGGCGAGCGTGCGATCCGCCTCGATGCAGACCGGCCCGCTCGTCATGACCGACGCCACCGGCCAGTCGCTGACGTCACCGCCTCGGGTCAGCGCGCGAACGGCGAGGTCACGGTCGGTCACCATGCCGACGACGACGCCGTCGTCGATCACCGGCAGGCAGCCGATCCGGTGGCGGCGCATGAGCTCGGCCGCGGCGGTCAGCGGGGCCTCAGCGGCGACGACGACCACCGCGCGCACCATCGCAGCGGCGACGAGGAGGTTCGGGCGGGGCGTGTTCGGCGGCGTCAGGGGCAAGGATCGCATCTCCACCATCGTCGGTTGCGGCCGCCCGCCGGCACCGCCGAGACGGGCTCGACAAAAAAAACAAGCTTAGGCACTACTTCTTTATGATACTAAAGACAGGTGTTAAAAAATATCCGCATCACCACCTACGTAGTTCCGCGCGCTCCTGCCGGGACTTTGTCCCTTACGACGAAAGTCGATGAAGCCTGCCCGGCGGCTTTCGCGCCTGACATGAACGCTTCGACCAGGAACGTCGAACCGACCGCCCCCACGGCGGACCGCGAGCCGAGCGAAGCGGGCCGCGCGGCGTGCCCATGCCGATGCGGTCCCGAAGGAGGATACTGAGAAGATGCCTTCGCCGACCGCCGTGGTCGTTCTCGACGGCGATTTGGCCGTCCGGCGGATGACCCCTCATCTGGCCGGTTTTCTCGACGACGAGCTTCCCCCGCCTGCGACACCTCTCTCCAAGGTCCGCTGGCGGCTCGCCGGCGGCGAGATCGCCGAGCTCGCGGCGGCAGCGCTCGCCGGGCAAGCGCAGCGGCGCGACGTCGACGCCCCCGACGGCACGCGCTTGCGCCTGCAGGCGCTGCCCTGGCCCGACGATCACGGCGCCGGCGTCATTCTTCTCCTCGACCACCACGGCGAGGTCGGGTCGGCGGCGGCCTCGCTCGCGCGCGAGGGCGTGCCGGTAGCACCGGGGCCATCCAAAAAGGAGCAACAGCTAGACCACTTCATGCGGCGAGCGCGGATCGCCTGCGTGATCGCCTGGCGCGCCGGCCGCGTCGTTTACGCCAACGATTTCTGCATCGAGCTCACCGGCCGCCGCCTCGAGGAGATTCAAGGGGCGGACTGGTTCGAGCTGTTCGTTCCGTCCGAGGGGCGGCTGCGGCTGCGCCAGCGCTTCGACCATGCGCTGGCCCGCGAGCGCCTACCCGAACCGCCGTTCTTCGAATACCCGGTTCGCAGCCGCACCGGCCGCTACCGCCGCGTCGCCTGGAACGCCGTTCCGGTCGTCGACGATGCCGGCCGCATCGAGGCCTTGAACCTCACCGGCTTCGACGTCACCGATCAGCGTCGAGCGCGCCAGGAGGCGGAGACGCGGCGGCTCCAGGCCGAGGAGGCGAGCGCCATGAAGTCGCGCGTCCTCGCCGCCACCGCGCAGGACCTGCAGCAGCCGCTGCAGACCCTGGGCCTGATGCACGCCATTCTCGCCCGGCGCGTCGACGACCCTGAGGATCGCCGGACGGTCGACGCGCTGGGCGCCGCCATCGACGCCCTGGACAGCACGGTCGAGGCGATCCTCGACGTCTCCCATCTCGACGCGCAGGCCCAGCTCGGGCGGCTCGAGGACCTCCCCCTCGGTCCGATGCTCCTCGAACTGCAGATGCGCCTCGCCGACACCGCGGAGGCCAAGGGCGTCGAGCTGCGGTTCGTCGCTACGTCGCTCTCCGTCCACAGCGAGCGCGGTCTGCTCGAGGCTCTGCTCGGCGAGCTCGTCGCCAACGCCGTCCGCCACACCAGGACGGGCACGGTGCTGGTCGGTTGCCGGCGGCATCGCGGTGAGGTCCGCGTGGTCGTCGTCGACACCCGAGCCAACGTGCCCTTGGAGGAGATGCGCGAGATCGCCGCTGCCCTCGACGGCGGCGACGATGCCGACCTCCGCTCGGGCGGGAAGCTCTTGGGCGGGATCCACGTCGTCCGACACCTCAGCCGGCTGCCCGGCCACCGGATCGAGATCGGCTTCGTCCTCGGCCGCGGCTCGACCTTCACCGTCCGCCTGCCGGCGGCCGTCGGCGCGCCCGTCGAGAAGGAGAGCGAGCCGGCGCCGACGCCGGAGCGCGGCGCCCGCGTCCTCGTCGTCGCCGACGAGCCGGGCATCCGCGACGGCCTCGAGCGATGGCTCGCGCTCGAGGGCTTCGGCGTCTCCCTGGCACGCGACCTCGCCGCGGCGATCGCGCTGCTCGACGACCGCGCGCCGTGGCCGCAGCTCTTGATCGTCGATCAGGCGCCCGCTGCGGCCGCCGGCGCAGGCCTGCGCGCGGTGCGCCGGCTGAGGGCCCGCCTCCAGGCTCACCTCCCGGCCGTCGTCCTGACCGGCGATGGCGTCGCCGAAGACGTCGGCGACGTGGCGACGGCCACCCTGCGCAAGCCGATCAAGCCGGCGGCGCTGCTGAAGCTCGCCGCGCGCCTCCTCGACCGTCCGTCCGGATCGAACCCGAGGGAATCGAAACCGCGGAAATCGAACCCGGTGGGATCGAACCCGGGGGGCGCGAGTTCCCCTGCGCCGACCGTCGCCGTCATTGCGGCCGACGCGGACCTGCGGCGCGACGTCGCGCAGAATTTGTGCCGAGCCGCGCTCGTCGTCCACGAGGCGGAAAGCCTGGAGGGTCTGGCGGCGACGTCGGCGGCCACCGCCGTCCGGGTCGTGGTCTTCGATCTCGGCACGGCCGGGCTCGGCGCGTTGGAGGAGTGGCTGCGCCGGGCGCGGGCGCGTTTCGACGTTCCGGTGATCGTCTCGAGCGACCGGGACGAGGTGGCGCTTGCCGTCGGCGCGATGCGCGCCGGCGTCGTCGATTTCCTCACCAAGCCGGTGCGCGACGACGTGCTGATCGACGCCGTGCGGCTGGCGCTGCGCGCGGCCGAGCAGCACGACGACGAGAGCGCCGACGACGCCGAGGTCCACACCCGCTTCGCCCGGCTCACCAGGCGCGAGCGCGAGGTCATGGCGCTCGTCGCGGCGGGCCTCTCCAACAAGGAGATCGCGGCGCGGCTGGCCATCAGCCCGCGCACCGCCGAGAACCACCGGGCGCACGTGATGGAGAAGATGGAGGCGGGCTCGCTCGCGGAGCTGGTCCGCCAGGCGACGACGCTGGGCCTCGACGGCTGACCGACGGCGGTGGGCGGCGGGCGCGGCTCTGAAGGCAGAGGACGCCGGAGACCACGCCGTCCGACGGTGCAACGGCGCCGGGCGCCGAGGCGGAGGGGACAGCGCAGGCAAGGAGCCATCGATGAGCAGCGAGACCTACCTCGACAAGCTGCGGGCCGAACTCGATCTGATCGACGGCAAGATCGTGGCCGCCGAGCGCCGCCAGGAGAAGGGACGGCCCACTGCAACAGCCGCGGGCGGCCGTTCGCATCGGCGTGGCGGTCGGAAAGAAGCGGATTGCGCGTGTCCTCCCCTTGCGCACCTCGCGGATGGTGGTTGCCTCGGGGCTCAACGCACGCGGGTCCCCGGGCGTTCCCGGCCGGGGCGGGGACGGTGGGCGATTGACCGGCGGCACGGAAGGCGATATTTAGGTTTTTATTCTTAAATCCGACACGGAGAGCCAAGCCCTTGGACCCGGCGAGCCGTTGCTGCAAAGGGTCGGCATGCGCCCTGCAGACGCGCGATTGCCTCTATGGAGGGCGGCGCCGGGTGCAGCGGCGCGACGGCTCGACCGCCGTGCGTTTCGGCTGCGAGCTGTTCGAGCTGGAGCTCGAGCGCTGCGGCGCCGGGCCGGTGCGCTGGCGTGTCTCGGCTCGAAACGCGGCGACGGGGCGGCTGGAGCTCGGCGCCAGCGGCTCTCGGCCCGGCTTGTACGACGGCGCGCGGGCGGCCGTCCGCGCGCTCGCATCCGCCGGCCTCGCCCGCGGCGTCGACGAGAGCGAGCTGGTGGCCGCGCTCATCACGCCCTTTCATCGCTGAGCCCGCGGACATCGCCGAGGCCGCGGGGCCCATCCGGCTCCGTGTCCGACCATGATCGCAGCAGCGAAGGGGCGCCAACCGCGGTTCTCGGCTCTACACTGGCGTGCCGCGTTCGACCGAGGGAGAGCACCAATGGCAAGGCCGGACCACGACCGCGAGCCCATCCTCGCCTGGCTCTTCGACCTCGACGGGGTCGTCACCGACACCGCGGCCATCCACGGCCGGGCCTGGAAGGCCTTGTTCGACCGCTTTTTGGAGCATCGCGCCGGCGGCGGCGCGTTCGAGCCCCTGCGGCTGCCCGAGGACTATGTCGAGCACATCGACGGCAAGCCGCGCTACGAGGGCGTGCGCGACTTCCTCGCCGCGCGCGGGATCACGCTGCCCTGGGGCACGCCCGAGGACGCGCCGGGCTTCGAGACGGTCTGCGCCGTCGGCAACATCAAGAACGACCTCTTCAACGAGATCCTCGATCAGGACGGCGTGCCCGTCTTCGCCGGTGCGGTGGCGCTCTTGCGCCGGCTCCGGGGGCGGGGCCTCAAGACCGCCTGCGTCTCCTCCTCGCGCAACTGCCGACCCGTCCTCCAGCGGGCCGGGCTGGCCGAGCTCTTCGACACGGTCTTCGACGGCAACGACCTCGCCGAGCAGGGCCTGCGCGGCAAGCCCGAGGCGGATGCGTTTCTCGCCGCCGCCGCGACGCTCGGCGTGCCGGCGGCGCGCGCCGTCGTCGTCGAGGACGCGCTCTCCGGCGTCGAGGCGGGGCGCAACGGGCGCTTCGGGCTCGTCGTCGGCATCGATCGCGGCGCCGGCCGCGACGCCCTCACCGCCGCCGGCGCCGACCGCGTCGTCGGCGACGCCGGCGAGCTCGTCGACGACCCGATCGTCAAGGGGAGCTGAACCGTGGTGCTGCGTGCCCGCATGCAGCTCCCCGAGGATCTCTTTCCGGTCCATCCGTGGGCGGCCGAGGCCCGGGTCTACACCGGCGAGTTCGTCCAGGAGGCGGAGACCATCTTCGCGCTCGCCAACGGCTATCTCGGGCTCAGGGGCAGCCACGAGGAAAACCATCCGGTGGTCGAGCCGGGGACCTACCTCAACGGCTTCTACGAGCTGCGCTCGATCGTCTACGGCGAGAAGGCCTACGGCTTTCCCGAGACCGGGCAGACCATGCTCAACTGCCCGGACGGCAAGATCCTCAAGCTCTACGTCGACGACGAGCCGTTCGACGTCGACGGCCGCGAGATCGAGGACTACGCGCGCCGGCTCGATCTCGCCGAGGGCATCCTCGTCCGCCGGCTGGTCTGGCGCCACCCGAACGGCAAGTGCGTCCACTACCGGACGACGCGGCTGGTCTCGTTCATCAACCGGCACTGCGCGCTGATCGACGCCGAGCTGTGGATCGAGGGCCAGGGCGCGCAGGTGACCTTCAGCTCCGAGCTCGGCCGCACGGCGCCGATGACCGACGCGCTCGATCCCGAGGACCCGCGGCTCGGCAACCAGCTCGGCGCGCACGCGCTCGGGCTCCTGGCGAGCGCCTGCGCGGGGACGCGGGGCCTGTTGAGCTTCGCCACCCAGCGCAGCGGCGCGCGGGTCGCCTGCGGCATGGATCACCTCCTCGAGACCGACAACCCCTGGACGGTCGAGAGCGGCGTCGACGGCGAGACGACGCGCGTCACCTTCCGCATCGACGCGGCGGCCGACCGGCCGGTGCGGCTCACCAAATACCTCGCCTACCATCACAGCCGCCACCGCAGCGGCGAGGAGCTGGGCCGCCAGGTCGGCTGGACCCTCGACAGCGCCAAGGAGGCGGGCGTCGCGGCGATGCTGCGCCGCCAGCGCGAGGCGGTGCAGGAGTTCTGGGCCAGGAGCGACGTCGCGGTCGTCGATCACGACGCCCGCACCCAGCAGGTCATCCGCTGGAACCTCTACCAGCTCCTCCAGGCCTCGGCCTGCGTCGACGGCGCCGGCATCGGCGCCCGCGGCCTCACCGGGCAGACCTACGAGGGGCACTACTTCTGGGACACCGAGGTCTACGTCCTGCCGTTCCTCGTCTACACCAACCCGCGCATCGCCCGCTCGCTGTTGAAGTTCCGCTACGACAAGCTCGACAAGGCGCGCCGGCGTGCGCGCGAACTCGGCCATCGCGGCTGCCTCTTCCCCTGGCGGACGATCAGCGGCGAGGAGGCTTCCGCCTACTATGCCGCCAGCACCGCGCAATATCACATCAACGCCGACATCGCCTTCGCGCTCCGCAAGTACGTCGACATCACCGGCGACGTCGCCTTTCTGCACGACTACGGCGCCGAGATCCTGGTCGAGACGGCGCGGCTGTGGCTCGATCTCGGCTACTACAACTTCCACAAGGACGCGCAGTTCTGCATCGCCGGGGTGACCGGGCCGGACGAGTACACGGCGATCGTCAACAACAACTACTTCACCAACCTGATGGCGCGCGAGAACCTGCGCGACGCCGCGGCGACCGTGCGGCGCCTGCGGGACGACGCCCCCGCCGCCTTCGCGCGCCTCGTCCGCAACACCGCGCTCGAGGAGGAGGAGCTCGACGAGTGGGAGCAGGCCGCCGCCCACATGTACCTGCCGACCGACGACAAGCTCAACATCCACCTCCAGGACGACAGCTTCATCGACAAGCCGATCTGGGACTTCCTCCGCACCCCGCCCGAACACTACCCGCTCCTATTGTATTATCATCCCCTCAACCTCTATCGCCACCAGGTGATCAAACAGGCCGACATCCTGCTCGCCATGTTTCTCTTGAGCCACGAGTTCTCGCGTGAGGAGAAGAAGCGGAACTTCGACTATTACGATCCATTGACGACCCACGACAGCTCGCTGTCGGTGTGCGTGCAGAGCATCATCGCCAACGAGATCGGCGAGCACGACAAGGCGCTCGAGTACTTTCATTTCGCGGCGACGATGGACCTCTCGGACGTCGGCGGCAACGTCAAGCACGGCGCGCACATCGCCTCGATCGGCGGCACCTGGCTGGCGCTGGTCTACGGCTTCGGCGGCCTCAGGGACCATCGCGGCGAGATCCGCTTCGATCCCTGCCTGCCCAAGCTCTGGCAGGGCCTGCGCTTCCACCTCGAGATCCGCGGCTCGCGCCTGTCCATCGCATGCGCCCACGACCGCACCCGCTACACGCTGCTGGCCGGCCCGCCCCTCGCCTTCCACCACCGCGGCACGGCCGTCGAGCTGACGCCCGCCTCGCCCGTGGCGGAGCTCGCGGAGACGGCTGCGGCGGACGATCCCGGCGACGGGGGCAGCGGGTCGCGACCGGGCGCGTCGGTGCCGGCCTGACCCGCGCCGGCGCCCGTTTTCGTCGTCGGCGCGCCGCGGTGCCGGCGGTGTTGCAAATCGTCCTCGCTCGGCTACCGTCGCCGCCGCAGCGCAACCGAGGAGGCGGGCCGATGGCACAACCGACGATCGCGACATCCGGCGGCTTTGCCGCGTGGTGCCGGCGGGCGCCCTGGCCGCGGCAGGCGCTCCTCGTGCTCGCCGGGACGTTGTTTCTCGCCACCTCCGCCTGGATCGAGGTGCCGATGGTGCCGGTGCCGATGACCATGCAGACCTTCGGCATGCTGCTCGTCGGTGCCGTCTACGGCTGGCGGCTCGGCGGCATCACCGTGGCCGCCTATCTGCTGCAGGGGGCGATGGGACTGCCGGTGTTCGCGGGCGGGGCCGCGGGTGCGCACCACCTCGCCGGGCCGACGGCCGGCTATCTCGCCGCCTTCCTCATCGCGGCCATGCTCGTGGGCGCGCTCGTCGAGCGCGGCGCGGCGCGCACGCTGGTCGCCGCCTTCGCGCTGATGCTCGCCGGGCACGCCCTGATCCTGGCGCTCGGCGTCGCCTGGCTGGCGGGCGCCGCCGGGCTCGGCCTCGAGGCCGCCTTCGCGGTGGGTGCTGCGCCGTTCCTCCTCGGCATGGTCTTGAAGTCGGCCCTCGCCGTCGCCTGCCTGCGGCTGCTCGAACGCCCCCGCCATCGGGCTTGATCCGACCGGCGCGGACGGGGGCACGGCCGGCTCAGCGGCTGTGCACCTGCTGGATGAACTGCTTGAACCGCTCCGAGCGCGGCTTCGTGAAGACCTCGCCGGGCGGGCCGTCCTCTTCGATGCGGCCCTGGTGCAGGAAGATGACGCGCTCGGAGACCTCGCGGGCGAAGCCCATCTCGTGGGTGACGACGATCATCGTCCGCCCCTCGCCGGCGAGGTCGCGCATCACCCGCAGCACCTCGCCGACCAGCTCCGGGTCGAGTGCCGAGGTCGGCTCGTCGAACAAGAGCACCTCGGGGTGCACGGCCAGCGCCCTGGCGATCGCCGCGCGCTGCTGCTGGCCGCCCGAGATCTGCGCCGGGTAGGCGTCCTTCCGCGCATGGATGCCGACCTTGTCGAGCAGCGCCTCGGCCTCCTCGATCGCCTCTTTACGCGGGCGGCCGAGGACGTGCACCGGTGCTTCGATGACGTTCTCGAGGATCGTCAGGTGCGACCAGAGATTGAACTGCTGGAAGACGAAGCCGAGCTTGGTACGGAACCGTTCGAGCTGGCGGCGGTCGACCGGCTCGAGCGCGCCGGCCCGCTCGCGCAGCCGCAGCTCCTCGCCGGCGACGCGGATGCACCCCCGGTTCGGCCGCTCCAACAGGTTGACGCAGCGCAAGAAGGTGCTCTTGCCGGAGCCGGACGCACCCAGCATGGCGATGACGTCGCCCTTCCTGGCCGTCACCGAGATCCCCTTCAGGACCTCGACGGCCGCGAACCGCTTGTGGATGTCGAGCGCTTCGAGCGCGATCTCGGCCATCCCCGACGCTTAAGGCCCCCACGGCCCGCGGTCGACCGGGAAA
>CAYZSE010000085.1:0-15042 GCA_964481035.1 uncultured Geminicoccaceae bacterium | reverse complement strand
CAACAGGTGCATGAGCAGCACGGCGAGCCGGCTCACCAGCTCGCGCTTCTCCGTGCGGCCCATGCTCTCGATCTCCTCGATGATGTGCGCGAGGTCGGCCTCGCGCAGCCGTCCCTCGCGCAGCAGCTTCGACTGCTCGTGCGTCCAGGCGTAGAAATCGGTCTCGTAGAGCGTCGACATGCCGTCGCCTCCGCCTCGGCTTGACCTGCACAACATGATCGGTCGACCGGCGATCGCAAAGCGTCGCCGGCAACCTCCGAGGGTTGCGCCGCCTCCTTCCAGTGCTTCGCGCGATGACGGGTCGACCACCTCACCATTATGGACGCGAACGCCGCGGCGCCGGCTGAGCGAGCCGGAAGAAGACGCGCGAACGATCTTCGCGCCCAACTAACTCGCCATCACGTCTCGCCGCACCATCGAGGTGTAGCTCACCCCAGATAAGCGGCGGCCACGGCGTCGCCGAGCTCGACGTTCTCCTCGACGAAGTCGGTCAGGAACTCGTGCAGGCCGTAGGCGAAGACGTCGTCGACGCCGACGTCCCTGAGCCGCGTGTAGCGTCGCCGCGCCAGCTCCTGGCAGGGGTGGCGCTCGCCGTAGTCCGAGGCGATCGCGAGGAGGTAGCGGTCGGCCTGGGCGGCGCAGGCGGCGAGCGAGCGCGGCATCTCCGCCCGCAGGATGAGCAGCTCGGCGACGTTGCGGGCGCGGACCGGCTCGCGGTAGACGTAGCCGTAGGTCCGCGCCGCCGAGAGGGCGCGCAGGAGCGCCGACCACTGGAAGTAGTCGACGGCCGAGCCGACCGGCGCGTGCGCCGGCAGGAGCACGTTGTACTTGACGTCGAGGATGCGCGCGGTGTTGTCGCCGCGCTCGATGAAGTGACCGAGCTGCAAGAACCAATAGGCGTCCGCGCGCAGCATGGTGTCGGTGGCGGCACCGCGCACGGTCATCGCCGTGAACTTGATCCAGTCGAGCAGGTCCAAGAGGTCGTTCTGGGCCACGGCCGCAGCACCGCGGCGGTCGAAGTCGAGCCAGAGGGTGTTGAGGGCCTCCCAGACGGTCTGGGTGAGCGCCGTTCGGACGGCCCGCGCGTTGCGCCGGGCGGCCTCGATGCAGGCGACGATGCTCGAGGCATTGCTGCGGTCGAAGACGAGGTGATGGATCGCGGCCTCGGGCTCGGCGGTGTCGTGATCGGCGTAGAAGCTCTGCTCGCAGCCGGCGGAGACGATCGCCGAGTGCCAGACGCCGCCTTCGCCCTCGTGGCCGTCGGCGGTCGGCAACGCCGCGAGCCGGGTCGCGACGTCGACCAGCCGGGCGATGTTCTCGGCGCGCTCGGCGTAGCGGCCGAGCCAGAAGAGGTTGGCGGCGACGCGGCTCAGCATCAGCCCTGCCTCTGGCTCTGGCTCTGCGACTGGCCCGAGCCGGTGCCGGTGAGCACCCAGGTGTCCTTGGTGCCGCCGCCCTGGCTCGAGTTGACGACCAGCGAGCCCTCGGGCAGCGCCACCCGGGTGAGCCCGCCCGGCACGATGGTGATCTGCTCGCCCATCAGCACGAACGGGCGCAGGTCGATGTGCCGAGGCGCGATCCCGCCGTCGACGAAGGTCGGCGCTGCGCTCAAGGCCAGCGTCGGCTGCGCGATGTAGGCGTCGGGGGTGGCTTTGAGGCGCGCGGCGAAGACCTCGCGCTCGGCGGCGGACGCGCGCGGGCCGATCAGCATGCCGTAGCCGCCCGAGCCCAGCACCTCCTTGACGACCAGCTCCTCGAGGTGGTCGAGCACATAGGCCAGCGTCTCCGGCACGGCGCAGTCGTAGGTCGGCACGTTGTTCAAGATGGGCGGCTCACCGAGGTAGAACTCGATCATCTTCGGCACGTGGATGTAGGTCGCCTTGTCGTCGGCGATGCCCGTGCCGGGGGCGTTGGCGAGGCTCACCCGGCCGGCGCGGTAGGCGCGCATCAGCCCCGGCACGCCGAGCGCGCTGTCGGCGCGGAACGTCTCGGGATCGAGGAAGTCGTCGTCGATCCGCCGGTAGAGCACGTCGACGGCACGCGGCCCCTGGGTCGTGCGCATGAACACGCGGTCGTCGTCGACGAACAGGTCCTGGCCTTCGACCAGCTCGACGCCCATGCGATCGGCCAGATAGGCGTGCTCGAAATAGGCACTGTTGAAGAGACCCGGCGTGAGCACCGCGACCACCGGCTCGCCCTCGCAGGACGCGGGTGCGATCGAGCGCAGGGTCGCCAAGAGCGCGTCGGGGTAGTGATCGACCGGCCTGGGTCCATGCCGGGCGCACAGATCGGGGAAGAGCCGCATCATCATCTCGCGGTTCTCGAGCATGTAGGAGACGCCCGACGGCGTGCGGAGATTATCCTCGAGCACGTAGAAGTCGTGCGGCGCCGTCCGCACCACGTCGATGCCGGCGATCGCGGTGTAGGCCCGATGCGGCGGGGTGAGGCCCTGCATCGCCGCGACATAGGCCGAGTGGTGGCGCAGATGGGTGTCGGGGACGACCCCGGCGCGGACGATCTCGCGGCCGTGGTAGATGTCGTGGAGGAAGGCGTTGAGCGCACGGACCCGCTGGGCGAGGCCGCGCTCGAGAAGCGCCCACTCGTCGGCGGCGATCACCCTGGGCACGATGTCGAAGGGGATGATCCGCTCGGGATCGGCGCCGGCACCGTAGACCGCGAAGGTGATGCCGATCCGGCGAAAGAGGAACTCGGCCTCGCGCCGCTTGAGCTCGACGAGCTTCGGATCGGTCTCGGCGAGCCACGCCTGGATGCCCGCGTAGCTGGCTCGGACGGTGCCGTCGGGCTCGTACATCTCGTTGAAGAACGCGCGCGAGCGCGCGGCATCGTCCATGATCGCCGGTCCTCCTCGGCGTGGCCCCTCGCGATGGAGATCAGCAAAGCGCATGCCTTGCAAGGTGTGCGACGGGCGGAGGCGTCGTCGCCTGCGCGCGCCGGCGACGGAGCACCTCACCGAGGGCCGCGACGCCCCGGGCCTAACCGTGCGCACGTGACGGTCCCAGCCGAAGCGGCCCGCCGGGACGAACGGGCCGCCGCGCCGAGCGGCGGTCCGGCAAGGACTGCGACCGGAAGCCGCAGCACGTGCCCGGCGACGGACGGGGATCCCGTCGCCGCGCGCGCCACCATGCCCTCAGTGCGCACCCGTAGCCCGTCGCCTGGGCAGGCCGGGCGCAGACCGGGCGCCGCCGGACGCCTCGATAGGCCCGGCGATGCGTGGCCAAAGGGGCGCAAGAGGTGTATCATTCAGTTCAGGGTGCGTAGAGGTCGGGCTGCGCCAGGCGACTGTCGCACCGATGCCACATCGGCCACGCCGCTCGAGACGGAAGCTCTGGTCACGGGTCGGACACGGCTCTATGTTGCAGTGCAACATGGACCTGTTTCGTACACTGCCCATAGGCGCCGCTCATGTCGGTCCGTAATCTCGACCGTCTCTTCAACCCGAGTTCCGTCGTTCTCGTCGGCGCCAGCGATGCCCCGGACACGCTGGCGCGCGTGCTCACGCAGAACCTCGTCGCCAGCGGCTTCAAGGGTTCCGTCACCCTGGTCGGCGACATCGCCGCGGCGAACGGCGCGGCAGTGGTGTCGACGATCGACGAGCTGGCGACCGCGCCCGACCTGGCGGTGATCGCGAGCCCGGCGGAGGGCGTTCCGGGGATCATCGACAGC
This sequence comes from uncultured Geminicoccaceae bacterium, assembly GCA_964481035.1. GTDB lineage: Bacteria > Pseudomonadota > Alphaproteobacteria > Geminicoccales > Geminicoccaceae > JAAAPF01. The sequence goes on along the minus strand of CAYZSE010000085.1, from coordinate 11,358 downwards.
CTCGCCGCGCGCGGCAGCAAGGCCGCGGTCGTGATCTCGCCGGGCTTCGCCGAGATCGGCGAGCCGGGTCGAGCGCTCCAGCAGCGGATGCTGGACGCGGCCAAGCCGCACGTCCTGCGCATCGTCGGACCCAACTGCCTCGGCATCGTCGTTCCCGACATCGCCCTCGACGCGAGCCCGCTCGGGACGCGGCCGCTCAAGGGCTCGCTCGCCTTTGCAGCACAGTCGGGCGCGGTCTTGAGCACCGTCCTCGACTGGGCGACCTATCGCGGTGTCGGCTTCAGCCACCTCGTCTCGGTGGGTGATCTCGCCGACGTCGATTTCGGTGACCTCCTCGACTACTGGCTCGCCGATCCGCGGACCCGGGCGATCCTGTTGCACATCGAGGGCGTGAAGGACGCGCGCAAGTTCATGTCGGCGGCCCGCGCCGCCTCGCGGACCAAGCCCGTGGTGGTCATCAAGACCGGCCGCAGTGCCGACGGCGCGCGCGCCGCCCAGTCGCATACCGGCATGCTCGCCGGCGAGGACGACGTCTACAGCGCCGCCTTCCGCCGTGCCGGCATGCTCCGGGTCGACGATCTCAACGAGGTTTTCGCGGCGGTCGAGACGGTCGGCATGGGGATGCGCGTCAAAGGGGACCGTCTGGCGATCCTCTCCAACGGCGGCGGCATGGGCGTGCTCGCGACCGACGCGCTGATCCAGCACGGCGGCACCCTCGCCGAGCTCGGCGAGGCGACCGTCGCCAAGCTCGGCGCCTTCTTGCCCGAGTTCTGCAGCCCGCGAAATCCGGTCGACATCGGCGCGGACGCCGATCCCGATCGCTACGCCCGCTCGCTCGAGGCGCTGCTCAGCGACGACGACCTCGACGCCATCCTGGTTCTCAACAGCCCCATCGCCGAGGACTGGGTCGACGGCAATGCCGACGCGGTCATCGCCACCGTCAAGAAGAAGCGCCGGCCGGTGCTGACGTCCTGGCTCGGCAAGGAGATCCCACGCCCGGCCCGGCGGCGGTTCGCGACCGCGCGGATCCCCACCTACGACACGCCCGAGGACGCGATCCAGGGCTTCATGCACCTCGTCGCCTACCAGCGAAACCAAGAGACGCTGCTGCAGGTGCCGACCGCCATCGACCTCGAGCCCCGACCCGACGTCACCGCCGTCCGCCATCTCTGCGAGGAGACGCTGGACGCCGGTCGCGACTGGCTGACCGAGCCCGAAAGCAAGCGCCTGCTGGCCGCCTACGGCATCCCCGTGGTCCGCACCGAGACTGCGGCCACGCCCGAGGAAGCGGGCCGCATGGGTCAGCGTCTGGGCATGCGCGTGGCCCTCAAGATCCTCTCGCCCGACATCCCGCACAAGTCCGACGTCGACGGCGTCGCCCTCAACCTCGCGCATCCGGCCGCCATCGAGAAGGCCGCCGAGGCGATGTTGGCGCGGGTCCGCGAGCGCGCGCCGGGGGCCCGGATCGAGGGCTTCAGCGTGCAGGAGATGGTCGAGATGCCGGGCAGCACCGAGCTGATCATCGGCGCCAAGACCGACCCGACCTTCGGGCCGATCATCCTCTTCGGGGCCGGCGGCATCGCGGTCGAGGCGCTGCGCGACCGGGCCGTGGCGCTGCCGCCCTTGAACCTCGAGCTCGCCCTCGAGATGATCTCGCAGACCCGCGTCGCCCGCCTCTTGAAGGGCTACCGGACGACGCTGCCCGCGGCCCTCGACCAGATCGCCCTCGCGCTCGTCAAGCTCGCCCAGCTGGTGACCGACGTCGATCTCATCGAGGAGGTCGACGTCAACCCGCTCCTGGCCAACGCCAACGGCGTCCTCGCCCTGGACGCGCGGATCCGGCTGGCGATCCCCGCCCGCCCCGGCTCGCAGCGGTTCGCCATCCGCCCCTACCCGCGCGAGCTGGAAAAGATCGTGACGCTGCGTGACGGCACGCCGGTCTATGTGCGGCCGATCCGCCCCGACGACGCGCCCGAGCTCCACGACATGATCGCCAAGAGCAACCTCGAAGACCTGCGCATGCGCTTCTTCACGGCGATGAAACAGCTACCGCCGACCCTCGCCGCCCGGCTCACCCAGATCGACTACGATCGGGAGATGGCCTTCGTCGCCCATGCCATGAACGGCCAGCGCGACGGCCTGTGGGGCGTCGGGCGCCTGCACGCCGACCCGGACCTGCAGCGCGCCGAGTACGCGGTGATGACCCGAAGCGACATCGCCGGCCGCGGCCTCGGGCTGCGGCTCATGCAGGAGATCATCGAGCACGGCCGGCGCACCGGCGTCGGCGAGATCTTCGGCGAGGTGCTGGCCGAGAACGAGCGCATGCTCACCATGTGCGAGCGCCTGGGCTTCCGCCGCCACCGGTCCGACGACCCCGAAGTCTTCCACATGGTCCTCGACGCGGCCGGCGCCTAAGCGAACAGGACGAAATTCCCGCATCGCCGACGCCGCGCGTCTCGATGGATTGACATACCGAGGTCGCATAAGCATCGCGAACAAATCGTGGTTAGCCTAACTTTTCAAAGTGAGGGGGGCCACGATGATCGCTGTCGCAACACAAGCCTACTCGTCCGTCGTCGGCGCTACCGTCGGGTCCCGCAGGCTCAGCCTGGGCCACGCCTTCCTCGACTGGCTCGCCGCCGAGCCCGGCCTCGATTGGCTGGAGATCGGATGTGAGGACGGCGTCTGGACGTCGTTGATCGCGGCCGACCACCAGCCGCGCCACCTGATCGCCGTCGACGCGGACGCGAGCAAGGTCGCCGTCGCAAGCGAGCGGCTCGCCGAGCACGGGGTGCGGATCGAGCACGGCGCCCCGACCGCCCTGCCGCTTGCCCGCGCCAGCCGCGACCTGATCGTCGGCAGGCTCGGCTTCGGCGGGATCGAGGCGGCGGCGCCGGCGCTCGCCGAGACCAGGCGCGTCCTGCGTTCCGACGGCCAGCTCGCCATCTGCGTCTGGGACGACGCCGAAGACGACCTCGACGGCATGGCCGCGCCGGTGCCGGCGCTCGCGAGGATGGTCCGCGAGGCCGGCTTCCGTTCGGTCGACACCGTGGCGCTGCCCGCCGTTCCGGTGAGCGCCTGGGGGCTGGTCGCCCGCGCCTGAGACGCGGGCGAGCCGCCACGCTCAGAGATCGTCGAAGAGCACCGTCGAAAGGTAGCGCTCGGCGAATGACGGCACCACGGTCACCACGCGCTTGCCGGCGAATTCCGGTCGCGCGCCGACCTGCAGGCCGGCCCAGATCGCGGCGCCCGAGGAGATGCCCACGGGCATGCCGTCGAGCCGGGCCGCCTGGCGGGCGGTCGCGAGCGCGTCGTCGTTGGCGACCTGGACGATCTCGTCGACGAGGTCGGTCTGCATGACCTCCGGGATGAAGCCGGCGCCGATGCCCTGGAGCGGATGCGGGCTGTGCGAGCCGCCCGAAAGCACCGGGCTCGCCGCGGGCTCGACCGCGATCATCTTGAGGTCCGGCCGGCGCGGCTTGAGAACCTCCGCGCAGCCGGTGAAGGTGCCGCCGGTGCCGACGCCGGCGACGATGGCGTCGACCTCGCCGGCCGTGTCCTTCCAGATCTCCTCGGCCGTGGTCCGGCGGTGGATCGCCGGGTTGGCGGGGTTGGTGAACTGGCCCGGCATCACCGCGTCGCCGATCTCCTCGATGATCTCCTTGGCCCGGGCGATGGCGCCGCCCATGCCCTTCTCCTTGGGCGTGAGCACGAGCTCGGCGCCCAGCAACGCCAGCATCTTGCGCCGCTCGATGGACATCGATTCGGGCATGGTCAAGACCAGCCGGTAGCCGCGCGCCGCGGCGGCGAAGGCGAGGCCGATGCCCGTGTTGCCCGAGGTCGGCTCGACCAGCGCCGTATGCGGGCCGATCTTCCCGCGCCGCTCGAGGTCGAGGATCATGGCGACGCCGATCCGGTCCTTGACGCTGGCGATGGGATTGAAGAACTCGAGCTTGAAGCAGACGTCGGCGACGGCGCCGTGCTCGGCGGCGAGCCGCGGCGCGCGCACGAGCGGCGTGTTGCCGATGGTCTCGATGATCGAATCGTAGATCCGGCCGCGCCCCGGCGCGTCGAGGTGCAAGCCGTCGTCGATCTGAGCCTGGTCCATGGCCGTCCTCCCGAATGGCTCCGCCCGGACGATCATGTGGCCCAAAAGTCCGTCATTCGCAATGTGTGTCCGCTTTTCATCCAAACGAACGCTGTGGTTCCCGTGGCAGGTAGCGAACGTCGACGACCCCGGCGCGCCCACGCAGCCGCCGCCGGCCCGCAATGCGAAAGCCGCGCACGAGGTCTTCGTCGCCCGCCGCGTGGAGCACCGCAGCCGAGGCCACGATCACCGCGTCCAGCTCCCTCGAGAGGCCCTCGAGCCGGCTCGCGACGTGCACCGTGTCGCCGGTCACCGAATATTGGAACTGGCGGGCGCCGCCGACGTTGCCAGCGACGACCGGCCCGTGATTGAGGCCGATGCTCACCATCCAAGGATCGTCCGCGAACGCCTCCGCCAGGCGGTGGGCCGCCCGCAGCGCCGCTGCGGCGGCGTCCGGGCGCGGCTCGGGCACGCCGAAGGCGACGAGCGCGCCGTCGCCCAGAAAGCTCACGAGCGTGCCGCCCTCGGCAAAGACGATCGCCTCGATCCGCGCCGCAAAGCGCCGCAGCTCGGCGAGCGCCGCGGCCGGCGCCAGCCGTTCGACGATGGCGGAGGAGCCGACGACGTCGACGAACATGACCGTGGCGTCGACCGCGCGGTCCAGGGTCGCGAGCTCGCTCGCCCCGGCGAGACGCTCGGCGACGGCGGGCGGAAAGAACCGGGCGAGGTTCTGCCGCTCGACCGCGAGCGCGCGCTCGGCCCGCTGCGCGAGGACCAGCCGCAAGGCCTCGACACCGACGGCGGCGAGCAGCAGTGCCGCGATCGGCAGAGCCGCCGGCAGCCACAGGTCGCCCCACACGAAAGCCGCTTGCGCGCCCGCGAGCCACAGCGCGACGAGCGCCGCCGAGGTCGCCAACGCGACCGCCGGACGGCCGCGCCCGACCGTCCAGGCCGCGGCGGTCGCGGCCATGAGGGTCAGCGCGAGCCCGACGCCGCTCGCGACCGGCAGGCGGCGCAGCGTCCGCCCTTCGAGCAAATTGCCGATCCCGGTCGCCAAGAGCTCGACGCCGCTGAGCGACGGCGAGAAGGCGGTCCGAAAGCGCTCGCCCGCCGCCGGTGCGTCGACGCCCATGACCACCAAGCGCCCGGCGAGGTCGATGCCGCCCGCGAGGAGGTCGAGCGCCTCGACCACTGGGACGGTTCCCGCCGGGCCGTAGGGACGCAGCCGGTAGCCGCCGTTTTGAGCGGGCGCGAGCGGGCGACCCTCCACCGAGGCGCCGCCGTCGGCGTCGTGCCAGAGCCGCGCGCGGGCGATGTCACGATGCACCCGCACCGCCTCGACCGCCAAGGTCGGCACGGCGCGATCGCCGATGCGCACGGCCCCCTCCAGGACGGGCGGGCCGCCGAAGGGGCTGATCGCGATGAGCGACGGGGCGAGCCCGGCCGCCGCGTCGCCGAGAACGGAAGGCGGTAGCACGAGCCGCCGGTCGGCCGATGGCGTCGACGGCAGCGTGGCGGTCACCACCGGAAAGGCGAGCCGATCGAGCGCTTCGGCCGGTCCAGGCGCGCCGGCGGCGACGCCCAGCGCCAGCACCGCGCGCCCATGCGCCGCGAGCGCCGCCGCCAAGGCGCGATCGCCCGCCACCGCCGGCCGCGCCGTCCGGGGCTCCAGCAGCGTGTCGAGGACCAAGGTCCGCGCACCCGCACGGTCGGCGGCGCCCACCAGCTCGGCCCAGAACCGTCGCTCGACCGGCCAGCCCCCGGCGGCCGCAAGCGCCCGCTCGCCGATGGATACGACGACGATCTCACCGGGCGGCGGCCGCGGGCCGGCGAGCCGGACGCGCGCATCGAGCAGGACCGCCTCGGCCCGCTCGACGAGGCCCCCGAAGCCGGCCACCCCCGCGCCCCAGATCGCCAGCGCGACGCCGAGCGCGATCAGGGTCCGGGCGCGAGCACCCGGGCGGTCGTCGGGGATCACCGATCGGCCATGCGGGTCCGCGCCAGAGTGCGCTCGACCCGCGGCGCGCCCCAGACGACGGGTGCGCTCGGCGCCGCAGCGCCACGAACGTCGGTGCCCTCGCCCGGCCCGAGGACGACGGTGACACCCGCCGCGCCGACGGCGACCTCGCCGTCACGAACGAAGACTGCGGTATGGTCGGGCGCGTGCTCGACGGTCCACTCGGTCGACCGCACCGAGGTCACCGCCAAGGGGGTGCGGATCTCGACCTCGTTGTCGGCCACGGGCGCCGTGAGGACCGCCCGGACCAACCCCTCGACGACGCCGAGCCACGTGGTCAACGCGGAGGTGCGGGCGTCGCGGCGCAGCTCCTCGAGCACGAGCTCGGTCGCGCTCGCGACGGTGACCGTGAGCCCGCCGTCGAGCTGCAGCAACGCGCGACCGCCGGCGCCGGTGACGATGCGGTCGCCGCGCTCCACCGCGAGGCCGGGGACCGCCTCCAGCCGCGCGTCGCCCCGCAGGATCGCGACGTCACCGCGCACCGCGACGACACCGCCGATACCTTCGAGAGCCAGCGCCGGCAAGGCCAGAGCCAAGCAAGCCACGGCGAGGAGCAGCGCGCGCATGATCGTGTCCTCCGGTGAATGACCGCGTTCAGGTGCGGCGCCGAGCCGTCGCCCGATCGCGGCTCACGACGCGCCCCCGAGCGGTCGGGTCGCAGCCTCGAGCCAGGACCGCTCGGGCTCGGCGAGCGCTGCGCCGAGCACCGCGCGGACGCGGGCGTGATAGGTGTCGAGCCAGACGATCTCGGCGGCGGTAAGGAGGCTCGGCTCGATGAGCCGGCGGTCGATCGGGGCCAAGGTCAGCGGCTCGAAGCCCAAGAGTTCGCGCTCGCCGCCATCGGGCGTGCCCCGCTCGACGACCAGCTCGAGGTTCTCGATGCGGATGCCGTATTCGCCCGTGACATAGCAGCCGGGCTCGTTGGAGACGATCATGCCCGCCTCGAGCTTGGCGTCGCCGCCGCGCTTGGCGATGCGCTGGGGGCCCTCGTGGACGCACAGCGCCGCGCCGACGCCGTGGCCGGTGCCGTGATCGTAGTCGAGCCCCGCCTCCCACAAGGCCCGCCGCGCGAAGGCGTCGAGCTGGGAGCCGGCGGTGCCCTTGGGAAAAACCGCCATAGCCAGCGCGACGTGGCCCTTGAGGACCAGCGTGAAGCGACGCTTCATCTCGGCCGTGGGCTCGCCGATGGCGACGGTACGGGTGACGTCGGTCGTGGCGTCCGGGTACTGAGCGCCGCTGTCGACGAGGTAGAGAGTTCCGGGCCGCAGCTCGGCATTGGTCGCAGGCGTCACCCGGTAGTGCACGACGGCACCGTTGGCGCCCGCGCCGCTGATCGTCTCGAAGCTCGGCCCCAGATAATCGCCGGCCTTCGCCCGCTCGGCCTCCAGGGCGGCGGCGGCCGTCATCTCGTCGGTCACATTCTGCCGGTCGAGCCAGGCGAGAAACCGGCAGACCGCCGCGCCGTCGACCCGGTGCGCGCGCCGCACGCCGGCGATCTCGGCGATGTTCTTGAGGGCCTTGGCCCGCGCCACCGGATCCGCCCCTTCGACCACGCACAAGCCCGCATGGGTCAGCTCGTCGACGAGGCCCTGGTGCGTCGCCGCCGGATCGACCAGGAGGCGCAGTCCCTCGCGGGCGAGCTCCGCATAGAGCGCCTCGCGCGCCCCGATATCGTGCACCGCTATTCCCTCGTCCTCGAAGGCGAAGCCCTCGGGCAGCTTCTTGGGATCGGTGAGGAGGACCGCCCGCGCGTCGGCCAGCACCAGCGCGAGGCCGAGGCAGAGCGGGTTGTAGGGCACGTCCCCGCCGCGGATGTTGAGGAGCCACGCCACCCCGTCGCTCGCCGAGACGAAGAGCCCGCCGGCGCCGGCGGCGTGCGCGGCCTCGAGCATGCGCCTGCGCTTGTCGAGGCTGCTCTCCCCGGCGTGGGCGAGCGGCTGCGCGCGCAAGGGGGCCGTGGGCAGCGCCGGGCGATCCGACCAGATCGCGTCCACGGGGTTCTCGTCGAGCGGCACGAGCAGGGCGCCCTTGGCGTCCAGGCTCTTGGCGAGACGCTCGATGTCGGCCTTGAGGTGAAGGCGCGCGTCGTAGCCGATCTTCCAGCCCGCCCGGGCCCGCGCCTTGAGCCAGTCGGCGGGCGGCTCGTCGATCAGATGCGGGGTGGCCCAGCGCTCGCCGTCGACCTCGTCCTGCACCTGCAGGGTATAGCGGCCGTCGGTGAAGACCGCCGCCTGCTCGGGCAGGACGACGACCCGCGCGGCCGAGCCGGTGAACCCGGTGAGCCAAGCGACCCGTTCCTCGCCGGCGGGCAGATATTCGCTGCCGTAGATGTCGGTCCGCGGCAGGACGAAGCCGTCCACGCCCTGACGGCGCAGTTCCCGGCGAAGCGCTTCGAGCCGCGCAGCCTCGTCGCCCATGCGGTTTCCCCTGAAACGCCGACGCCCGGCGCGACGGCCGGGCGTCCCGAGCCGTCGGGCGTCGCGCCGCTACTTCAACGGCGCCATCACCATGACCATCTGCCGGCCTTCCATCTTCGGGAACTGCTCGACCTTGCCGAGATCGGCGACCTCCTCTTTGACCTTGGTCAGGATATCGATCGCCAGATGCTGGTGCGACAGCTCACGCCCGCGAAAACGCATGGTCACCTTGACCTTATCGCCTTCGTCCAGGAACGCCCGCACCTTCTTCATCTTGATGTTGTAGTCGTTGTCGTCGATGCCGGGACGCATCTTGATCTCTTTGACCTCGATGACCCGCTGCTTCTTGCGGGCGGCATTGGCGCGCTTTTGCGCCTCGTACTTGAACTTGCCGTAGTCGAGGATCTTGCAGACCGGCGGCGTGGCACTGGGCGAGACTTCGACGAGGTCGAGACCCACATCGCGCGCCCGATCCAGGGCTTCGCGCAGGCGTACCACCCCGATCATCGAGCCATCCTCGGCGACCAGACGAACCTCAGGGGACTCGATCCGATCGTTGACGCGATAGTCCTCGCGCGTCGCAGTTGCCATCTACCTCGTCACCTCGACGTTGTGGATACGGTCGCGACAACCCCCAACAACCTGTGGACGACCGAAGTTATCCTCAGGCCGGCGGTTTCGCGGACTCCACCAATAGGGTGACGGCGGCGTCGAGGGCAAGGCTTTCCTGGCCGCTTTCACCCAATCGACGAAGGGCGACGGTCGCCTCGTCGCGCTCGCGCCCGCCGACGGCGAGAATGAACGGTACCTTCTGCACGCTGTGCTCGCGGACCTTGTAGCCGATCTTGTCGGCGCGGTCGTCGACCTCGACCCGCAGCCCCGCGGCCTTGAGCCGGGCGCCGACCGCGTGGGCGTAGTCGTCGACCTCGTTGGTGATCGTGGCCACCACGACCTGCAGCGGTGCGAGCCAGGCGGGAAAGCGCCCGGCGGTCTCCTCGATCATGATGCCGATGAAGCGCTCGAGCGAGCCGAGGATCGCGCGGTGCAGCATGACCGGCCGGTGTCGGGCCCCATCCGCGCCGACATAGGTGGCATCGAGCCGCTCCGGTAGCACGAAGTCGACCTGCAGCGTGCCGCACTGCCAGTCGCGGCCGAGCGCGTCGGTCAGCACGAACTCGAGCTTGGGCCCGTAAAAGGCGCCCTCGCCGGGATTGAGTGTGACCTCGACGCCGGCGGCGGTGGTCGCCGTCATCAGCGCCTGTTCCGCCTGATCCCAGACCTCGTCCGCGCCGGCGCGCACCGCCGGCCGGTCGGAGAACTTCACCCGGAACTCGGGAAAGCCGAGGTCCGCGTAGACGCTCGCCAACAGGTGGCAGAACGCCTGTGTTTCGTCGTTGATCTGCTCGGGCGTGCAGAAGATGTGCGCGTCGTCCTGGGTGAAGTTGCGGGTCCGCATGATCCCGTGCAGCGCCCCGGACGGCTCGTTCCGGAAGCACGAGCCGAACTCCGCCAGCCGCAGCGGCAGGTCGCGGTAGGAGTAGAGGTTGCGCTTGAAGATCTGGACGTGGCCCGGGCAGTTCATCGGCTTGATCGCGAGGGTGCGCTCCTCGCTCTCGAGCGTGAACATGTTGTCCCGAAACTTGTCCCAGTGGCCGGACCTTTCCCACAGGACGCGGTCGATGAGCTGCGGGGTCCTGACCTCCTGATAGCCGGCGGCATCCAGGCGGCGGCGGATGTAGCTCTCGATCTCGCGATAGACCGTCCAGCCGTTGGGGTGCCAGAAGACCGAGCCGACCGCCTCCTCCTGGATGTGGAAGAGGCCGAGCTCGCGGCCGAGGCGCCGGTGATCGCGCTTCTCCGCCTCCTCGATGCGCATCAGGTGCGCCTTGAGCTCCTTCTCGCTGGCATACGCCGTGCCGTAGATGCGCTGGAGCTGCGGGTTCCTGCTGTCGCCGCGCCAATAGGCGCCGGCGACCTTCAAGAGCTTGAAGGCGCCGATGCGCCCGGTCGACGGCCCGTGCGGTCCGCGGCAGAGGTCGAACCATTCGCCTTGATGGTAGAGCGAGACCGGCTCGCCCTCGGGGATGGCGTCGAGGAGCTCCAGCTTGTAGCGCTCGCCGAGCTTCTCGAAGATGGCGCGCGCCTCCTCGCGGTGCACCTCCGAGCGGGTGAACGGCCGGTCCTCCTTGACGATCTCGGCCATCCGCGCCTCGATCTTCTCGAGGTCGCCGGTCGAGAACGGCTCGTCGCGCGCGAAGTCGTAGTAGAAGCCGTCGGCGATCGGCGGGCCGATGGTGACCTGGGTGCCCGGAAAGAGATCTTGGACCGCCTCGGCCATGACGTGCGCTGCGTCGTGGCGGATGACCTCGAGCGCCTCGTGGTCTTTGGCGCGGATAAAGCGGACCTTGGCGTCCTGCTCGAGCGGCCGCTCGAGATCGACCAGCGCGCCGTCGACCTCGGCGACCAGCGCCTCCCTGACGAGGCTCTTCGAGAGGCTCTCCGCCACCGCGCGCGCGGTCACCGGCGCCTCGAAGGTGCGCACGGCGCCGTCCGGCAGGGTGACGGCGACACTCCGGCTCGCGACGTCGAGCGACATGGCTGGTCCCGGTTCGTTCCATGGCGGGAAAACGCAGGGCTGTTGTGGAAACGCCGTGGCACGGTGTCAAGGAAGGCGGTCTCGCACCGGTCGAGCACGTACCGCCCCCAACCGACGCCTCGACAACCCCGAGGCGCGCCGACCTCGCTCACCCATTCGCAGTTTCTTTTAGCTCGCCGGCGCCACCTAGTGGATTAGCCGAAACAGATACATCCCTTTTGGGATTCCCGTCGACGCTGCC
>CAYZSE010000084.1:0-15296 GCA_964481035.1 uncultured Geminicoccaceae bacterium | reverse complement strand
CGAGGGCGGCCGTACCGTCGGCGCCGGCGTCGTCGCCGAAATCCTCGCTTGAGGCTCGCCGGTCGCCTCCGCGGCCCTTGCCGCGCCGGGCGGTTCGGCGTAGTGGTGCGGGCCGCCGTAGGCAGGCGTCGCCTAGGAGCATAGCTCAATCGGTAGAGCACCGGTCTCCAAAACCGGGGGTTGGGGGTTCGAGTCCCTCTGCTCCTGCCACGACGCGGCGGCGCCGACCAAGCGACGGCGAGAGCGCGACGCCGAGCGAGTTTCGATGGTGTTCACGGAGCCTGATGCGATGGCGAAGACCTCACCCGCTCAGTTCGTGCGCGAGGTGCGCCAAGAACTGGCGAAGGTCACGTGGCCGTCCCGGCGCGAGCTGACGGTCACGACGATCAGCGTCTTCGCGATGGCGGCGCTGGCCGCCCTGTTCTTCTTCCTCGTCGATCAGCTGCTGGCCTGGCTGGTGCGGCTCGTCCTGGGGATCGGCGGCTGATGACCGACGCCAAGTGGTACATCGTGCACGCCTATTCCGGCTTCGAGAAGAAGGTGGCGCAGTCGATCAGGGAGCAGGCCGAGCGCAAGGGTCTGCAGGGGCTCTTTGAGGAGGTTCTCGTGCCGACGCAGGAGGTCGTCGAGGTCCGGCGCGGCAAGAAGGTATCGGCGGAGCAGAAGTTCTTTCCGGGCTACGTGCTGGTGAAGATGCATCTCAACGACGAGACGTTTCACCTGGTCAAGCAGACGGCCAAGGTGGCGGACTTTCTCGGCTCGGGCGGCAAGCCCGTGCCGATCTCCGAGGCCGAGGCGCAGCGGATCCTGCATCAGGTGCAGGAGGGCGTGGAAACGCCACGACCGTCGATCACCTTCCTCACAGGGGAGCAGGTCACGGTCACGGACGGGCCGTTCAGCTCGTTCGCCGGTGTCGTCGAGGAGGTCGACGAGGCCAAGGGCCGGCTCAAGGTATCGGTTTCGATCTTCGGCCGGGCGACTCCGGTCGAGCTCGAGTACTCCCAGGTCGAGAAGCAGTAGCGATCGACCGCTCACCCGGCGGGAGCCGCTCGGCCGAGGGCCGCGTGGCGTCGGCACCGCCACATCGGAGGCTGTTCGCCGATGGCGAAGAAGATCACAGGTTACATCAAGTTGCAGGTGCCGGCCGGTAAGGCCAACCCGTCGCCGCCGATCGGGCCGGCGCTGGGTCAACGCGGTCTCAACATCATGGAGTTCTGCAAGGCGTTCAACGCCGCGACGCAGGACAAGGAGCCGGGGATGCCGATCCCGACCGTCATCACCGCCTATGCCGACCGCACGTTCACCTTCATCACCAAGACGCCGCCGATGACCTACTTCATCAAGAAGGCGGCCGGCGCCCAGAAGGGCAGCCAGACGCCGGGGCGGGCCGCCGCCGGCTCGATCACCGCGGCGCAGGCGCGCGAGATCGCCGAGGCGAAGATGCCCGATCTCAACGCCAACGACGTCGAGGGTGCGGTCGCCATGGTCGTCGGCAGCGCCCGCTCCATGGGCTTCGAGGTGGTGGAGTAGGGACATGGCCGCAAGCAAGGGTAAGCGGCTCGAAGCCGCTCTCGCCAAGGTCGATCGGACCAAGGCGTACGAGATCGCCGAAGCGGTGGCGCTCCTCAAGGACGTGGCCGTCGCCAACTTCGATCAGACCGTCGAGGTGTCGTTGAACCTGGGCGTCGACCCGCGCCACGCCGATCAGATGGTGCGCGGCACCGTCGACCTGCCGCACGGCACGGGCAAGACCATGCGGGTCGCGGTCTTCGCGCGCGGCGAAAAGGCCGAGCAGGCGCAGGAGGCCGGCGCCGACGTCGTCGGTGCGGAGGACCTGGCCGAGACCATTCAAGGCGGCACGATCGAGTTCGACCGCTGCATCGCCACGCCGGACCTGATGCCGGTGGTCGGACGGCTCGGACGGATCCTGGGGCCGCGCGGTCTCATGCCGAACCCGAAGCTCGGCACCGTGACGCCGAACGTCGTCGAGGCGGTCAAGGCCGCCAAGGCGGGTCAAGTGCAGTTTCGCGTCGAGAAGGCGGGCATCGTGCACGCTGGTGTCGGCAAGATGAGCTTCGCGGCGGACCAGATCGCGGCGAACGTGAAAGCCTTCGTCGAGGCGGTCAATCGCGCCAAGCCCTCGGGAGCCAAAGGGACTTATCTCGAGGGTGCCCACATCAGCGCGACGATGGGCCCGGGCATTCGGGTCGACGTCGCGTCGGTGACGGCGTGACACGGAAAAAGGCTTGCACGGGACCAATGGATCACTATTCTCCCGTCTCTCGACGCGTGAGGGGCTACGATGCCATTGGCACCGTGGTCCATTCGTTGCGTGCCGCCGGCTTGCTGAGCTGCGCGGCGAGGAATCACGCAGGTGTGGTGCGCCGCTGGTGCGGCGGCGGAGGCCGTGTTGCTGAGGGCTGAAAAGAAGGAGGTCGTGACCTCGCTGCAGGGCGTCTTCGCGGCTTGCGGCGTCATCGTGGTCACGCACTACAAAGGGCTCGATGTCGCAGAGGTCACCGGCTTGCGCCGACAGATGCGCGCCGCGGGCGCCGGCTTCACGGTGGCGAAGAACCGCCTCGTCAAGATTGCACTCGACGGCACGGCTTTCGAGCCGACCAAGGCTTTGTTCACCGGGCCCACCGCGATCGGCTACTCGGCCGATCCGACCGTGGCACCCAAGGTGCTGACCGAGTTCGCCAGGAAGAACGAGAAGCTACAGGTCATCGGTGCCGGCCTCGGCGGCACGCTGCTCGACGCCGACGCGGTCAAGGCGCTCGCCGACATGCCGTCGATCGACGAGCTTCGCGCCAAGCTCTTGGGCGTGCTGACGGCGCCGGCCGCCAAGCTCTTGGGGATCCTCGAGGCACCACAGACCAAGTTGGTCCGGGTCCTGGCCGCACCGAACCAGAAGCTCGTCGGTGTCCTGCAAGCGAAGTCGCAACACTAGTCGTTTCAATCGAGGATGCGGTGGCGGTCCATGGGGCCGGGTGCCGCGGGGTAACACAGGAGTACGGTTTCTATGGCCAATTTGGAGCAGATCGTCGAGGACCTCTCCAACCTGACGGTGCTCGAGGTCGCGGAGCTCGCGAAGATGCTCGAGGACAAGTGGGGTGTCACGGCGGCCGCGGCGGCGCCGATGGCGATGCCGATGATGCCCGGGGCTGGGGGCGGTGCGGCGGCCGAGGCGGCGCCCGTCGAGGAGCAGACCGAGTTCGACGTCGTTCTCGCCGCCGCCGGCGAGAAGAAGATCAACGTCATCAAGGAGGTCCGCGCCATCACCGGTCTCGGCCTGAAAGAGGCCAAGGATCTCGTCGAGGGTGCGCCGAAGTCCGTCAAGGAGGGCGTCAACAAGGAAGAGGCCGACAAGCTCAAGGCCCAGCTCGAAGGTGCCGGGGCGACCGTGGAGGTCAAGTAATCCCACGGAGTCGCGGATTGACGAAAGCGCGCCGACGCTCGCGTCGGGGCGCAAGCGGTCGTCGCGCAGGCCGGGCGCCCACCTCGTCGTGGTGCGTGCCGGCCCGCTCGGCGTTGGTCGACGCCGCTGACGGCGCGCGGAGCGGCTACGTGCGCGCGCCCATCCATGCTTCTTCTCGAGACGGGGGACCAGTCGCTCATGCCGACGTCGTTCACGGCACGCAAGCGGATCCGCAAGACCTTCGGGCGCATTCCCGAGGTCACCACGATGCCCAACCTCATCGAGGTGCAGCGGCAGTCCTACGAGTTCTTTCTGCAGATGCTGCCGCGCCCCAACGAGCGGGGCATGTACGGCTTGCAGGAGGCGTTCAAGTCGGTTTTTCCGATCAAGGACTTCGCCGATCGGGCGGCATTGGATTTCGTGCAGTATGAGCTCGAGGAGCCGAAGTACGATGTCGACGAGTGCCAGCAGCGTGGCCTGACCTACGCCGCGGCCTTGCGGGTGACGCTGCGGCTCATCGTCTGGGACATCGACGAGGAGACGGGCTCGCGCAGCGTCCGCGACATCAAGGAGCAGGACGTCTACATGGGCGACCTGCCGCTGATGACGGACAACGGGACCTTCGTCGTCAACGGCACCGAGCGTGTCATCGTCTCGCAGATGCATCGCAGCCCGGGCGTGTTCTTCGACCACGACCGCGGCAAGACGCACAGCTCGGGCAAGTTCCTGTTCGCCGCGCGGATCATCCCCTATCGCGGGTCCTGGCTCGACTTCGAGTTCGATGCCAAGGACCTCGTCAACGTGCGCATCGACCGACGGCGTAAGCTGCCGGCGACGACGTTTCTTCTGGCGCTCGGCATGTCGCCGGAGGAAATCCTCGGCGCCTTCTACGCCAAGCGGACCTTCACCCGCGCCGGCGAGGGCTGGAAGACCGCGCTCGACGCCGAGCGCCTCAAGGGCCAGAAGCTCACGGCCGATATCGTCGATGCGACGACGGGCGACGTCGTCCTCGCCGCCGGCACCAAGGTGACCCCGCGGCAGCTGAAGAAGCTGGCGGAAAGCGGCATCGAGGAGGTCTTCTACGCCGCCGAGGACATGGTCGAGGTCTACGCCGCCGAGGATCTCATCGACGAGAGTACCGGCCTCGTGCTGGTCGAGGCGGGCGACGAGCTGACCCCCGACGTGCTGGGTAAGCTCGTCGAGCAGGGCATCGAGACGGTTCCGGCGCTCGACATCGATGCCAACACGACCGGCGCCTACCTGCGGCACACGCTCGCGACCGATCGGTGCCAGGCGCGCGAGGATGCGCTGCTCGACATCTATCGCGTGCTGCGCCCCGGTGAGCCGCCGACGCTGGAGACCGCCGAGGCCCTGTTCAACGGCCTGTTCTTCGACCAGGAGCGGTACGACCTGTCGCCGGTCGGTCGCGTCAAGATGAACATGCGGCTGGAGCTCGATGCCGACGACAGCGTGCGCGTCCTGCGCCGCGAGGACATCCTGGCGGTGGTGCGCACGCTCCTGGAGATCAAGGACGGGCGCGGCGAGGTCGACGACATCGACCATCTCGGCAACCGCCGCGTGCGCTCGGTCGGCGAGCTCATGGAGAATCAGTTCCGCGTCGGCCTGTTGCGCATGGAGCGCGCCGTGCGCGAGCGGATGAGCTCGGTCGACATCGACGCGGCGATGCCGCACGATCTGGTCAACGCCAAGCCCGTGGCGGCGGCGGTCCGCGAGTTCTTCGGCAGCTCGCAGCTATCGCAGTTCATGGACCAGACCAACCCGCTGTCGGAGATCACCCACAAGCGACGCCTGTCGGCGCTGGGTCCCGGCGGGCTGACGCGTGAGCGTGCGGGCTTCGAGGTGCGCGACGTGCACCCGACGCACTACGGTCGCATCTGCCCGATCGAGACGCCCGAGGGCCCCAACATCGGCCTCATCAACAGCCTCGCCACCTACGCCCGGATCAATCAGTACGGCTTCATCGAGAGCCCCTACCGCCGGGTCGTCGACGGGCGGGTGACCGAGGAGGTCGTCTACCTGTCGGCGATCGAGGAAGGACGCTACAAGATCGCTCAGGCGAACGCCGAGCTCGATGACGAGGGACGGTTCGTCAACGAGTTCGTATCCGTGCGCGTTGCCAGCGACTTCACGATCGTGCCGCCAGGCGAGATCGAGTTCATCGACGTCTCGCCGAAGCAGCTGGTCTCGGTCGCCGCCGCGCTCATCCCTTTCCTCGAGAACGACGATGCCAACCGGGCGCTCATGGGCTCGAACATGCAGCGTCAGGCGGTACCGCTGGTCCAGGCCGAGGCGCCGTTCGTCGGCACCGGTATGGAGGAGGTGGTCGCGCGCGATTCGGGTGCGGCGGTGGGCGCGCGGCGGACGGGCGTGGTCGATCAGGTCGACGGTTCGCGCATCGTCATCCGCGTGACCGACGAGACGGCACGCTCCGATCGCGTCGTCGACATCTACAACCTGCGCAAGTTCCAGCGTTCCAACCAGAACTCGTGCATCACCCAGCGCCCGCTGGTGAACGTCGGCGACCAGGTGCGCGCCGGCGAGATCATCGCCGACGGCCCGTCGACCCAGCTCGGCGAGCTCGGCCTCGGCCGCAACACGCTCGTCGCCTTCATGCCTTGGAACGGCTACAACTTCGAGGATTCGATCCTCATCTCCGAGCGTATCGTCCGCGACGACGTGTTCACCTCGATCCACATCGACGAGTTCGAGGTGATGGCGCGGGACACCAAGCTCGGGCCCGAGGCGATCACCCGTGACATCCCCAACGTCTCCGAGGAGGCGCTCCGCAACCTCGACGAGGCCGGCATCGTCTACATCGGCGCCGAGGTGAAGGCCGGCGACATCCTCGTCGGCAAGGTCACGCCCAAGGGCGAGACGCCGATGACGCCGGAGGAGAAGCTCCTGCGGGCGATCTTCGGCGAGAAGGCGGCGGATGTGCGCGACACCTCGCTCAAGGTGCCGCCGGGGGTCACCGGCACGATCGTCGAGGTCCGGGTCTTCAACCGCCGGGGCGTCGACAAGGACGAGCGGGCGGTGCACATCGAGCGGGCCGAGATCGATCGCTTGGCGAAGGACCGCGACGACGAGCGCCAGATCCTCGAGCGGAACCTCTACTCCGCGCTGCACGACCTCTTGTCGGGCCAGAAGGTCACCACCGGTCCGAAGGGGGTGAAGAAAGGCCAGGAGATCACCGACGACGTGCTGCAGAGCTTGGCGCGCCGGCAGTGGTGGGAGCTCGGCGTCGACGACGCCCAGAAGATGGTCGAGATCGAGGCGCTCAAGCGCCAGCTCGACGACGGCCTCAAGCACCTCCAGGAGCGCTTCGACAACAAGGTCGAGAAGCTGCAGCGGGGCGACGAGCTGCCGCCCGGCGTCCTCAAGATGGTCAAGGTGTTCGTCGCGGTGAAGCGCAAGCTGCAGCCCGGCGACAAGATGGCGGGCCGGCACGGCAACAAGGGGGTCATCTCGAAGATCGCGCCGATCGAGGACATGCCGTTCCTCGAGGACGGGACGCCCGTGGACGTGGTGCTCAACCCGCTCGGCGTGCCCTCGCGGATGAACGTCGGCCAGATCCTGGAGACGCATCTGGGGTGGGCCTGCGCCAACCTCGGCCGGCAGATCGGCGAGATGGTCGACAGTCTGGAGCACGATCCGGAGCTCAAGGCGGTGCGCGAGCGAATCGCGGATATCTACGGCGACGATGTCGGCGAGGAGCTGACGGCCTACGACCGCGACGAGCTGGTCGAGCTCGCGAACAACCTGCGGCCCGGCATTCCCATCGCCACGCCGGTGTTCGACGGTGCGCACGAGCCGGACATCGTCCGCCTGCTGGAGAAAGCCGGTTGCGCGGCCTCGGGTCAGGTGCGGCTCATCGACGGGCGGACCGGCGAGGCGTTCGACCGGCCGGTGACGGTCGGCTACATCTACATGCTGAAGCTCGGCCATCTGGTCGACGACAAGATCCACGCCAGGTCGGTCGGCCCCTACTCCCTGGTGACCCAGCAGCCGCTCGGCGGCAAGGCCCAGTTCGGCGGGCAGCGCTTCGGCGAGATGGAGTGCTGGGCGTTGCAGGCCTACGGCGCCGCCTACACCCTGCAAGAGATGCTGACGGTCAAGTCCGACGACGTTTCCGGCCGCACCAAGATCTACGAGGCGATCGTGCGCGGCGAGGATACCTTCGAGGCCGGCATTCCCGAGAGCTTCAACGTCCTCGTCAAGGAGCTTCAGGCGCTCGCGCTCGACGTCAACCTCAAGGAGGGCGGCGGCGAGGGCGGCGACGGGTCGAACATCCCGCCGCTGGAGCTGCCCAACCTCGACGACGAGCTGAGCGCTGCCGGCTGACGCGCGAACCAGGAGGCCCGAGGGCATGATGAAAGACCTTGTGAACTTCCTCGCGCCGCCGACCGGGGCGCCGAAGTTCGATCAGATCCAGATCTCCATCGCCAGCCCGGACCAGATCCGTCGCTGGTCCTATGGTGAGGTCAAGAAGCCCGAGACGATCAACTACCGGACGTTCAAGCCCGAGCGCGACGGCCTGTTCTGCGCGCGAATCTTCGGACCCGTGAAGGACTACGAGTGCTTGTGCGGCAAGTACAAGCGGATGAAGTACAAGGGCATCGTCTGCGAGAAATGCGGTGTCGAAGTCATCCAATCGAAGGTTCGGCGCGAGCGCATGGGCCACATCGAGCTGGCGGCGCCGGTGGCGCACATCTGGTTCTTGAAGTCGGTACCGTCACGGATCGGCGTGCTGCTCGACATGACCCTGCGGGATCTCGAGCGCGTGCTCTACTTCGAAAACTACGTGGTGGTCGAGCCCGGGATGACCACCTTGAAGCCGCGTGAGCTGCTCAGCGACGAGCAGCTCGGCCGGGCCCGCGACGAGTTCGGCGACGACACCTTCACATACGGGATCGGTGCCGAGGCGGTGCGCGACCTGCTCTTGCAGCTCGACATGCCGACCGAGCGCGAGCATCTGCGCGCCGAGCTGACGGAGACGACCTCGGAGGCCAAGCGCAAGAAGATCGTCAAGCGCTTGAAGATGATCGAGGTCTTCCTCGAGAGCGACAACCGTCCGGAATGGATGATCCTCGAGGTCGTGCCCGTGGTCCCGCCGGAGCTGCGTCCGCTGGTGCCGCTCGACGGCGGCCGCTTCGCGACGTCCGATCTGAACGACCTCTATCGGCGGGTCATCAACCGCAACAATCGGCTCAAGCGGCTGATCGAGCTGCGCGCGCCCGACATCATCGTCCGCAACGAGAAGCGGATGCTGCAGGAATCGGTCGACGCCCTGTTCGACAACGGGCGGCGCGGGCGGGTGATCACCGGCGCGAACAAGCGGCCGCTCAAGTCGCTTTCCGACATGCTGAAGGGCAAGCAGGGGCGCTTTCGCCAGAACCTTCTCGGCAAGCGCGTCGACTATTCGGGCCGCTCGGTGATCGTCGTCGGACCCGAACTCAAGCTGCACCAGTGCGGTCTGCCCAAGAAGATGGCGCTCGAGCTCTTCAAACCCTTCGTCTATGCCAAGCTGGAGCTCTACGGCAAGGCGCAGACCATCAAGGCCGCAAAGCGGATGGTGGAGAAGGAGCGGCCGGAAGTCTGGGATATTCTCGAGCAGGTGATCCGCGAGCATCCGGTGCTCTTGAACCGCGCGCCGACGCTGCACCGCCTGGGCATCCAGGCGTTCGAGCCGGTGCTCATCGAAGGCAAGGCGATCCAGCTGCATCCGCTCGTGTGCACCGCCTTCAACGCCGACTTCGACGGCGACCAGATGGCGGTGCACGTGCCGCTGTCGCTCGAGGCCCAGCTCGAGGCCCGCGTGCTGATGATGTCGACCAACAACATCTTGAGCCCGGCGAACGGCAAGCCGATCATCGTGCCCACCCAGGACATCGTGCTCGGCCTCTACTACATCTCCTTGATGCTGGACGAGCAGCAGGGCGAAGGAATGACCTTTGCCGGGACGGACGAGCTCTTCCATGCGCTCGCCAACGGCATCGTCGGCCTGCACGCCAAGGTGCATTGCCGCATCGCGGTGATGCAGCCCGACGGCGAGGTGGCGATGCAGCGGGTGGAGACGACGCCGGGTCGCCTATTGATTTACGAGATCCTGCCGCAGAATCCGAACGTGCAGTTCGACAAGCTCGTCAATCGGATCTTGCGGAAGCGCGACGTCTCCAACCTGATCGACGAGGTCTACCGGCACTGCGGCCAGAAGGAGACCGTCATCTTCGCCGACCGTCTGATGGACATCGGCTTCAAGCGGGCGGCGCAGGCGGGCATCTCCTTCGGCAAGGACGACATGGTCATCCCGGCGAGCAAGGCGACGCTCGTCGGTGAGACCCAAGAGCAGGTGAAGGCGTTCGAGAAGCAGTATGCCGACGGGCTCATCACCCGAGGTGAGAAGTACAACAAGGTCGTCGATGCCTGGCAATCCTGCTCCGATAAGGTCGCCGAGCAGATGATGGCGGCGATTCGCGGCGAGGAGGATCCCGACTCGGCGAAGAAGCAGCCGAACTCGATCTTCATGATGTCGGACAGCTCGGCCCGCGGCAGCCCGGCGCAGATGAAGCAGCTCGCCGGGATGCGCGGCCTGATGGCGAAGCCGTCGGGCGAGATCATCGAGACGCCGATCATCTCGAATTTCAAGGAAGGCCTGACCGTGCTCGAGTACTTCAACTCGACGCACGGCGCGCGCAAGGGGCTGGCCGACACCGCGCTGAAGACGGCGAATTCCGGCTACTTGACGCGCCGGCTCGTGGACGTGGCTCAGGACTGCATCGTCTACGAGGAGGATTGCGGAACCGAGAACTCCTTACGGATCACCGCGGCCGTCTCGGGCGGGGACGTCGTCGAGCCGCTCGGTGAGCGGGTTCTCGGCCGTACCGCTGCCGAGGACGTGCTGGATCCGGCGACGAACGAGATCGTCGTGGCGAGAGGCAAGCTCATCGACGAGCGCGACGTCGTCGCCATCGAGGCGGCGCGGGTCGATGCCATCCAGGTCCGTTCGGTCCTGACCTGCGACACCGTCGGCGGCGTCTGCGGCAAGTGCTACGGTCGCGACCTCGCGCGCGGCACGCCGGTCAATGTCGGTGAAGCCATCGGCGTCATCGCGGCGCAGTCGATCGGCGAGCCGGGCACGCAATTGACGATGCGCACGTTCCACATCGGCGGCGCCGCGCAGGCGCAGACCGAGGAGAGCTCGATCGAGACCGTGGTCGACGGCACCTTCGACATCCTGCGGCCATCGCTGGTGAAGGACAGCCAGGGCCGGCTGATCGTCATGGGCCGGAACTCTGAGCTCGTCATCTCGGACGAGATGGGCCGGGAGAAGGCGCGGCACAAGCTGCAGACGGGCACGCGCCTGGCGCTCGAGCCCGGCGCGAAGGTGACCAAGGGGCAGCGCCTCGCCGAGTGGGATCCCCATACCCTGCCGATCGTCACCGAGATGGCGGGGCGGGTGGCCTTCCAGGACATGGTCGAGGGCACCACCTACAAGGAGGTGATCGACGAGCAGACGGGCAAGGCCTCGAAGGAGGTGGTCACGCCGCAGACGGCGCGCGCGGGAACGCTGCGACCGTCGATCCTGTTGCAGGACACGGCCGGTAACCCGCTAAAGTTCGCGAACGGCAACGAGGCACGCTACTACCTGCCGGTCGCCGCGATCTTGACGATCGAGAACGGCGTCGACGTGCATCCCGGCGACGTCCTCGCGCGCATCCCCAAGGAAGCGTCGAAGACCCGCGACATCACCGGCGGTCTGCCGCGCGTCGCCGAGCTCTTCGAGGCGCGTCGGCCGAAGGATCCGGCGATCATCGCCGAGATCCAGGGACGGATCGAGTTCGGCAAGGACTACAAGGCCAAGCGCCGCCTGAAGATCGTGGCGGACGACGAGCACGGCGAGCCGGTCGAGTACCTGATCCCCAAGGGCCGGCACATCGTCGTGCAGGACGGCGACATCGTCGCGCCGGGCGACCCGATCGTCGACGGCAACCCGGTGCCGCACGACGTCTTGCGCGTGCTGGGGGTGCCGGCGCTCGCCGAGTACCTGTGCGCCGAGATCCAGGAGGTGTACCGCCTGCAGGGCGTGAAGATCGACGACAAGCACATCGAGGTGATCGTCCGTCAGATGCTGCAGAAGGTCGAGATCGTGGAGCCGGGCGAGACCACCTTCCTGGTCGGCGAGCAGGTCGATCGGTTGGAGTTCGAGGCGGTGAACGAGCAGATGAAGCGCCAGGATCGTCGACCCGCCGGGGCGTTCCCGGTGCTGCAGGGCATCACGAAGGCGAGCCTGCAGACGCAGTCGTTCATCTCCGCGGCGTCGTTCCAGGAGACGACGCGGGTCCTGACCGACGCGGCCTTCGCCGGCAAGAGCGACAGCCTCTTGGGCCTGAAGGAGAACGTCATCGTCGGTCGGCTCATTCCGGCGGGCACGGGCGGCGTTCTGCCGAAGCTCAAGACGCGGCTCGGCCAGGACGGTCGCTTCGCGCCACCGGAGCTGGACGCGGAGCACGAGCCGCTGCGACTGCCGGATCTCGGCGACGACTGAGCGTTCGTTCGACATCGGATGCGCAGGGGCCGCGGCGTGCTGCGGCCCCGTTTTTCCGACAGCGGCGCTTTCTCGGCGGAACGGCTTGACGCCGAGGGACGGCCCGCGTAACTACCGCGGACGCTTTCTTCGGGCGGTGGTGGTGGCTCCGGGCGAGCCAGACGCGTCGCCAGGGCCAAAGTGGACTTGAACGTTGTCAGTACAGGCGCTCAGCCCTTGCGCGGGCCGGGGCGCTCGCGTGCCGTTTCCGGCAAAGTGAAGAGGGGTTCGAGGCGCGCATGCCGACGATCAATCAACTGGTGCGTAAGCCGCGGGAAAAGCAGCTCTCGCGCAACAAGGTGCCTGCCATGGAGGCGTGCCCGCAGAAGCGCGGCGTCTGCACGCGCGTCTACACGACCACGCCGAAAAAGCCGAACTCGGCGCTGCGCAAGGTGGCGCGCGTGCGCCTGACCAACGGCTATGAGGTGACGAGCTACATCCCTGGTGAAGGCCACAATCTCCAGGAGCATTCGGTGGTCATGATCCGCGGCGGTCGCGTCAAGGACTTGCCCGGCGTGCGCTACCACATCGTTCGCGGCACCCTCGACACCAAGGGCGTCGCCGACCGCAAGCAGCGCCGATCAAAGTACGGCGTCAAGCGGCCGAAATAGAGAGGAAGTCGCGTCATGTCCCGTCGTCACGCCGCTGAGAAGCGCGAGGTTCTGCCGGACCCGAAGTTCCACGACGTCGTGCTCGCCAAGTTCATCAACAACTTGATGGAGGATGGCAAGAAGTCGGTGGCCGAGCGGATCGTCTATGGTGCCTTCGACAAGATGCAGGCGCGGGCGAAAAGTGAGCCGTTGCAGATGTTCCACGAGGCGTTGGAAAACGTTAAGCCGACCCTGGAGGTACGCTCGCGCCGGGTTGGCGGCGCCACCTATCAGGTGCCGGTCGAGGTGCGGCCCGAACGGCGCCAGGCCCTGGCCATCCGGTGGATGATCCAGGCGGCGATCAAGCGCTCCGAGAAGACGATGACCGACCGTCTCGCCGGCGAGCTCATGGACGCCGCCAACAGCCGCGGTGCGGCGTTCAAGAAGCGCGAGGACACCCTGCGCATGGCCGAGGCCAACCGCGCCTTCTCGCATTACCGCTGGTAACCCTCAGGACCGGATCGAATCATGCCGCGCGACATCCCGCTCGAGCGCTATCGTAACATCGGCATCATGGCGCACATCGATGCCGGCAAGACGACGACGACCGAGCGCATTCTCTATTACACCGGCAAGTCTTATAAGATCGGCGAGGTCCACGAGGGCGCCGCCACCATGGACTGGATGGAGCAGGAGCAAGAGCGGGGTATCACGATCACCTCGGCGGCGACGACGACCTACTGGCGCGATCATCGCATCAACATCATCGACACGCCCGGCCACGTCGATTTCACGATCGAGGTCGAGCGCAGCCTGCGCGTCCTCGACGGCGCGGTGGCGGTCTTCGATTCGGTGGCGGGTGTCGAGCCGCAGTCGGAGACGGTGTGGCGGCAGGCCGACAAGTACGGGGTACCGCGGGTGTGTTTCGTCAACAAGATGGACCGCATCGGCGCCGATTTCATGCGGTGCTTGAAAATGATCGAGGAGCGCCTCGGCGCACGGCCGCTCGTGCTGACGCTGCCGATCGGCGAGGAGGGTGACTACGTCGGCAATGTCGACCTGATCCGCAACGAGGCGGCGGTCTGGGACGGCGAGGCGCTCGGCGCGACGTTCGACTATGGCGAGATACCGGCGACGCTGGCGACCCTCGCCGGCGACTACCGGCAGAGGATGATCGAGGCGGCGGTCGAGCTCGACGATGCGGCCTTGGAGAAGTTCTTCGAGGGTGAGGAACCGGACGCGGCGACGCTGCGCCGGCTGATCCGGAAAGGCACCCTCGAGGGCGCCTTCGTTCCGGTGCTGTGTGGCTCGGCCTTCAAGAACAAGGGCGTGCAGCCGCTCCTCGATGCCGTCGTCGACTTCCTGCCGTCGCCCCTCGACGTCGAGGGCTGCCGCGGCGTCCTGCCGGAGAGCGACGAAGAGGTGCTGCGCAGGCCGTCCGACGCCGAGCCCTTCGCCGCGCTCGCGTTCAAGATCATGACCGACCCCTTCGTCGGGTCGTTGACGTTCGCACGGGTCTATTCGGGCGTCGTCGAGAGCGGTTCCTATGCGCAAAATTCGGTCAAGGGCAAGCGCGAGCGGATCGGTCGCATCCTCTTGATGCACGCCAACTCGCGCGAGGAGCTGAAGGATGCGCGCGCCGGCGACATCGTCGCGTTCGTCGGCCTCAAGGACACGACCACCGGCGACACGCTGTGCGATGCGGCCAAGCCGATCGTGCTGGAGCGGATGGAGTTCCCCGATCCGGTCATCGAGATCGCCGTGGAGCCGAAGACCAAGGGCGACCAGGAGAAGATGTCGATCGCGCTCAACAAGCTCGCCCAGGAGGATCCGTCCTTTCGCGTGTCGTCGGACCCGGAGAGCGGGCAGACGGTCATCAAAGGTATGGGTGAGCTGCATCTCGAGATCATCGTCGACCGCATGAAGCGGGAGTTCAAGGTCGACGCCAATGTCGGCCAGCCGCAGGTTGCCTATCGCGAGACCATCACGCGCAACGCGCAGGTGGACTACACCCACAAGAAGCAGACCGGCGGTTCCGGCCAATTCGCCCGCATCAAGCTGAACTTCGTGCCCGCCGAGAAGGGCGACGGCTTCGTATTCGAGAGCAAGATCGTCGGCGGCGCGGTCCCCAAGGAATACATCCCCGGCGTCCAGAAGGGCCTGGAGAGCTCGATGTCGAACGGCGTGCTCGCCGGCTTTCCGCTGATCGACCTCAAATGCGAGCTGGTCGACGGGGCGTTCCACGACGTCGACAGCTCGGTGATGGCCTTCGAGATCGCCGCCCGAGCGGCGTTTCGCGAGGGCGTGCAGAAGGCGGGGCCGCAGCTTCTCGAGCCGATCATGAAGGTCGAGGTGGTCACCCCGGAGGAATACATGGGCGACATCATCGGCGACCTCAACAGTCGGCGCGGCCAGGTGACGGGCATGGAGCCGCGCGGCAACGCCCAGGTGGTGGGGGCCTTCGTGCCGCTGGCGACGATGTTCGGCTACGTCAACACGCTGCGCTCGCTGAGCCAGGGACGCGCGCAGTTCACCATGTTCTTCGACCATTACGAGCCCGTGCCGCAGATGGTCGCCGAAGAAATCAAAGCGAAGTACGCCTGAGCGGCGGCGGTTGGAGATCTGATAGATGGCCAAGGAAAAGTTTGCGCGGACGAAGCCGCACGCGAACATCGGGACGATC
>CAYZSE010000083.1:0-15592 GCA_964481035.1 uncultured Geminicoccaceae bacterium | reverse complement strand
GCGCGCTCGCCCGTGGACCGGACCAGCCTCATGGTGATTGCCGGCATCCTCGCCGTCGACCAGGCGAGCAAGCTCGCCGTGCTCGAGGCCTCCACGCGGTGGGGATGGCCGCTCGAGGTCGCCCCGTTCTTCAACCTCGTCCTCGTCTGGAACCAGGGCGTGAGCTTCGGCCTGCTGCAGGGCAACGACCATGATCTGCAGCGCTGGCTGTTGACCGCGACGGCCTTCGCGGTGGCCGGCCTGTTGAGCTTTTGGCTCTGGCGCGGGGTCGCCGACGGCTGGCAGCGGTGGTCGTTCCGGCTCATCGTTGCCGGCGCCATGGGCAACGCCATCGATCGGATCGCCCACGGCGCGGTGGTCGACTTTCTCGACTTTCACGTTGCCGGCTGGCACTGGCCCGCGTTCAACGTCGCGGACTCCGCCATCGTCGTCGGCGCCCTCCTGTTGCTGGGCGAGGGCTTGCGGCCGCGGCGCGCGCCGCCAACATGAGCTTGGGCAGAGGGAGGTTGCGCACGTGATGTCTCGTCGTTTGCGCCTGGCGGCGGTCTTGGGTCTGAGCGTGCTCGGCGCCTGCAGCAGCGGCTCGATCAGCAATCAGCTCGGCATGGGCCGGCAAGCGCCGGACGAGTTTCAGGTCGTCGAGCGCGCGCCGCTGGTGCTCCCGCCGCAATACAACCTCCGCCCGCCGACGCCCGGTGCGCCGCGTCCGCAGGAGGGCTCGACGAGCCAGCAGGCGCAGCGCGCGCTCCTCGGCAGCCCGCTCCCCCCCGTGGGCGAGACCACCGGCCAACTAGCACTGCTCGACGCCGCCGGGGCCGAGCAGGCACTGCCCGACATTCGCGACGTCATTGCCGAGGAATCGACCGGCCTCGCGGGGCTGGACGAAAGCCGTTTCTGGTTCATCTTAGATTTTCAGCGTCGCGCCTACGCGCGCGCGGACACGACGCCGCTCGACGCCGAAAGCGAAGCGCAACGCCTCGCCGAGGCTGGCGTCAACATCCGCAGCACGCAGCTCGGCAGCGAGCCCATTCCTGCGATCGGAGGTCGCTGATGCGTCTCGCCTCGCTCGTCCTCGCCGCCGCGACGGTGGCGACGGTCTCCTTATCCCCGCCTGCGGATGCCAAGATGTTCGATCCGGAGACCTTCACCCTCGACAACGGCATGCAGGTGGTGGTCGTGACCAACCGCCGCGCACCGGTCGTAAGCCATTGGGTGTGGTATCGCGTCGGCACCGCCGACAGCCCGCCGGGCAAGTCGGGGCTGCCGCACTTTCTCGAGCACCTGATGTTCAAGGGCACCGAGACCCTCGCGCCCGGTGAGTTCTCGCGTACGGTGGCGCGCAACGGCGGCACCGAGAACGCCATGACCTCGAACGACTTCACCGCCTATTTTCAGAACATCGCCAAGGATCGACTGTCGTTGGTCATGCGAATGGAGGCGGACCGCATGGCCAACCTCCGGCTCACCGACGACATCGTGCTGCCGGAGCGGGACGTGGTGCTCGAGGAGCGGCGCTCGCGCGTCGACAACGATCCCTCGGCGCGGCTCAACGAGCAGATCAACGCCGCCCAGTATCTGAACCATCCCTACGGCGACCCGATCATCGGCTGGTACCACGAGATGCAGAGCTACACGCGCGAAGACGCGCTCGCCTTCTACGAGCAGTGGTACGCGCCCAACAACGCGATCCTGATCGTCGTCGGCGACGTCGATCTCGAGGAGGTGCGTCCGCTCGCCGAAGCGACCTACGGCCAGGTCGAAGCCCGTCCGATCGCGGACCGGGCGCGCGTGCAGGAGCCGCCCCAGCAGGCGGCGCGCCGGGTCACGCTGGAGGACGGCCGCGTGGTCCAGCCGAGCCTGTCGCGCTCCTACCTCGCGCCGAGCCAGCGCGAGGTCGGCTGGGAAAAGGCGCACGCTTTGGACGTTCTCGCCGAGGTCCTGGGTGGCGGCACGACCAGTCTCCTGTACCGGGAATTGGTGGTCGAGCGGGGTCTCGCTGCCGCCGCCGGCGCCTACTACCGCGGCTCGAGCTTCGATGCGACGACCTTCCGGCTCTACGCGACGCCGCGTGCCGGTGTCGATCTGGTGACCCTCGAGGCGGCCCTGGACGAGGTCGTCGCGCGCGTTCTCGCCGACGGGCTCGCGGTCGAGGACGTCGCGCGGGCGAGGGCGCGCATGCAGGCGGAGAGCGTCTATGCCCGCGACAGCCTCTCCGGGGCGGCCCGGGTGCTCGGCGTGGCGTTGACAACCGGTCTCGGCATCGACGATGTCGAACTCTGGCCGGAGCGAATCGGTCAGGTCACCCCAGAGCAGGTCATGGCCGCCGCGCGGGAGGTCCTGCGGCCCGAGCGGTCGGTCACGGGGCTTTTGCGGCCGGCGTCGATCGCCGACGAGGGGGAGACGGGGTGAGGCCATGCGTCAGTTCATCGTCGGCGCCGTCATGAGCGGGACGGTCGCGTTGCTGGGCGGCGGCGATGCCGACGCCGGTGCCAAGGTCGAGCAGGTGACGAGCCCGGGCGGGATCAAGGCCTATCTCCTGAGCGAGCCTTCGGTGCCGCTGATCGCGATGTCGTTCAGCTTCGAAGGTGGCGCGCAATTCGAGACGGCGGATCAGGCGGGCCTGGCGCGGATGACCGCGGCCATGCTCGACGAGGGGGCCGGCGAGCGCGACAGCCTCGCCTTTCGCCGGGCCCTCGAAGACAACGCCATCCGGCTCAGCTTCGATGCGGACCGTGACGCGCTGACGGGCGATCTGCGCACGTTGAGCGAGAACCGCGAGCTCGCCTTCTCGCTTGTGCGCGACGCGCTGATCGAACCGCGCTTCGACGCCGAGCCCCTCGAGCGGATACGCGCGCAGCTCGTCGCCGGGCTCAAGCGCCGGACCAACGATCCGGGCACGATCGCGCGCCGGACGTGGTTCGCGACAACCTTTCCGGAGCACAGCTACGGCCGTCCGGCCGAGGGCGGGATCGAGACCGTGGCGGAGCTCCAGCGCGCCGACCTCGCCGCCTACGCCAGGGATCAGCTCGCCCGCGACAAGCTCCACATCGGCGTCGCCGGCGACATCACCGCGGCGGAGCTGGGCCCGGCGCTCGATCGCATCTTCGGCGAGCTGCCCGCGACCGGCCCGGCACCGCAGGTCGCCGCGGTCGATCCGGCGGAGGGCGCGACGGTGGTCGTGCCCCAGGCCGTGCCTCAGAGCGTGGTCGCCTTCGGCCACGCCGGCATCGCTCGTGACGACCCCGATTGGTACGCCGCCTATGTCGCCAACTACATCCTCGGCGGGGGCGGCTTCCAATCGCGCCTCCTGCAGGAGATTCGCGAGAAGCGGGGCCTCGCCTACTCGGCCTACAGCTACCTGCTGCCGGCGGACAAGAGCCCCTTGTGGTCGGGCGGCGTCGCCACCAACAACGAGGACGTGGCCGAAAGCATCCGCCTGGTCCGCCAGGAGGTGGCGCGCATGGCCGCCGGCGAGATCAACGCCGAGGACCTGGACGGTGCCAAGACCTTCCTCACCGGTTCGTTCCCCTTGCGGCTCACCAGCAACGGCCAGGTCGCCGGGCTGCTGAAGAGCATGTCGGAGCACGGGCTAGGCGCGGATTTCCTTAATCGTCGCAACGCCTACATCGAGGCCGTGACGCTCGCGGATGTCCGGCGGGTGGCCCGCCGGCTGTTCGATCCCGACGCCCTCGTCTTCGTCGTGGTCGGCACGCCCGAGGGTCTCGAAGGCTGACGTAGAGCGGGACGTGGCGGCACGCCGGGAGCTGGGCTGTCGCCACTGCCGGGGGTACGTTGGGCGCGATCGCTTCGAGTTGTGACGAACGTCACAGGCGTGCGGCGCCGGCCGACACATCTTGTTTTCCGGATGAGGAGAAGGTGAAGGGGACGGCCGTGACGGCGCTCGCTCTGCTGATACTCGGTGTCGTCGTCGCCGCGTTGGGAGCCCGGTGCGCCGGGCAGCCCGCCGGCTATTCCATGGATCGGACGGGCGCGCTCGGCACCGTCCAGCCGCCGGTGCCGGGCACCGTCTGCAGCCTGCTGGGCTGGCTCGGAGCCGAGCTGATGCAGGTCGTGGGCTACGTGATCGTGATGATGGCCTTTCTGCTCATGTTGTGAGGCGGCTGCGTCGTCGTCGAGCCGGCGTACCGCGCGCCTTTGGGAAGGGGTCTGCGCGGCCTGTTCCAGCCCCTCGCCAGATGCTCTACCGTGACGGCGATGACCACGATCCGCCGCCTGCCGCCGACGCTCGTCAACCGCATCGCCGCGGGCGAAGTGGTCGAGCGGCCCGCGTCGGTCGTCAAGGAGCTCGTCGAGAACGCGGTCGACGCCGGCGCCACCCGCGTCCAGATCGATCTCACCGACGGGGGCCGCACCCTCATCCGCGTCCGCGACGACGGCCATGGCATGGCGCGCGAGGCGCTGCCTCTCGCCGTCGAGCGGCACGCCACCTCCAAGCTCGACGGCGACGACCTCCTGCACCTGCGCTATCTGGGGTTTCGCGGCGAGGCGCTGCCGTCGATCGCCGCGGTGAGCCGGCTCACCCTCGTCTCGCGCACCGCCGTCGCCGAGCACGCCTGGCAGCTCGACGTCGAGGCCGGCGAGCTCGGCGAGCCGAAGCCGGCCGCCGCGGCGTGCGGTACCGAGGTCATCGTTCGCGACCTCTTCGCCGCGACGCCGGCACGGCTCAAGTTCCTGCGCTCGGAAAGGGCCGAGCTGCAGGCCGTGGGCGAGGTCGTGCGCCGTCTTGCCGTCGCCCATCCTGAGGTCGCGTTGCGCCTGCGCCACGGCGACCGCAGCCTGTTCGAGGTCGAGGCGGCAGATCGTGCCGGCCGCGCCCGAGCCGTGGTCGGCAGCGCCCTGGCGGACGCGCTCCATGTCGTGGGCGAGCGCGACGACGTGATGCTGGAGGCCTTCTGCGCCCTCCCGACGGCCTCCGCGCGAACGCAGCGCCAGCAGTTCCTGGTCGTCAATGGCCGGCCCGTCGGCGATCGGATGCTCGCCGGTGCGCTGCGCGGCGCCTATCAGGACCTCGTGCCGAACGACCGCCA
Organism: uncultured Geminicoccaceae bacterium; assembly: GCA_964481035.1. GTDB lineage: Bacteria > Pseudomonadota > Alphaproteobacteria > Geminicoccales > Geminicoccaceae > JAAAPF01. Next base: position 10,544 of record CAYZSE010000083.1, on the reverse strand, counting down.
TGCCGTTGCCGTGCTCCACCTCGAGCTTGCGCCCGAGGCGGTCGACGTCAACGTCCATCCCGCCAAGGCCGAGGTCCGTTTCCGCGAGCCCGGGGCGGTGCGGGGCCTGCTCGTCGGCGCCGTCAAGCGCGCACTCGGCGAGCACGGGCAACGCACGGCGCGGATGGTGAGCCGGGCGGCGCTCGGCGCGTTTCGCGGGGCCGCGGCGGCGCCGAGCGGGCGCTCCATGCCGTGGGCGGCGCCAGCTTCGACGCAGCTCGGCCTGGCCGAGCCGCGTTCGGGGTTCGCGGACGGAACGCCGCAACCGACGGCCGACGAGCCGGCGACCGACGCGCCTGCGCCCGAGGCGCCGCCCTTGGGCCATGCCCGCGCCCAGATCCACGGCACCTACATCGTCGCCGAGGCGGCCGACGGGCTCGTGCTGGTCGACATGCACGCGGCGCACGAGCGCATCGTCTACGAGCGGCTCAAGGCGGGCTTGGCGGCGGGCGTGCCTCGCCAGGCGCTGCTGCTGCCGGTTGTCGTCGAATTGGCGCAGGACGAGATCGAGCGGGTCCTCGCCGCGGGCGACGAGCTGGTCAGGCTCGGCCTGGAGGTCGAGCGTTTCGGCAAGGCCGCTCTGCTCGTGCGCGCGGTCCCGGCGCCGTTGGGCGAGGTCGACGCCGAGCGGCTCGTCCGCGACCTGGCGGCCGAGCTGGCCGATGGTGGCGGCGCCGGCCCGCTGGAGGAGCCGCTCCTCCGCCTGGCGGCGCGCATGGCCTGCCACGGCAGCGTCCGCGGCGGGCAAAGGCTCATGCCCGATGCGATGAATGCGCTCCTGCGGGCCATGGAGGCGACGCCCAACAGCGGCCAGTGCAATCACGGCCGGCCGACCTATGTGTGGCTTCGAAACAGCGATCTCGAGCGGCTGTTCGGCCGGCGTTGAGGTGGGTGACCTTGGGTCTTTGCGCGGGCTTCACAACGCCTTCACGAGCGGCTAGGGCGATCGCGTCATCGTCGAGAGAGGTTCCCCGCCATGACCTATGTGGTCACCGAGGCCTGTATCCGCTGCAAGTACATGGACTGCGTAGAGGTGTGCCCCGTCGATTGCTTTTACGAGGGCGCCAACATGCTCGTCATCAACCCCGACGAGTGCATCGATTGCGGCGTCTGCGAGCCCGAGTGCCCGGCCGAGGCGATCCTGCCCGACACCGAGCCGGAGGCCGAGAAGTGGCTCGAGTTGAACCGCAAATACAGCACCGGCGCCTGGCCCAACATCACTCGCAAAGGTGAGCAGCCGGCCGACGCCGAGGCGTACCAGGGCGTCGAGGGCAAATTCGACAGGTTCTTCGATCCCGCGGCGGGTGAGGGAAGCTGATCGCCCTCGGCAGGTGAGAGCGAAATGGCCTTCGCTGGCATTCGCGACAGTTTTGTGCTATCCACCTTTTGTCTCTGACGGCGCCGAGAGCGTCAGAGGCGATGAGCCCTGGCGGCTATCGACGGTGATAGCCCCTCCCCGAGTGCGACGCAGGCGGCTCCGATCCCAAGCGATCGGCGCGGGCGCTGTTCTCGCGGCTCATCCCTGCGTCGGCACTGGTTGAGGAAGAGAGCTGAATGGTAAAGAAGCTGGCCTTCGATGCGGGTGACTACATCGTCTACCCGTCGCACGGTGTCGGTCGTATCACCGCGATCGAGCGGGAGATGATCGTCGGTGTCGAGATCGAGATGTTCGTCGTCTCGTTCGAGCAGGACCGGCTGATCTTGCGCGTTCCCGTGGACAAGGTCGCCAAGTCGGGCATGCGCAAGTTGTCCTCGAAGGAGAAGATCCACTCGGCGCTGGAGACGCTTAAACTCAAGATTAGGCCACGGCGTTCCGTGATGTGGAGCCGGCGCGCGCAAGAGTACGAGGCAAAGATCAACTCGGGTGACCCGGTCGCGATTGCCGAGGTGGTGCGCGAGCTGCACAAGACCGAGGACCAGGAGCAGTCGTACAGCGAACGGCAGATGTACCGCGCGGCCCTCGAGCGGTTGGCCCGCGAGGTCGCCGCGATCGACAACACCGACGAGGAGAAGGCCACGGCCAAGCTCGAGAAGGTGCTGCTCGCCCACGCCGCTTGAGGCGACCAGCCCGCTCGACGCCCGACGCTGCGCTCCTACGGCTGGTGGCAGCGTCGCCGGTCCCGCCGTTCCTCAGGCCGCCCGCTCGGCAAAGAGGGCGCGCAAGCCCGCGGCCGAGGCGGCGCAGGTGCCGCGCTCGGTGACGAGGCTGGTGATCAGCCGTGCCGGCGTCACGTCGAAGGCCGGATTGGCGGCGGGGCTGCCGGCAGGTGCTATGGCGACGGCTTCGACGCGGCCGTCATCCGTCCGGCCCTTGAGCCGCGTCACCTCTTCCGGTGCGCGCTCCTCGATGGGGATGGCTTGCCCGTCCACGAGGGTCCAGTCGATCGTCGGGCTCGGCAGGGCGACGTAGAAGGGCACGCCGTTGTCCTCGGCGGCGAGCGCCTTGAGGTAGGTGCCGATCTTGTTGCAGACGTCGCCCGCCGCCGTCGTCCGGTCGGTGCCGACGATGCAGAGGTCGACGCGGCCGCACTGCATGAGGTGGCCGCCGGCGTTGTCGACGATCACGCTATGCGGAACGCCGTGATTCAAGAGCTCCCAGGCGGTGAGCGCCGCTCCCTGGTTGCGCGGCCGCGTCTCGTCGACCCAGACGTGGAGCGGCAAGCCGGCGTCGTGCGCCTTGTAGATCGGCGCCAGGGCCGTGCCCCAATCGACCGTGGCGAGCCAGCCGGCGTTGCAATGGGTGAGCACCTCGAGCCGCCCGCGCTCTCCCTTGGCGCGCCACGCCTCGCGAAGCAGCCCGAGCCCATGGTCGCCGATCGCGCTGTTGATGGCGACGTCCTCGTCGGCGATCGCTTGCGCCCTGGCGAGCGCGGCGGCGGCCCGCTCGGTCGGCGGCAACGGTCGCAGGGTGGTGCTCATGGCGTCGAGCGCCCAGCGGAGGTTGACCGCCGTCGGCCGAGCCGCGAGCAGTCGCGCCGTCGCCGCATCCAACGCGCCATTGCCGGGGGCTTCGCGCAGCGCGAGCCACACGCCGAAAGCGGCCGTCGCCCCGATCAACGGCGCGCCACGGACGAGCATGTCGCGGATCGCTCGCTCGGCCTCGTCGACGGTCGCGAGATCGATCGTCACGAAGGCGTGCGGCAATCGCGTCTGGTCGATGATGGTGACCGCAGCGCCGTCGGCGCGCGGCCAGATCGTCCGATAGGCCCGCCCCTGAACCCGCATCGGCAGCACTCCTCCCCGACCTCCGGCCCGTTGGAGGGTAGCACGTCGCGAGGCGCGCCTAACGCGTTTTCCGAAATGCTTCAGCATCCCGCTCCCCCGACCGGCCGCCCACGAGGTTACGATGCCATGTGCGGCCCGGCGGGGGTGCGGGATGGGTGTAGATCAACGTGACCGGGAAACGCGCCTAGAAGCGATCGAGAGCCAGGCTTCGATCGCCGCAGCTCAGGCCGCAGCCGCCGCCACCCACGGCGCCGTTCGGGTTGAGAGAGCCGAGCCCGAGCATCGCGACCACGAACGCGATGGCGAGCCAGGTGCGAAGCGAGACGGAGGCCGACATGGGCGGCGTTCCTTGCGCGACTGATGGGAGCCCCGATGCCCCGGTTTCATTCATCGAGCTCTTGGCTTGACATCGTCTTAACGGCTGAGCGGGCCGTGTGGTGTGACGAGCGACACCGTCGCGCACGGCGTCGCCGTGTCGCCGAGCCGACACGGCACCTCGCCCGGCGGCAGCCGCCGCTGCCCACCGAGCCGGTGGCTGAGACGGGCAGGGGCGGCAACCGCGAGCTTGCACCGGGGCGCCATCCCCGGTTCAACGGGAGAGCAGCCGTTCAACATGCGGATATTCCCGATGGTCGCCTGGTTCGACGGTCACAACGACCTCCTCCTGCGCCTGTGGCGACAGGACGACGGCTCGGGCGCGGGCTTCCTGGATGGCGCCGAGAAGGGGCACCTCGATCTCGCCCGTTGCCGCACGGGCGGCTTCGCCGGCGGGCTGTTCGCCTGCTTCGTCCCTTCGCCCCACGCGGACGAGACGGGCAGCGGTCTCGCGACCACGCCCGTCCAGCCGGCCCTGGCGCTGCAGACCACGCTCGGCCAGGCGGCGCGGCTGATGCGGCTGGTCGAGGCCGCGCGCGGCGCCCTCGCGCTCTGCCGCAGCGCCGGCGAGATCCGGGCCGCGATGGCGGCCGGCCGCATCGCCTGCGCCTGGCACATCGAGGGCGCCGAGGCGATCGGCCCCGATCTCGAGGAGATCGAGGTCCTGCACGCGGCGGGCCTGCGCTCGGTGGGCGTGGTCTGGAGCCGCAGCAACATCTTCGGCCACGGCGTACCGTTTCAATACTTCACCTCGCCCGACACCGGCCCCGGCCTGACCGAGCGCGGCCGCGCCCTGGTCCGCGCGCTCGAGGCGAAGCGGATCCTCGTCGACACCGCGCACCTCAACGAGCGCGGCTTTTGGGACCTCGCCGCCGTCGCCGAGCGGCCGTTCGTCGCGAGCCACGCCAACGCGCACGCCGTGGTCCCTTCGGCGCGCAACCTCACCGACCGCCAGCTCGACTGCTTGAAGGAGCGCGACGGCCTGGTCGGCCTCAACCTCTCGGTCCCGGACCTGCGGGCCGACTGCAAGCGCGACGCCGACACTCCCCTCGATGATGTCGTCCGCATGTTCGACCATCTCGTCGCCCGCCTCGGCGAGGATCGGGTGGCGCTCGGCTCGGACTTCGACGGGGCGACGATCCCCAAGGCCATCGGCGACGCCGCAGGCCTGCCCGCGCTCGAGGCGGCGCTGCGTCGGCACGGCTACGACGACGCGCTTCTGGCGAAGATCGCGCACGAGAACTGGCTCGCGCTCCTCGAGCGGGTCTGGGAGAGCTGAACTCCGAGCGCGCGGGCCTCGGCCTCGACGCGCCATGAAACCGAGACCGCGCGCGCCGTCTTTGCCCAGAGGGATGGCGTGCGGCGGGTCGTCGCCGTCGCGCCGAGCACGGCGAGGGTCTCGATGGCACCGACCAGGAGGCTGGCGGCTGCCGGCTTTTGCAGCACCGCGATCGCTTTCGGCCCGGCGCGGATGGGCTTCGGGCTCTTCCTGCCGGCTTGGCGCGACGATTTCGCTCTCTCGTCGACGCTCGCCGGCGTCATCGCGAGCGCCGCCTTTCTCGCCTTCCTGGCGGCCTTGCCCATCGCGGCGGTGCTCGCGGCGCGGGTCGGCGAGCGCGCGGCGGTGGTCCTCGGCACCGCCGCGGCGACCGCCGGCTTCGCTCTCGTCGCGGTCGCCGAGGAGCCGCTTCGGCTCGCGGCGGGTGTCGCGCTCGCCGGCACGAGCGCCGGTTTCGGCTGGGCGCCCTTCAACGATGCGGCCGAACGGACGGTGCCCGAGCGCAGGCGCGCCGAGGCGTTGTCGGTGGTCTCCTCGGGCACCACCGTCGGCGTCGCCCTGGCCGCGGCGCTCGCCCTCGCCGTGAGCTACGGCGTGCTCGATTGGCGCCGGGCCTGGGCAGGGTTCGCGCTGGCCGGCGCCGCCGCCGTCATCGTGACGTCGATGGCGGTGCCGGCCAAGCCGCGACCGGGCGTGCCCGCAGCGTCCCTGCGGAGCCTGATCGGCGAGCTGGGCCGCAGCGATGCGCGGCCGCTCCATGCCGCGGCGGTCGTCTTCGGGGCGGCGAACGCGGTCTTCTTGGGATTCGCCGCCGACCACGTGGTCGCCGCCGGCGGCTTGCCGGGCCTGCGCGTCGACGCCGCTGCCGCGGTCGTCTTCCTCGGGTACGGTACTTGCGGCGCGATCGGCTTCGCCACGGGCTCGATCGAGGCGCGGCTCGGGCTCGCCCGCTTGGTGCGCACGATCTTCGCAGCCAGCGCCCTGTCGTTGGCGTTGCTGGCGTTGGCGCCCGGGTCGTGGCCCGTCGTCGTCGCGTCGGCCGGCCTGCAGGGCGCCGTCGTGATGACCATGAGTGCCGTCTTGTCCTTTTGGAGCCTCAGGCTGTTTCCGGGCCTCGGCTCGATCGGCTTCACCGCAGCGCTGATGGGCGTGGCGCTGGGCAGCGCGATCGGGCCGGCGCTCGCGGGCCTGCTCGCCGACGGCTTGGGCGGTGAGGCCATGCTCCTGATCGCGGCCGCGCCTTCGACCGTCCTGGCGTTTCGCTTCCGTGCGCCAAGGCGCTGTCCAGCCGGGTAGCGCCTCGACCAGCTCGGCTCCCGCCCGGCCTCTTGAGCCTGCCTTTGGGCGGGGTGCGGTTGGGTCACCCCTTGCCGAAGGCGGTGACGCGCCGAGGCGCGCCGCCTCACGAAATGTGACCGCCCCGCGCGGGGCGTGCCGCCCCTCAGGCGCCGGCCTGCTCGTGCGGGACCGCCGCTCGGGCCTGGGCGGCGATGATCTCGGCTTCGTAGCCCCGCATCGCCTTCTGCAGCTTCTCGAAGGCGCGAGCCTCGATCTGGCGCACCCGCTCGCGGCTGATGCCGTATTGCTGGCTCAGCTCCTCCAGCGTCTGCGGCTCGTCCTTCAATCGACGTTCCGTCAGGATGTGGCGCTCGCGCTCGTTGAGGATGTCCATCGCCTGGGCCAGAAGGCCGCGCCGGTGGTCGAGCTCGTCCTCGTCGGCGATCACCTCGGCGTGGCTCGCGCTCTCGTCGACGAGCCAATCCTGCCACTCGGTGTCGCCGTCGGCCCGGAGCGCCGCGTTGAGCGAGTGATCCGGCCCGTCGAGGCGCCGGTTCATGTCGACGACGTCCTGCTCGGTCACCTGCAGATGGTCGGCGATCTTCTTGACCTGCTCGGGCCGGAGATCGCCCTCGTCGATCGCCTGCATCTGGCTCTTGAGGCGTCGAAGGTTGAAGAAGAGCTTTTTCTGTGCCGCCGTCGTGCCCATCTTCACGAGTGACCAGGAATGCAGGATGTATTCCTGGATCGCCGCGCGGATCCACCACATCGCATAGGTCGCGAGGCGAAAGCCGCGCTCCGGATCGAAGCGCTTGACCGCCTGCATGAGGCCGACGTTGCCCTCGGAGATGATCTCGTTCAGCGGCAGGCCGTAGCCGCGATAGCCCATGGCGATCTTGGCGACGAGGCGCAGATGGCTCGTGACCAGACGATGCGCGGCATCGATGTCGCCATGCTCGCGCCACGACTTGGCGAGCACGTACTCTTCCTTCGGCTCCAGCATCGGAAAGCGCCGGATCTCGTCGAGATAGCGCGAGAGGCCCGAACCCTCGACCGGAACGACTGGGAGGCTGGCCATATGGTGAGAACTCCGCGCGTGAACGTCGATAAGGCGTACAGAACCCGAGCGGTACTGAACGCCCGCTGAATTCAGGTGCATCTTCACAGCTAAAGGTTACACCGCCCGAGACGTTCCATCAAAGAATCGAATGTGTCGGGCGCCGGCCGCTCGAACAGAAGGCGTTGTCCGGTGCGCGGGTGGGCGAAGCCGAGCACCTCCGCATGGAGCGCGATCCGCCCCCAGTCCTCGAGCCAGGCGCGAAGCTCTCCGGGCAGCATCCGGCCCCGGCCCTTGCCATAGAGCGGATCGCCGAGGATCGGATGCCCCGCATGGCTGAGATGCACGCGGATCTGGTGCGTTCGCCCGGTCTCCAGCCGGCAGGCCAAGCGCGAGGCCGCGACGCCCGCTGCGCCCCGGCGCTCCAGATGGGTGACCGCAGGCTTGCCGCCGCTGCCGACGACGGCCATCCGCTTGCGGTCCTTGGGATGCCGGCCGATGGCGCCCTGGACCCGCAGGCGCTCCGGCGCGAGGCCGTAGACCACCGCGGCGTAGACCCGCTCGACGGCGTGCACGGCGAACTGGCCGGCGAGCCCGCGATGGGCCGGGTCCGACTTGGCGACCACCATCACGCCGCTCACGTCCTTGTCGAGCCGGTGGACGATGCCCGGCCGCTCGATCCCGCCGATCCCCGAGAGCCGGCCGGCGCAGTGACCCAAGAGCGCGTGCACCAGCGTGCCCGAGGCGTGGCCCGGCGCGGGGTGGACGACCATGCCCGCGGGCTTGACCAGCACGACGAGGTCGTCGTCCTCGAAGAGGATGTCGAGGGGCGGCGCCTCGGGGACGAGTTCCAGCGGAGCCGGCGGCGGCACGTCGAGATCGACCACGTCGCCGCGTTTGACCCGCTGCGCCGGGTCCACTACGACCGCCGCGTTCAGTCGCAGACGGCCGCCCTTGACCAGATCCTGCAGCCGCGCCCGCGAGAAGTCGGGCAGGTGCTGCGCGAGGAACCGGTCGAGCCGCTGGCGGTCGTCGTCGGCGGCGGCCACGAGGTGGTGGGCGGATGGCGAAGGATCAGGCACGGCCAACGGACGACCATGAGGATCTCGCTGCGGAGCAGGATCTCGCGGCGATGGAGCCGTGGCTTCGCCTGTTGAAGGTCTTCGTCGTGGTCACCGGCGTCGTTCTGGTCATCGGCTGCATCACCTTCGTCTACCTGTTCGTGCAAAAACGTGAAACCGACCGTGCGCGCGAGGTCGAGCGCCGGGCCGGCCCGGCGGTCGGCATCGCCGCCCCGTCGGGTGCCGTCATCAAGGACGTCCAGCTCGAAGACGGCCGCGCCCTGCTGGTCCTCGAGGACGAGCAGGGGCGGAGCTACCTGATGTACGTCGATCTCGCCCGCGGCGAGCGAATGGGCCTCGTTGTCCTCGAGTAGCGTCCGGCGGCGGGCGCTGCCGCAACCCGTCACGACCGACGTGGTCATCGAGGCCCTGGGTGGCCGGGGCGACGGCCTCGCCCGCCACGACGGCCGCCGACTCGCCGTCGCCGGCGCCCTGCCGGGCGAGCGACATCGCGTCCGCTACGACGCGGCGACCGCCGGGACGGTGGCGGCGGAAAGCGTCGACCGCATCCAGGCGGTGGCGCGAGCCGAGCCCGTCTGCCGGCATTTCGCCGCCTGCGGCGGTTGCGTCGCCCAGCATCTGCCGCTCCACCTCTACCGGTCGTGGAAGCTGGATCGGGTCGCGACGGCACTCGCTCGGCACGGCATCGACGTGCCGGTGGCGCTCGTGCACGCGAGCCCGCCGGCGAGCCGTCGCCGCCTGCGCGTCGCCGTCGTGCGGACCGGGCGCGGCCCCGTCGTCGGCTTTCACGAGCGCCGCAGCCGGCGGGTCGTCGACGTCACCGCCTGCCCGATCGCCCACCCCGCGCTCATCGCGACGCTCCCCCCTCTCCGCGCGCTCGTGGCCGGTCTCGACCGCCCGCCCGGCGAGGTCGAGCTCACGTCCTACGACGCCGGCATCGAGGTCGTCGGCCGCGGCGATCCACCGGGTCTTGCCGACCGCGAGCGCCTGGCGGCCTGGGCGGGCGAGCACGACCTCGCCCGCGTCGCCTGGCGGTCGGAAGGCGCCCCGGCGGAGACGATCGCCGAGCGCCGCCGACCTCTGCTGAGCTGGCCGACGCTCGAGGTGGCGCCGCCGCCGGCCGCGTTCCTGCAGGCGACCGCCGCCGCCGAGGCCTGCCTCCAGTCGGCCGTCACCGACGCCTTGGCGGGGACGGACCGGGTGCTCGATCTCTACGCGGGCGTCGGCACCTTCAGCGCCGCGGCGCGCGCGACGGGCGCCCGGGTGGCGGCGGTCGAGGGCGACGCCGCCGCGGCCGCGGCGTTGCACGCGGCCGGGGTGCCGACCGTCGTGCGCGATCTGGAGCGCCGTCCTCTGGTTGCCGACGAGCTCGCGGCGTTCGATGCCGCCGTCCTCGATCCGCCGCGGCGGGGCGCTTCGGCGCAGACCGCCGAGCTCGCGCGGAGCGCGGTCGACCGCATCGTCTACGTCGCCTGCGACGCGGCGAGCTTTGCCAGGGACGCCGCGCTCTTGCTCGCCCACGGGTTCGTCTTGGGCGATGTCCAGGTGGTCGACCAGTTCCGCTTCGCCGCCGAGGTCGAGCTGATCGGCTGCTTCGACCGGCGAAAAGGTCCTTGATCGCCGCGCCCCGCCCGTCTAGACACGGCGACCGATCGTAGGCCCCATCGTCTAGCGGTTAGGACGCAGCCCTCTCACGGCTGAAACCGGGGTTCGAGTCCCCGTGGGGTCACCACGCTTCTCCATCGTCGTCCTTGAACGGCGCCCGTCTTCCGGGCGGCTCCGAGCCTTGAACGTATGGGGCCCGTGGCGCACGCGACGACGTGATCAAAGACGCTCGCGGCGCAGCAGCGACGCCGTGGCTCAGGCGGCGACCGCGGCGGCGACCGCCCGCGCCAGGTCGGTGGTCGAGGCCTTGCCGCCGAGGTCCGGGGTCTTGACCTCGCCGCAAGCGAGGACGGCCTCGAAGGCATCCGTGATCGCCTTGGCGGCGTCGCTGTGGCCCAGATGCTCGAGCATCATCGCGCCGGACCAGATCTGCGCGATCGGATTGGCGATTCCCCGGCCGGCGATGTCCGGGGCCGAGCCGTGCACGGGCTCGAACATCGAGGGAAAGGTGCGCTCGGGGTTGAGGTTGGCCGACGCTGCGAGGCCGATGCCGCCGGCGACGGCGGGGCCGAGGTCGGAGAGGATGTCGCCGAAGAGGTTTGAG
>CAYZSE010000082.1:0-15718 GCA_964481035.1 uncultured Geminicoccaceae bacterium | reverse complement strand
CGATCTGGCCAATGCCGATGAGCCGGCCTTACGCCTCTTCCTGGCGCATCAGAGGAATGGCAGCGCGCCATCCGGGCCTAGGCTCGGCCGATGGCGTCGTCCAGGCGGGCCTGCACCTCCTCGGGACCCAGTGCGACCATGACCTCGAACAGGCCCGGTGAGACGCCGCGGCCGGTGAGGGCGGCGCGGACGGGCTGGGCGAGCTTGCCGAAGCCGAGGCCGTGGCGCTCGGCGACGTCGCGGGCATGGGCCTCGAGCGCGTCCTCGGTGAAGGCGGGTGCATCGCGCGCGAGGGCTTGGCGGTAGTCGGCGAGCAGGTCCCGCGCCTGGTCGGTCAGGAGCTTCTCGGCCTTGGCGTCCCTGGGGATCGGGCGCTCGGCGACGTAGAAGGCGGCGGCCTCGGCGAGGTCGTCGAGGCGTCGCGCGCGCTGCTTGAGGCCGCCCATGCCGGCGCGCAGGCGCTGCTGGCCCGCGGCGTCGACGGGATGGCCCAGCGCCTCGAGCCGCGGGACGATCATGTCGACGAGCTCGTCGTCGGGGCGCTCGCGCAGGTAGTGGGCGTTGAGGGCGGTGAGCTTGTCGAGGTCGAAGCGGGCGGCCGCGCGGCCGCAGCCGGTGAAGTCGAACCAGGCGATGGCCTCGTCGGTCGAGATGATCTCGTCGTCGCCGTGGCCCCAGCCGAGGCGCAGGAGGTAGTTGCGCACGGCCTCGGGCAGAAAGCCCATGTCGCGGTAGGCATCCACCCCCAAGGCACCGTGGCGCTTGGAGAGCTTGGCGCCGTCGGGGCCGTGGATGAGCGGGATGTGGGCGAAGGTGGGAAGATCCCAGCCCATCGCCTCGTACACCTGGGCCTGGCGGAAGGCGTTGTTGAGGTGGTCGTCGCCGCGGATGACGTGGGTCACGCCCATGTCGTGGTCGTCGACGACGACCGCGAGCATGTAGGTGGGCGTGCCGTCGCCGCGCACGAGGATCATGTCGTCGAGCTCGGCGTTCTGGACCGTGACCCGGCCCTGCACGGCGTCCTCGATGACCGTCTCGCCCGTCTGAGGCATCTTGATGCGGATCGTCGGCTGGACGCCCAGGGGCGCATCGGCAGGGTCGCGGTCGCGCCAGAGGCCGTCGTAGCGGATCGGCCGCTTCTCGGCCTTGGCCCGCTCGCGCATGGCGGCGAGCTCGTCGGGCGTCGCCCAGCAGCGGTAGGCCCGACCTTCCGCCAACAGGCGCTCGGCGCACGCGACGTGACGCTCGCGACGCGCGAACTGATATACCGGAGGTTGATCCGGGACGAGGCCGAGCCAGTCGAGCCCGTCGAAGATCGCGTCGATGGCCGCCTGGGTCGAGCGGGCCCGGTCGGTGTCCTCGATACGCAGAAGGAACTGCCCGCCGTGATGCCGCGCGAAGAGCCAGTTGAAGAGCGCCGTCCGCGCGCCGCCGATGTGGAGGAAGCCGGTGGGCGAAGGCGCGAAGCGCGTGATGACCGTCAAGCCTGCCGTCCTTTCGAGACTGCCTTGCGATGAGGTGGGCCGGGGATAGCACGATCGGCTTCGGCCACAAGGCGGCCCGGCGCGTCGCCGACGCCGCGCGGCGCCGGTGGCGACGGCAGCTGGCGGCGATCGTCGCCCAGCGCGAGCGCTGGCTCTTGGCAGCGCCACTGCCGCTGGCCTTCGGCATTGCCCTCTATCACGCGCTCGCCTTCGAGCCGTGGCGCGGCTGCGCGCCGCTCGCGGCGGTAGGGGCCCTGGCCGCCTCCCTGCTTTCGCTAAGGCTGCGCGAGCTCGGCCCGCGCACCGTCGTCGTCGGCCTCGCGCTGCTGCTGGCCGGCTTTGCGCTCGCCCAATGGCAGACGCAGCGGCTGGCGCAACCGGCCCTGGAACGGCCGGTGGTGGCGACCTTCGAGGCCCGCGTCGTGCTCGTCGAGCCGCAGGCCGAGGGCGCGCGGCTCACCCTCGACGTCCTGCCGCGGCGCGCCGACCTGCCGCATCGGGTGCGGGTCAGCGCGCGCACGCTCGAAGGCGAGGTCCACGCCGGCGCGCGGGTCGCGCTCCGCGCGCGGCTGCTGCCGCCCTCGGAGCCGGTCCTGCCCGGCGGCTTCGACTTCGGCCGGTGGGCCTATTTCAACGGCCTCGGCGCCGTCGGCTACGCCTTCGGCGCCGTCCGGCCGCTCGACGACGGCGCCGCGGCGGGCTTCCTTCTGGCCGAGGTCCGCCGGGCCATCGCGCGGCACGCGGTGACGGTGCTGCCGGGCGAGAGCGGCGGCGTCGCCGCGGCCCTGCTGACGGGCCTGCGCGGCGACATCCCGGACCGCGTCTGGAGCGACATGCAGGCGGCGGGGCTCGCCCATCTGCTCGCCATTTCCGGCCTGCACATCGGCCTCGTCGCCGGCACCGCGTTCGTCGCCCTGCGCTACGCCGTGTGCCTCTGGCCCTGGCTCGCGCTCCGGGTCATGGCGCACCGGATCGCCGCCATCGCGGCGCTGGCGGTGGCCTTTCTCTACCTCCTGCTCGCCGGTGCGCCGGTGCCGACCCAACGCGCCTTCATGATGACCGCGGTCGTCCTCCTCGGGCTGATGGTCGACCGCGACGCGATCTCGCTGCGGCTGGTGGCGCTCGCCGCCCTCGTCGTCCTCGCCCTCGACCCGGCGGCGCTGTTCGGCGCCTCCTTTCAGATGTCCTTCGCGGCGGTCACCGCCCTCGTCGCCGTCTACGAGCGCTGGCGGCGGCGCCGGCCTAACCGCGGCGCCGGCGCGCCGTCGCTGCTGGTCGCCTATGTCGTCGGCGTCGCGCTCACGACGGTCATCGCCTCGCTGGCGACCGGGCCGATCGCCGCCTACCATTTCGGCCGGCTGCCGACCTACGGGATCGCCGCCAACCTCGTCGCGGTGCCGCTGATGGCGCTGTGGATCATGCCGCTCGGGCTGGTGAGCCTGCTGCTGATGCCCACGGGCCTCGATGGCCCCTTCCTCGCGGCGATGGGCCTTGGGATCGAGGGCGTGCTGGCGGCGGCGGCCTGGGCCGCGATCTGGCCCGGCGGCAACGTCGTCCTGCCGCCGCCGCCCTCTGCGGCCGTGCTGCTCTTCGCGCTCGCGGGGCTTTGGGCGGCGCTGTGGTCCGGCCGGCTCACGCGCCTCGCCCTCGTCCCGGCGCTCGCCGGGGCGCTGCTCTGGAGTACCGCGCGACCGCCCGACATGCTGGTCGACCGCGCCGCCGGCATGGCGGCGCTGCGGCTCGGGCCGGGCCGCTACGCCCTCGCGGTCGACGGCCGCGACGGCTTCGTCCTGCGCGGCTGGCAACGGGCGCTCGGCATCGACGGCTTCATCGACGCCGCCGCGGTGCTGCCTTGCGATCGGCGCGGCTGCCGCTTCACCACCGCCGACGGCCGCGAGGTGGCGATCGCCTTTCGCCCCAACGCCATGCTCCGCGACTGCGCCGCCGATCTGGTCGTCAATCTCGCGAGCGACACGCGCTGCCGAGCGACGCCGACGGTGACCCGCGGCGAGCTGTGGCGCGCCGGCGCCCTCGAGATCCGCTTCGACAACCCGCCGCGGCTGCGGCACGTTCACCCCGGCAGAGCGCGGCGACCGTGGCAGCGCGGCGCCTAGAACCCGACGACGGGAGGTCGCGGCATGACGGCACGACGAATCAAGGTGCGCTTCGCGAGCGGGCACGGCGGCGCGCGCGCGGGCGAGCTCATCCACCCGCTGGCGCCGCCGCGCGCCTGGGCGATCTTCGCCCACTGCTTCGCCTGCTCGAAGCAGAGCCACGCCGCGAGGCGGGTCGCCGACGCCCTGGCGCTGCACGACATCGGCGTGCTCCGCTTCGACTTCGCCGGCGTCGGCGCCAGCGAGGGCGAGCTCGAGACATCGGGCTTCAGCGGCAACGTCGCCGACCTCGAGGCGGCGGCGCGCTTCGTCGCGAGCGAGGTCGGCATGCCCGCCTCGCTCCTGGTCGGTCACTCGCTCGGCGGTGCTGCCGTCGTCGCCGCCGCCGGCCGGCTTCCCGAGGTGCGCGCCGTCGCCACCATCGGCGCGCCCGCCTCGCCCGCGCACCTCGCGCTCAAGTTCGAGGCCGACGGCGCGGACCTGCCGGAGGGCGGCGAGGCCTGCCTCGAGATGGGCGGGCACCGGGTCTGCGTCGATCGGGCGTTTCTCGACGATCTGCGCGGCCACGACCTCGCCGCCGATGCGGCGGCGCTGCGCCGCCCGCTCCTGATCCTCCACGCGCCCCGGGACACGATCGTCGGCATCGACCAGGCTGGCGAGCTCTTTCGTGCCGCCAAGCACCCGAAGAGCTTCGTCTCCCTCGACGACGCCGACCACCTCTTGACCCGGCCCGAGGACGCGGCCTTCGCCGCCGACGTCATCGCCGCCTGGGCGGGTCGCTACCTGCCGCCGGCCGCGGCGGACGAGCCCGAGGAAGGCGTCGTCGCCGTCCGTGAGACGGGCGGCGGGCGCTTCGTGCAGGAGGTGCGCATCGGCGCGCACCGGTTTCTCGCCGACGAGCCGCGCGGGGTCGGCGGCGACGACGCCGGGCCTTCGCCCTACGACCTGCTGGCGGCGGCGCTCGGCGTCTGCACGTCGATGACCCTCCGCATGTACGCCGCGCGCAAGTCCGTGACGCTCGAGGGCGTCGCCGTCGCCGTGCGCCACGCCAAGGTGCACGCCGACGACGGTGCCGGCGGTGAGGCGAAGATCGACCGCCTGACCCGCACCATCACCCTCGAGGGCCCGCTCGACGAGGAGCAGCGCCGCCGCCTCCTCGAGATCGCCGACCGCTGCCCGGTCCACCGCACGCTCGAGCGCGAGAACGAGATCGTCACCGAGTTGGCCCCACCTCCTGGCTGAACGCCGAGCCACCGTCGAACCCGTCGCTTCCCGCGTACCCGTGTCGCGCTCCGCCCGAGGCCTCCAATACAACGAGTGGGGGCACGATCGCGATGAGCGGCGGGTGACGCGGGGTCGCCTTTGCTCGCAGTGCCGGCTTCGCTACGCTCCTCACGTAATCGGCTCGAAGAACGAGACGTCAGCGACCGCGACCGTCGACGGCTTGGAGAGGGATAGGGACGCTGGATCTGGATCCGCTGCTGAAAGCCAGCCTGCCCATCCAGCTGCACGCGTGGAGCGCGATCGCGGCGATCGGGCTTGGCATCCCGCAACTCGTGCGTACGAAGGGTACGGCGCAGCACCGCCTCTTCGGCATGGTCTGGGTGATGCTGGTGGCAACAACCTGCGTGAGCTCGTTGTGGATCCACGAAATCGACCAATGGCACGGCTTCAGCTGGATTCACCTGCTCGCCCTCCTGACCCTCGTTGGACTGGGGCGAGCCCTGTGGGCTGTGCGGACACAGCGTTTGCAAGCCCACCGGTCGGCCATGCTCTGGGTTTTCTTGGGCGGGCTCGGCGTCGCCGGTAGCTTCGCCTTCTGGCCCGACCGGATCATGCATCAGGTCGTGTTCGGGAATTGACGTTCGGGGGCGTAGCCCCGTCCCGAGCCGCGACGGGCGCGACGCTCGCGCGGCGTTCACCCGAAGGGCCTCAGAGGATCGACTGGCCGGTCTTCGCCCAATCGGCGAGGAAGGCGGCGAGGCCCTTGTCGGTCAGCGGGTGCTCGACGAGCCGGCGGATGACGGCGGCCGGCATGGTGGCGACGTCGGCGCCGAGCTTGGCCGCCTCGACGAGGTGCATCGGGTGGCGCACCGAGGCGACGAGGACCTCGGTCTCGAGCAGCGGGTACTCGGCGTAGATCTCGCAGATGTCGGCGATCAGGCCCATCCCGTCGTGGCCGATGTCGTCGAGGCGGCCGACGAAGGGCGAGACGAAGGTGGCGCCGGCCTTGGCCGCCAGCAGCGCCTGCACAGGGCTGAAGCAGAGCGTGACGTTGACGAGGATGCTCTCGCGGCGGAGCTGCTTGCAGGCCTTGAGGCCGTCCCAGGTGAGCGGCAGCTTGACGCAGACGTTGGCGGCGAGGTCGGCGAGCTTGCGCCCCTCGGCGAGCATCGTCTCGGCGTCGGTCGCGGTGACCTCGGCGCTGACCGGGCCGTCGACGAGCTTGCAGATGTCGCGCACGACCTCGAGGAACGGCCGCCCGGTCTTCGCCACGAGCGACGGGTTGGTGGTCACGCCGTCGACGAGCCCGCTCGCGGCGAGTTCCTCGATCTCGCCGACGTCGGCGGTGTCGACGAAGAACTTCATGACGGTCTCCCCCTGGCCGACGGCCCGGCGACGCTCGGCTCAGCCGATGAGCACGCCGACCACGACGCCGATGCCGAACATGATCCACTCGTTGCGCGAGCGCTGCTGCAGCCAGCCGATGGCGTCGTTGACGCGATCGCCGATGCCGCCGCCCTTCTGCGGCTCGCTCATGGCAAGCTCCTCCGAGGCCGATGCTTCACGGGGTTGGTACTGCGAACGCGCCGCCGCGGGTAGGGGGTTATCGCCCGGCGATGGCCGGAAAAGCGCGCGGCGCCGGGCTGGAAAAGCATAGGGCCCGATGCGTGGAGGGGGGAACACGCATCGGGCCCCGGCTGTCAACGTGAGCAACGTAGCAGAGCGCCTATTTCACACCATGATGCAGATCAAAGGGCGATCAGCGACGTTCGTAGACACCCTCGGCCATGCGCCGCAGCGCCGGCAGATCGGTCAGCTCCAGCGCGTGCTGGCTCGGCGCGACGACGAGGCCCGCCTTCTTGAGGATCGAGATCTGCCGGCTCACCGTCTCCATGGTGAGGCCGAGATAGTCGGCGATGTCGGAGCGGCTCATCGGGATGTCGATGACCGCGGCATCGTCCGCACGCTGCCCGACCCGGTCGGCGAGCATGACGAAGAACGAGGCGACGCGCTCGCTGGCGGTCTTGCGGCCCAACAGCAGCATCCAGTCGAGCGCACGGTCCAGCGTGGCGGTCGCGTCCTCGAACAGGCGCCGCTCCAAATGCGGCCAAGCGTCCATCCGCTCGCGCAGCCGGTGTTGATCGAACAGGCAGAGCTCGACCCGGTTCACCGCCTCGGCGAAGGTCGCATACTCGCCGGAGAGCATCGGCCCCAGAAAGTCGCCGGCGAACAGGAAGCCGGTGATCTGCTGGCGCCCGTCGGGCAAGAGCTTGAACAGCTTGATGGTGCCCTGCAGCACGTTCGCCACCTGGCGGACCGTCGCGTCCTCCTCGACGATGAGCTCGCCGGGCTCGAAGAACTTCTGTGAGGACATGGCGTGCAGCTGTTGCAGCTCCGACGGGGTCAACACCGCGCAGAACGACGCCTCGCGCACGCCACACACGGCACAGCGGCCCGACGCCATCGGCGTGACCCTGAGACACCCCTGATCCGCTGCAACACCACCCATTCTCATGACGGAAACCGTGCCACGAAATCGCCTCGACGCTCAATAGCCCGTTGCATCCCCAGGGGCACTTCGGCGCCATCGGCGCGGCGTTCCGCCTCGCCGGGCCGCGACGAACGGAGAGCGTCGGCGCCGATGCGCGGCATTTGCGACACATTGTCGCGATATGTGCCGATGCGGCCGCGCGCGGCGGCCGGCCGATGAGGGGCTGGCCGGACGCGGTCGCGAAGCGTGGCGGCGGCGAGCACGTCGCCCTGGGTCTGATGGCCGCCGCGATCGGCCTCTTGGCCGCCGGCGGCGCGATTGCCTTTCGCTACCTCGTCGAGACGGTCCAATGGTCGACCCTGGGGCCGGGCGAGCTGTTCGACCTCGCGCCGACGCTGCCGGCTTGGCAGGTCGTCGCGGTGCCGACCCTCGGTGGCCTCGTGATCGGGCTCCTGTGCACGAGGGTCCTGCCGCCGCCGCAACCGCAAGGCGTCGCGCAGGTGATCGAGGCGAATGCGCTCAACAACGGGCGGCTAGGGCTCGGCGCGGGCCTCGGCGCCGGGCTGGTCAACGCGCTCGCCATCGGCGTCGGCGGCTCGGTCGGGCGCGAGGGGCCGATCGTCCATCTCGGCGCGTCGCTCGCTTCCGCGGCCGCCATCCGTGCCGGCTTCGGCGCCCGCTCGGTCCGGACGCTTCTGGGCTGCGGCGTCGCCGCCGCCATCGCCGCCGCGTTCAACGCGCCGATCGCCGGTGTCTTCTTCGCCCTGGAGGTCGTCGTCGGCCACTATGCGCTCACCGCCTTCTCGCCGGTCGTCATCGCCTCGGTCATCGGCACGATGGTGAGCCGCATCCACTACGGCGACGCGGTCGCCTTCCAGCTGCCGCCCGAAGGCGTGGTTTCGTTCCTCGAGCTGCCGGCGTTCGTGCTTCTCGGCGTCGTTTGCGGCGCGGCGGCGATCGGCCTCTTGAAGACCGTCGCCGTGGTCGACGCGCTCCACACCCGCCTCGGGGTCCGTCTCTGGCTGCGCCCGGCCGTCGCAGGCTTCATGACCGGCGTCATCGCGCTGGCGTTTCCGCACGTCCTCGGGATCGGCTACGAGACGACGGACGCGACGCTGCGCGACGGCTTCGCGCTGCCGATGCTCGTCGGCATCGCGGTCGCCAAGGGCCTCGCCACCGCGATCTGCCTCGGCTCGCGCTTCGGCGGCGGGATCTTCAGCCCGTCCCTGGTGCTCGGCGCGCTCGTCGGCGTCGCCTTCGACAAGGTCGCCGAGGTCCCTTTCCCCGAGCTCAGCTCGGGCACCGCGGTCTACGGCATCTTGGGCATGGGCGCCGTCGCCGCGGCGGTCCTCGGCGCGCCCATCTCGACGATCATCATGATTTTCGAGCTCACCCAGAACTACGGCGTCACCTTCGCGCTCATGTTGGCGGTCTCGACGGCGACGCTCTTCACCCTGCAGCTGCACGGGCATTCGTTCTTCTCGTGGCAGCTCGCGCTCGAGGGCGTCCGTCTCGGGCGGGCGCCGGAGCTCTCGCTGCTGGCGAGGCGGCGTGTTGCCGACATTCTCCGCCCCGAGCACCATTCGGTGCCCGCCGAGATGACCCTCGACGAGCTCAAGCAGCGCTTCCGCTCGAGCCACGTGCCGATCTATGTGCGCGACGGCGACGGACGCCTGCTCGGCGAGGTGACCTTCGACGATCTCGCCGATGCCGCCTTCGCCCCGGACGCCGGGCGCGCCGTGACCGCCGCCGATCTCGCCCGCACGCCGAACCTCGTGCTCCACCCCGACGACGACCTCGCCGCGGCCTGGCGGCGCACGCGCGAGATCGCCGAGGATCATGTTCCCGTCGTCAAGAGCCGCGAGGATCCGACGGTCTTGGGCGAGGTCCGCCAGCAGGATCTGGTCCTGGCCTACAATCGGGCGCTGCTCGAGGCCCGTGCCGTCGAGCGCGGCGAAGGTTGAGCCGCGGACGGTCGCGGGTCCGCCGCGAGGTGCGCACAAGAGGTTCCAGACCGCCTGCGAGCCCCCTAAGCTACCGCCGGGATCCAGCGAGGAGACAGGCCTTGGCCGACACGGGAGCCTTCGGACGCGCGCGCCTCGCCGACGAGGCCCTGCACCTGCGGGGTCTCAACCCCGAGCAGCGCGCGGCGGTGACGGCGCCCGACGGCCCGCTCCTGGTGCTCGCCGGGGCGGGCACCGGCAAGACGCGGGTGCTCACCAGCCGCATCGCGCATCTGCTGATCGAGGGCCGCGCCCGGCCCGGCGAGATTCTGGCGGTGACCTTCACCAACAAGGCCGCGCGCGAGATGAACGAGCGGGTCGCAGCGCTCCTGCAGCGCCCGGTGCAGGGGATGTGGATGGGCACCTTCCATGCCATCGGCGCGCGCATCCTGCGGCGGCATGCCGAACGCATCGGGCTCAAGCCCACCTTCACGATCCTCGATGTCGACGACCAGCAACGGCTCTTGAAGCAGGTGATCGAGGCGGCCGGCCTCGATGCCAAGAAATGGCCGCCGCGGGTCCTCAACGCCATCGTCCAGCGCTGGAAGGACCGCGGCTGGACGCCCGACCAGGTGCCGGCGTCCGAGCAGGGCGACTTCGCGCTCGGCCGGGCGGTCGAGCTCTACCGCCACTACCAGGCGCGGCTGGCGACGTTGAACGCCTGCGACTTCGGCGATCTGCTCTTGCACAACCTGGCGCTATTCATGGCGCACGCCGACGTGCGCGAAGACTACCAGCGGCGGTTCAAGGCGATCTTGGTCGACGAGTACCAGGACACCAATGTCGCCCAGTACCTCTGGCTGCGGCTCTTGGCGCAAGGGTATCGCAACGTCACCTGCGTCGGCGACGACGACCAGTCGATCTACTCCTGGCGCGGCGCCGAGGTCGGCAACATCCTGCGCTTCGAGCAGGACTTCCCGGGTGCGCAGGTGGTCCGCCTGGAGCGCAACTACCGCTCGACCGGCCACATCCTCGCCGCCGCGTCGGGATTGATCGCGAAGAACGAGAGCCGACACGGCAAGACGCTGTGGACCGAGGACGCGGCGGGGGAGGCCGTCCGGGTCGCGGGCCTGTGGGACGACGAGGAGGAGGCGCGCTTCGTCGGCGAGGAGCTCGAGGCGCTCAAACGCCGGGGCGAGCCGCTGGCGAGCGCGGCGGTGCTGGTGCGCGCCGGCTTTCAGACGCGGTCGTTCGAGGAGCGCTTCATCGCCATCGGCCTGCCCTACCGGGTGGTCGGCGGGCCGCGCTTCTACGAGAGGGCCGAGATCCGCGACGCGGTGGCCTATCTCCGGGTCCTGGTGCAGCCCGACGACGATCTCGCCTTCGAGCGCATCGTCAACGTGCCGCGGCGCGGGCTCGGTGAGGCGACGCTCGTGGCCCTGCGCCGGCACGCGCGGGCCAACGAGACGAGCCTCACCGCCGCGATCGCCGGCCTCGTCGCCAGCGACGAGGTGAAGCCACGGGCGAAGAAGGCGCTCGCCGACCTCGTGACGGCCTTCGCCGGCTGGCGGGCGCAGATGGAGAGCCTGCCGGCGCGCGAGCTCGCCGAGATCGTGCTCGAGGAATCGGGCTATGTCGCCATGTGGCAGGCCGACAAGTCGCCGGACGCGCCGGGCCGGCTCGACAACCTCAAGGAGCTCGTCCAGGCCGTCGGCGAGTTCGAGACGCTGGCGGGCTTTCTCGAGCACGTCAGCCTCGTCATGGAGAACGCGTCCGATCCCGCGGGCGACATGGCGACGATCATGACGCTGCACGGCGCCAAGGGGCTGGAGTTCGACAACGTCTTTCTCGGCGGCTGGGAGGAGGGGGTCTTCCCCAACCAGCGCGCCCTCGACGAGGGCGGACGCGCAGCCTTGGAGGAGGAGCGCCGGCTCGCCTATGTCGGCATCACCCGCGCGCGCCGGTGCTGCTGGATCCTGTTCGCCGCCAATCGGCGCATGTACCAGGGCTGGGTCTCCTCGATCCCCTCGCGCTTCGTCGAGGAGCTGCCCGCCGAGCACTGCGAGTTCCTGCACCGTGACGGCTTCGCGGCGAGGCGGCTGCGCTCGCCGGGCCTGCCGCCCAAGCGTGACGGTGACCCGCTCCACCGCTTCAACACGGCGCGCATCCGCAAGGGCCCGGTGATCGACGCCGTCGCCGAGGAGGTCGCGAGCACGGCGGGCAGCCATGCGGTCGGTGCCAGGGTCTTCCACGAGAAGTTCGGCTACGGCCGGATCGAGGGCGTGGACGGCAACAAGCTCGACATCGCCTTCGAGAAATCCGGCCGGAAAAAGGTCATCGCGAGCTTCGTCCAAGCCGTCCCATGAACGACATCGACCGGCCCGCGCACGTCCAGGTGCGCTTTGCGATCCCGCCCGAGCGGGTCGACGACCTGCTCGCCGCCCTCGACGACGACGTCGCCAGCCTCGCCGCCTACGAGGCCGAGGACGGTGCGGGTTGGATCTGCGAGCTGCTTTTCTCGGCGGCGCCGGACCTGGGCCGGCTGCAGGCGGAGCTGCACGACGTGCTGGGCCCGGCGGCGCCGACGATCGAGGCCATGACCGTGGTGCCGCTGGCGGCCGAGGATTGGCTGGAGGCGACCCGCCGCAGCTTCCCGCCGCTCGCCATCGGCCGCTTCTGGGTGCATGGCAGCCATGTCGAGGAGGCGCCGCCCGTAGGCACGGTACCGCTTCGAATCGACGCCGGCACCGCCTTCGGCTCGGGCGAGCACGGCAGCACCGCGGGCTGCCTCTGGGCGCTGCACGACCTCGCCCGCAGGCGACCGTTCTCCCGCGTGCTCGACATGGGCTGCGGCTCGGCGATCCTCGCCGTCGCCGCGCTCAAATGCTGGCCGCAGGCGCGGGCCTACGCCTGCGACGTCGATATCGAGGCGGTGCGGACGGCCGCCGCCAACGCGCGCGTCAACGGCGTCGCGGGCCGGCTCTCGACGGCGGTCTGCGAAGGCTACGACCGCCCGGAGCCGAGGCGGGCCGGCCGCTTCGATCTCGTCTTCGCCAACATCCTGGCGGGTCCGCTCATCGCCATGGCACCGGACCTCGCGCGGGCGCTCGCCGTCGGCGGCCACGCGATCATCTCGGGCCTGCTCTCGGTGCAGGCCGAAGCCGTGCTGCTCGCCCATCGGCGCCAGGGACTGCACGCGGTCGGGCGCTACGACATCGGCCCTTGGACCACGCTCGTGCTCTCCAAGCCGCGGGGCTGGCGCTCGCGGCGCGGGGTTCGGCACCGGAGCCCCTTCACCGTCGAGCGCTGGCCCGCGCGTTCCGCATGAACGCTTTTCGTCGCGCGCCTGTTGGCGTACGGACGGAGCGGTGCGTAATCGTCTCGAAGGGAGGCATCGTTGAACAAACTCGCACATCTGACCGCGGCGCTCGCCATCGTGCTCGCCGCCCCCGCCGCCAGCGCTCAATCCGCACCGCAGCGTCCCGAGTGCGTGGCACCCGCGCAGCCCGGCGGCGGCTTCGATCTCACCTGCCGCATCGCCGCCGATGGGCTCAAGCCGTACCTCGCGACGCCGATGCAGGTGACCTTCATGCCCGGCGGCATCGGTGCCGTGGCCTTCAATCAGTTCAACACGACCCGAACCGACGATCGGAATAGCATCGTCGCCTTCTCGACCGGCTCGCTGTTAAACATCGCGACCGGCAAGTTCGGCGGCTTCGAGGCCGACGACGTGCGCTGGGTCGCTACCGCCGGGGCCGATTTCGGCGCCGTCGTGGTCCGCGCCGACAGCGCCTACCAGACCCTCGACGACGTCATGGCCGCCTTCGCGGAGGACATCACCAGCGTCGTCGTCGGCGCCGGCGGCTCGGTCGGCTCGCAGGACTGGATGAAGGGCGCGCTCCTGCTCCAGGCCGCGGGCCTCGATCCCAAGGCCATGCGTTACGTCGCCTTCGACGGCGGCGGCGAATCGATCGCGGCGCTCTTGGGCGGCAGCATCGACCTCTACACGGGCGACGTCGCCGAGATGGCGGCACACCTCGACGCCGGGACGATGCGCATCCTCGCCGTGATGTCGCCCGAGCGCCTGCCCGAGCCGTTCGCGGAGTTCGCGACCGTGCGCGAGCTCGGCTTCGACGCCGACTGGGTGATCATGCGCGGCTACTACATGGGTGGCGACGTGCCCGACGAGGCGTACCAGTTCTACGTCGACGCCTTCGAGCAGGCCTACGGCACCGAGGAGTTCGCGCGTATCCAGAAGGAGCGGGGCCTGTTGCCGCTCGACATGGCCGGCGCGGAGTTCGAGGCGGAGGTCCTGGATCGCGTCGCGCGGCTGCGGCAGATCGCCCAGGACGCGGGCCTCATCCAGTAAGCCGGGCCACTAAACCGGGCCAGTAAGCCCCCGAGGGCGCGCTCGCCGCGCGCCCTCCCTTCTCCGGGTCGAGCCATGTCCGATCGCGTCTTCGGCACGGCGATGCTGCTCTTGGCGATCGGCTACGGCGTGATCGCGTGGCAGCTCGAGGCGCCGTTCCAATACGATCCCTTGGGCCCGGAGTCCTGGCCCAAGATCCTGACCTTCGTGCTCGCCGCCTGCGCCGTCTACCTCTTGGCTCGCCCCGACGCTGAGCCCAGCTGGGGCGGCGGCCGGTCGCTCGGCAAGCTCATGGTCGCGGCGGCCGCGCTCAGCGCCTATGCGCTGCTGTTCGAGCCCCTGGGCTTCATGCTCGCGACCATCGCCTTCGCCGCGGGCCTCGCCTGGTATTCCGGCGCGCGGCCGGCCTCGGCCGGGATCTACGGGCTGCTCTTGGGGACGCTCGGCTACGTGATCGCCACCCGCGTGCTCGAGCTCAACCTGCCGCGCGGCCCCATCCCCTTTTGAGCAGGACGGCGCCATGGACGTCTTCGGCTATCTCATGGGCGGCTTCGCCGTCGTCTTCACGCCGCTCAACCTGTCGCTCGTGCTGTTCGGCTGCTTCGCGGGCTCGCTCATCGGCGCCTTGCCCGGCATCGGCCCGATCAACGGCGTGGCGATCCTCCTGCCGATCGCCTACAGCCTCGGCCTGCCGCCGGAATCGGCGCTGATCCTGCTGGCCGGCATCTATTACGGGGCCGAGTACGGCGGGCGCATCTCCTCGATCCTCTTGAACGTGCCGGGCGACGCCAGCGCCGTCATGACGACCCTCGACGGCAACCCGATGGCGCGGCGCGGCGAGGCGGGCAGGGCCTTGGCGCTGTCGGCCTGCGCGTCGTTCTTCGGCGGCACGCTCGCCGTCATCCTCTTGACCCTGTTCGCGCCCGCGCTCGCGGCCTTCGCCGTCACCTTCGGGCCGGAGGAGTATGTCGCGCTGATGGTCTTCGCCTTCGCCACCCTCGCCTCGCTCGTCGGGCGCAACTCGGTGAAGACGCTGATGGGTGCCGTCATCGGCCTGATGATCGCCACGGTCGGCATCGACGCCAACACGGGCGTGGTCCGTTACACCTTCGGCGTCCCCGACCTCTTGGCCGGCATCGACTTCTTGATCATCGTCATCGGTCTCTTCGGCATCGCCGAGCTCTTCACGCTCGTCGAGCAGCAGATCACCGGCCGGCTCGAGCCGACCCCGGTCGGCAAGAGCTTCGTCAGCCTCAAGGACCTGCTGGCCGTGAAGTGGACGGTGCTGCGCTCGTCGATCATCGGCTTCGTCATCGGCGTTCTCCCCGGGACCGGCGCCTCGGTCGCCTCCGCCGTCGCCTACGGCACCGAGAAGCGGCTCGCCGGCGAGGAGGGCAAGCAGTTCGGCCAGGGCCACATCAGGGGCCTCGCGGCACCGGAGAGCGCCAACAACGCCGCCGCCGGCGGGGCGATGGTGCCGATGCTGACCCTCGGCATTCCCGGCTCCGGGACGACGGCGATCCTCCTCGGCGCGCTGCTCCTCTTCAACGTCCAGCCGGGGCCGTTGATGTTCCAGCAGCGCCCGGAGATCGCCTGGGGCCTGATCGCCTCGATGTATGTCGGCAACGTCGCGCTGCTCGTCATCAACCTGCCGATGGTCGGGCTCTTCGCGCGGATCCTCACCATCCCGCAGGCGTACATGATCCCCTTGATCGCCGTGCTCGCCTTCATCGGCGTCTACTCGGTCGTCGGCAACCCGTTCGACCTCTACGTCATGATCGCGCTCGGCGTCTTCGGCTGGCTCCTCAGGAAGCTCGACTTCTCGCTCGCGCCGGTCATCCTCGGCGTGGTCCTGGGCGCGCTGTTCGAGGACAACCTCAGGCGCGCGCTCTCGATCTCGGGCGGCGACTGGTCGATCCTCGTCGAGGGCGGCATCACCGTGACGCTCTACGTGCTGGCGGCGGCGTCCGCCCTGGCGCCGATGCTGATCGGCCGCGTGCGCCGTGTCGCCTCGGCCGAAACCGACGTGCCGGAACGTTAGAGCGTTCCGGTGAGGTTGATCTACGCCCATCCCGCACCCCCGCCCGGCCGCC